>DATCDS010000085.1:0-6158 GCA_036510515.1 Vulcanimicrobiaceae bacterium
CCCTGGATTCTTGCGGCGTGTATTTCGGGACCACCGGCGGACAAGTCTACGCGTCGGCCGATGCCGGCGATCATTGGGCGCCGATCGTTCGCGATCTTCCGCCGGTACTCTCGGTCGAAGTGCAGACGCTGGCGTGATTCGCGTCGTCTTGCCGGCGCATCTGCGAGCGCTGGCGCGTTTGGGAAGCGAGGTCCGCATCGACGTGGAGGGCCGCGCCACCCAACGCTCGGTCCTCGATGCGATCGAATCCGCGCACCCGACGCTGCGCGGAACGATCCGCGATCGCGTGACCCTGCAACGCCGCCCCTTCATTCGGTTTTTTGCAGCACGTCGCGACCTCTCGCACGAGTCGCCCGATGCCGATCTGCCCGACGCGGTCTCCTCGGGTTCTGAGCCTTTTCTAATCATCGGGGCAATGTCGGGAGGGTAGGTAGGTGTGCTAGGCTAGTGTCCCAGGAGGTGCTCCATGCGCGTGCTCGTCGCGATTGCCATGTCGATCGGGTTCATCCTCGCCGGTACCGGCGCCGCCTTCGCGGGTACGTGTCGGTCGTTCGTCACAACCGAGACGACGACGGTCGTCGGGCAAACACTAACGCCGATTCCCTGCCCGTCGCCCGCCGCCGGCACCGACGCAAAACCTACGTTTGCCTGCAGGCCATGTCCCCGCAACTTCAGCAGGACCTCGTCGTCGGCTCGCGCGCCGATGTGCTTTTGGCAATACACGCCGGATATCGAACAAAACGTGAGCACCGACATCGTGCGTGGGCATCACCGCGGCAGCGATTGCGCTCCGCGACACCACGCGCAGCCCACGCCCCCCGTCAAACTCGTGGCTCCGACGCCGCCGCCGGGAAGCATCGTGGTGCCCAGTCCCGCGCCGCGGCCGACCGGCCTGCCGTGGTTTCCGCGAGGATCGCCGAGGCAAACGCATACGACGCCCCCGCAGCCGCTCCACGTGCCCCAGCTTCCGCCGTCAACCAAAACAACGTTGCCGGCCCGTCTGACTCGTCCGACGCAGCGCCCCGTTCCCGCCGTGCCCCCGACGCAAAACGTGGATCCGCCGGTCCCGGTACCGGCCCCCGCGCCGGAGAATAACCCGCCCGCGCCTCCGCCGCCCGAGCCTCCGCAACCGCCGCCGCAACCGGAGCCGCGGCCGAACCCGCCCGGGCCACCGGCACAACGCTAGGATGCGCTACGTCCTTGCCCTTCTACTTTGCCTCATCTTCTGTGCGCCCGCGTTTGCCGGCACGGATGCACGGCTGCAAACGCAACTCCAATCGATGGTCGATGCCTACTCGGGAAAGGTCGCCCTTTACGCCACCGATCTGCGCAGCGGAAAGTCCATCGCAATCGATGCCGACAGGCCCGTACCCACGGCATCGGTCATCAAGCTCACGATCCTCTTTGAAGCGCTCAAACAAATCGAGGAAGGCAAGGTTCGGCTGGACGATCGCGTGACGCTGACCAAAGCCGGCCAAGTCCCCGGTTCGGGCGTGCTGAGCCTCTTCGACACGCCGCTGACCCTCACGCTCAAAGATGCGCTGACGATGATGGTCGTCGTCAGCGACAACAGCGGCACCAATCTCGTCATCGATCGTCTCGGCTTAACGGCGATCGACGACCGCATCGCGTGGATGGGTCTGCAGAACACGTGGCTCTACAAGAAGGTATTCGAACCCGCAACCGGCCCCGAGCCTGCCGATCAAAAGCAGTTCGGCTTGGGCAAAACGACCGCTCGCGAAATGGCGGCGGTCATGACCCGCTTTGCGAACTGCGACCTCGACGCGCCCGGTTCGCACACCCCGCCGACCGCGCAAGACCGCCAGGTCTGCGCGGTCGCGTTAGGCATGCTCAAAGATCAAGAAGATCGATCCGGTATCCCGCGATATCTGGATCCGCATCTCGTCGTCGCGAATAAGACCGGCGCCGACGATCCCATCCGCAACGACGTCGCCATCGTCTACGCCAGCAACGGCCCAATCGTTATCTCCGTCTTCACCTACGACAACACAGACCGCAGTTGGAGCGACGACAACGCCGCCCACCTCCTCACCGCCAATCTCGCCAAGCAGATCGTCACCACCTGGCAATAACCGCAGAACGCGTTACGCCGAGGGGCGGCCTTTTTTGGAGAGATCGGATGCGACGTCGCGGTAGAGCGTGCGGGTCGCCTGCGCTAGTATTTCCTGAATGCGGAACAGGGCGTCGCCGGAGATCGTGATCGCCTGCCATTCGACGGCGGCGTGACGGTGAACCAAGGCGTACGTGTCACTGCTCATGTCGTAGATCGCGAACTCGTTGGACTCGGCGATCAGCTTTGCGCTTTCAAGCGCCTTTGCGTCTATAACGGTAACAAGTTTCAACGGTTACTCCTTGGAGAGGGATGGCTACGGCGGTTTGGTCGCGCTGGGGCGTCGGCTCAGGAGTTTGGCGATCAGTTCGGAACGGTTGCGCGAGCCCGTCTTCTCCAACATGTTCTTGATGTGATCTTGCACCGTTGAGACCGTGATGTTCATCTTCTTACCGACCTCGCTCAACGTCGTGCCCTGCAGCAGCAGCGCGAGCGTTTCCAACTCGCGCGGCGAGAGGCGAAACGCGCGCGCGGCGTTGTTGAAAACGCGATCGCTGGGCGGCCGTTCGAGCAAGACGCCAACGAACAGCCCCGTGGGCCCGGAAAGCGGCTGCGTGCGGACCGTAAGGAACGGCACGGGGTGGGCCACGCCGGACGCTTGCGTCGTCGGGTCGGCCGTCCACGAAGCGATCAGGTCGCGGACGGTCTCCTCAATGATCGGCGGCAAGCGCTGCGCGAGGCGCGCGTGAAGCTCGGTCAGTGCCGCATCGCGCCCCTCTTGACCGTCCCAGGTCAGCACGACCTTGAGGTCGCGATCCAGCACTAGCATCGTGGGTTGATCGAAGGTGTCCAGGGTATCGCCGTAGGGTGCTTCGGCGAGGGCAAGCCCCGAAAGCCGGTCGGTTGACGCGTCCAGCGCGAGGGCGAGCGCCTGAATCTCGACGGACGTGAACGGCTCGAGCTCCTCGGTCCGCAGCAGGCTCAAGACCCCGAACTCCCGGCGCATATCGGCAAAGACGAGCGTGATCCCGCTGACGAAAGACCCTTCGAAGGTGGAAAGGGCCGCGGCCATCCGGGGGCCCTTGGTCGTCCGCTCGCGCTGCAGCACAAACTCCTGCCGAAGATGCTCGAACTCCTCGCGCCGATTCTCGCCGTTCTCGGGCAGCAGTAACTGGTCCGATCCGTTGCCCTTAAACCGGGCGAAACTCCAGTGCGAAACCCGCACGATGCTCAGAATCTCCGCGATGAGGTCGCGGGCCGGGTCGCCTTCGGAGAGCGTATCGATCGCACTGAGGTCCGCCTCGTAAAGGCGGCTACGTTTATCTAGATTCAAGAGCGGGCCTATCCACCATTTCCACGGTTACGAGTCTTGAGAATTCGTGAGAGGATAGGCACTGCCCCTTCCTGACGAGGGCGCGTCCGCCATCCCCAAGGCCCGCGCCCCGTCGGGATGGGGCAACAGGGCAGGAGCCTATGGACCACATGAGATCGGCCGTCTTGAGCGCAGATGATTACGTAGCAGACCTCTTAAGCGATATTCTCGTAGAAGCCGGGTACGACCGGCCGCAGCGATCGGACAGCCTGGGCGTTGCAAAAATGGGCACCTACGCCCCGCTGGTATTGATGATCGATTTCGATCATCTCCAAAGCGACAAGATCGAATCGATCCGCCAGCTGCGGTTCGTACTGCCGGACTGCGCGATCGCGATCGTATCGTCAGAGCTCAAGAACGCGTCGGCAAAGCGATGCCATCTGGCTGGCGCGAGCGGCGTGATATCAAGCCGCAACGGCGCGGCTAAGATGCTGGCCGGTCTTCGGCACTCGATTCGCACGGGTTGCTACACCGATCCGGACTTTGGAGTGCGCCATGAGTAACGGCGTGCTGGAAGCGACTCCGTATACGGCCGCACGGATCCTCGTGGATCATCTCTACGCGCAGAGCTTTCCGTCCATTCCCGGCGTCGATATCGGCACCGCGTATATCCTTGCCGAAGACGACGTGCGGGTCGGCGGCGATCTTATCGATGTCTATCAGTTCAACAACGGATCGGTCGCCGTTTCCGTCGCCGACATCTCGGGCAAAGGAGCCAAAGCGGCGGCTCGCGCGGCGATGGTGAAGTATGGGCTACGCGCGTACGTGTCGTCGGGACTGACGCCCGCGCAGGTTCTGCGAAATCTCAATCTGCTGTATATCGAGACATCGACGTTCGATCCGGAAGACTCGGATTCGTTCGTCAGCGTCTTCCTTGGAACCATCGATCAAGAGCACCGCGTGATGACCTATGCGTCGGCCGGGCACGATCCCGTTCTGCTCTTGAGCCCAAACCGCCCGGCCCAAGTGCTACCGCCAACCGCACCGATCGTCGGCGTCTTTGAGGATAATAAGCTTTTTCACCAGCGTCTGGTTTATTTGCCGCCCGGCGGTTCGACGCTGGTGGTCACAACGGACGGCGTTACGGAAGCGCGCTGCCCCGACGGCAGATTCATCGAGCGCGCAGAGGTGATGTCGTGGGTTGAATCCAGTCGCAATCTTTCAGCTCAAGAACAAGCCAACGCGCTTCTAAACTCAACCCACGATTTCTGCGGCGGAAAGCCTCAAGACGACATCGCCATCCTCGTCGCGTGTTTCCCCTGACAGCCAGCACCGCGCGCAAGCGACATTTTCTCGTTCGGCAGTGGCGGAATATCGTCGGACGGCGAGCTCGCGGACGGCGAGCTCGCGAACGTCGAGACGTCGTGATCGTGAGATGGATCGACGCCGCTGCGCCGCATAGGGCCACCGTCATTAACGATTCCGCCCATTTCGACCGCCTGAGGCTCTATCAAGTCGGCTTCCTCGAAGGTACACTTGAAAGTCACGGCAGTTAACTCTCGATAAGTTCGATGCGATTTCCAAAGGGATCCGCAATGTAGCAGTGCCGATTGCCCCCAAACGCCACCGCGTCGGGCGCAATCGCAATTCCGTGGGCCGATAAACGCTTCAGAAATTCATCGTAGTCGGCGCACCGAAACGCGGGATGCGCCTTTCGCGCCGGAACGAACGCCTCGTCCACCCCGACGTGCAGCACGATCTCCCCCTGTCGAAACCACGCTCCGCCGCGCTTCGCAAGCTCGGACGGCTTAGGAACTTCATCGAGTCCGAGTACCGTGCCATAGAAAGCGCGCGCCGCTTCCTCTCCGCCTGCCGGCATCGCCAATTGAACGTGATCGAGCCTCAACAATGCAATGCCCCTGCCGATCACTTCAACCGCTCTTCGTGATTTATCTCACGTGCTATCTCACGCATTCGTCGCCACGCAACGATTGCTACGATCAGCGCGAACGGAGATAAGATGATCTGGATAATCCCAAGGTCGTCCTTCGGCCAGCGCGCGTGCTCGCGCACGCCGTCAACGACCCAAAGGACCGCCAAAATCAGGAACAGGACCGTTTGGAATCGGAGCTCGCCAACCGTTTTCGCCCGCGTCTGCCGAGTTTGCCCGCGGCCGGTAATCATATGGAGCCACTCGCTTGGTGTGCGAACTTTTTGGCAATCAGCCAAGCGCGTAGGGCCGCGAAAACGGCACCTGCGGCGATTGCCAGTTGGGCGATAGCGAACCTGTCGCCCGGCGTCCGACGCAGTTCGATGAAACCAGTGACGGCGAAAGCAACCGCCAAAACCACGCAGTTGATGGCCATCCCGCGTATCGAACGAACGATCTTCCGAACGATCTTCGCGCGTTCTTCAGCCGAAGGATCGCGAGCGGTAATCATGCGGATGGATTCGCTGCTGCGCGATGGCTCCCTCGCCTCTTGCCCGGGCGTCGATGGTGGTCGATATTGTCCCGAACGATCCAGCGACGGAGGAGGGCACGGGTTTGGGGCCGCGCCGGAAAATAGTCGATCGCCGTGTCGATTTGGGGGCCGCCGTTCGACGTATAGGTAGGAACACACCCCACCGATAAGGAGAACGACATGCGATTTATTGTATTCGTGAAGGCCACCAAAGAGTCCGAGTCGGGCGTTCTGCCGACCACCGACCAACTCACCGAGATGGGCGCGTTTAACGAGCAAATGGTAAAGGCCGGCGTCATGCTGGCGGGCGAAG
>DATCDS010000086.1:0-7003 GCA_036510515.1 Vulcanimicrobiaceae bacterium
CGCACCGCCGGCACACCGCACTCGGCATGTTATCCCCAGCCGAGTTCGAACGACGGAATCAAGCCGCCTGATGTCCAATGAAATACTGTCCACCGGACCGAGCCAGCTTCACTCCCTCGACAACCCGACCCATTACACACGCGACGATTTTGCGTGGCCCAACGCCCTCTTCGCCGAACTGATCGAACGTGGCGATCAGTCGCGATTGCCGTTGGCCGCCGCCTTTTCGCGTGCCAAACATTCGAAGTAGACCATCAGGACGAGTGCCGCATAGGGGACGCTTACCACCGTTTCGAGACCGATGAGCCACCAATCCGAAGCGGGCGGGTGCATCGCGGCGAACCCCTCGGATAGCACGATGGTGCCCAGGTCGACGAGTATGTAGGTCGCGAGCAGGGTGAGCGTGAGGAAGACGTTGTGGCGCTGTGTGGCTAACTGGGCGCTGCGTTGAAACGATCGCGGAATCAGCCACCACGCCGAAAGGTTCGGCTCCAGCGCCGCGTTGACGTCGGCGAAGATCGTCAGCGCCAGCAGGCCGTATGCGAGCGCCCCCAGCACGATCCAGCCCGGATCCGAAGAACCCACGTCGATCGCCAAGAGCGTCAGCGCGGCGGAAACGAGGTCGATCACGATAACGGCCCAACTGCGTTCGAGAACGCGTCCCCAGCGCGCTGCGGGTAGTACCTGCTCGCCGGTAGCATCGCAGCCGGCGAAGGCGAAGACGACGAGCGCCAGCAGCGGCCCGACAATGAGTCCACCGATAATCTCCGGGTAGTGCAGTCCGCGAACCAAGAGGAACGCAGCCTGCAAGCCGAACGCGACGGCCGCTGCCGCGAGATAGAACGCCCATCTGCGCGCGCATAGACGGACCGCGCGCGCTACGAGCGCGCCGAACGGCGAGGGCGGGGGCACGACGTCAGGAGTCTGCGCTGCGGTTTACGGGGCGACGGGCCGCACGAGGAACGCGCAGGAAGAAGCGGACGTCGGCGCAGCCTTGGCACACGACCACCACGTCGGCATCGCGTACGGCGCGGCCATCGACGGTCACGTCGAAGTCTCCGCGTTCGAACCCGGCCAGCGTGCCGCGCACGCTGCGGTGAAATTTGTCGGCAGGCGCCAGCGCGCCGATTGCTTCGCGCACGGCCATCGCGAGCAACTCGCGCACGCGCAACGGCGTCGCTAGGGCGAACGCCGCCGAGCCGTCCGCAGCGACGGCGTGGAGATCCAGCGGAACCCGGATACGGATCACGTCTGCGAGTTTTGGCGAAGTTCGAGGAGCCGCCTGCCAGCGGGGAGTACGGTACTCCTCAATGTCGATCTCGCGCCGTCTGGCCGCCCGCACGTGAGTTATTCGCCGCGCCGCCGCCGGCTGGACGACGGTGCGGGAGACGAGGGCGGCGGATGGCTCTCGATGGTCGCATTGATCGTCGTCGTCGTTCTGGTCGGCCTGTTGCTGGGTGCGGTATTGGCGCACGTGTTCGGTGCGAAAACGGCTGCCGGTGCCGGTCCGACCCCGTTGCCGACGATCGTCGTGACGCCCGTGCCGTCGACGACCCCGCGGATGTCGCTCGCGCCGTCTCCAACTCCCAAGCCCAAACCGACGCCCAAGCCGACCAGCGCGCCGACGCCGACCGCGCCGTCGGTGCCCACTGCAACGCCCGTTGCCAGCGTCGCGCCGACGCTCGGGCGCCAGCCATCTCCCAAGCCGTTTTCCGAGCCGTCTGCTAAACCGTCGCCCAAAGTACGTTCCAGCGCGCTGCCGACGCCCGCGCGCCTGCCGACGCCCCGCAAGACGCTTGCGACCAAGCCGCCCTCGCCGGCGCCCAAACCACTTCCCAAACCATCGATCCACGCGGCGCCCGAAGGGCCAGGCGATCGCGCGGCCGCGGTCGTGCGGCTCTATCTCGACGCGCTCGCGCGCGGCAACACCGCGCGGGCGCGATCGTATCTGGCGACGGGTTCTCCCACCGAATCGTCGTTTATGAACGCTTCGGCGCATCTGACCTCGCTGCGCATCGCGCAAAATGCCGACGGAACGTACAAGGTCGATACGGATCTCACGACCGACGGCGGCGAATACTTCGTGACGTTCACCGTCGATGTCATGCCGGGCGGTGCGGTCATCACCGATCACACCGCCATCAAACCCTAGGAACCTGAGGTTCCCTAGATTTCGGCGCCAATGCCCGTATTGGCGCGGACGTTCAGTTCGTTGAAGGCGGCTTGCGACGCAGGGTCGTGGGTGAGGAGCGAGCCCAGAACGGCGGCGAGGAACGCGAGCGGAATCGAGACCAATCCCGGGTTTTCCAGCGGAAAGATCGGATGGGCCATCACCGCCGGCGAAATCGCGATGAAGACTACCGATGAAGCCAGGCCGACGGTCATCCCAGCCAGCGCTCCGGCGCGGTTAAAGCGTCGCCAGAAAAGCGAAAGCACGATGACCGGCACGTTGGCGCTCGCGGCGACGGCAAACGCGAGCCCGACCAAGAACGCGACGTTGAGCGAGCGCAAGCCCAGCGAAAGCAGGATCGCCAGCGCGCCGACGACCAACGCAACGGTCCGCGCTACGACGACCTGCTCGCGCTCGTCGCCTCGGCCCGCGCGAACGATATTCCACCAGACGTCGTGAGCGATCGCCGAAGACGCCGAGATCGTTAGCCCCGCGACGACGGCTAGGATCGTGGCGAAGGCGATCGCTACGACGAAGGACATGAACAAATCGCCGCCGAGCTCGCGGGCGAGCAACGGCGCCGCGAGGTTGGTGTTGGTTTGCGGAACGAGGTAGTGGTCGCGCGCGAACTCCGCGTTGAGCTCGTGCGCCTGCGCGGTGTGGTGAGCGATATATTCCAGCGCCTGCGCATCTCGGAGATGGATGCCGATGCGCTGCGGTCCGATCAGCGTTGCGGCGCCCAGCCCCATAAACGTCGTCGTAAGGTAAAAAACGCCGATCACGGCCATCGCCCAGGCGACCGACGCGCGTGCGGCCTTAGCGCTGGGCACAGTATAGAAACGCATCAGGACGTGCGGCAGGCCGGCCGTGCCCAAGACCAGCGCGAGGCCGAGCGAAATGAGATCCAGCTTTCCGATCGCACCGGAAAAACGCAGGCCGGGCTGCAGGAGGTTGTGCGTCGCGGACGTTCCGACGACGTGGACGTGAGCGGCGGCATGGAAGAACGCCGGCAGCGAAAACCCGAAATGCAGCAGGACCAAGAAGCTCATCGCCAGCGATGCCGCCATCAGCAGCGCCGCCTTGACGATCTGTACCCACGTCGTTGCCAGCATCCCGCCGAACACCACGTAGACGAGCATGATGATTCCCACCGCGACGATCGTCGTGGCGGAGTCGAGCTGTGGGATCAAGAGGTTGATGACCGAGCCCGCCCCAACTATCTGCGCGACCATGTAGATCAACGCGATGACCAGCGTCGAGGCGGCGGCGGCCGCGCGTACCGGATGACCGCGCAACCGAAACGAGATCAAGTCGCCCATCGTATACTTGCCGACGTTGCGCGACGGCTCCGCGACCAAGAAGAGCACGGTCAGATATGCGACGAGCCACCCGACCGAGTACATGAATCCATCGAATCCATAGAACGCGATGAGCCCGGTAATCCCCAAGAAGGATGCCGCCGACATGTAGTCGCCCGCGATCGCCCAGCCGTTGTGCGCGGCGCCGATCTCGCGGTCGGCGGTGTAGAAGCCCTTGCTCGTCGTGTTGCGCGCAGAAGCCCAGACCGTAATAAGCAGCGTCGCGATCATGAAGAGGCAGAACATCCCCAGGCTGGGCGTCACGGCGTTTTCAAATCTCGTGCGACGTTCTCGATCACGCGCGCTTGGAGCGCGTCGAACGCTCTCGCGCGCCACACATACAGTGCCAAGAGCACCCACGCCATCGCGAACTGCGAGAACGCGAAGGCATACGCCAACGTCAGATCGCCCCAAACGGGCCGGCGCGCGAGGGCCGGAAACGCGCCCACCAGGACCGGTAACGAGAAATAATACAACGCGAAGAACGTCGTGGCCGGAACGACGAACCGTCGCTTCGTGCGTAACAATTGTGCGAACGCCGGATCGGCGGCTACTGCGTCCCAATCCTTCGGGCGCAGGTGCTGGTGTTCCACACGCTTTCTTACGGAGTGTCCTCGTGCGGCCAGCTGGCGATCTCACCGATCGCCGCGCTCTTGAGGACGCGCAGGCCGAGCATCGCGCACTTCATGCGCGTCGGGCTGATGCCGATGCCGACGTTTTCGAGCACGGCTTCTTTGGAGAGCCGCGCGACGTCGGCGAGGTTCATGCCCTTGACGGTTTCGGTCAACATCGACGCCGACGCTTGGCTAATCGCACAGCCCTTGCCGGAAAAACGGATATCGGAGATCGCGCCGCTGTCGTCTACGCGTAGTTCCATGCGAATCTGATCGCCGCACAACGGGTTGACGTCTTCCGCGGACGCATCGGCAACGTCCAGCGTTCCGAAGTTTCGCGGATTCCGGTAGTGGTCCAGGATGTAGTCGCGATAAAAATCGTCCATACGCTGGGTTGTTCTTCTGCAAATAAGGGGAAAGTTCCCGTCATGTCTAAGATTGCGTCCGAGCGGAGGAGCGCGTGCGGCGCCCTGCGCTTTTCCTTTTTTTCGACATGAGAGGGTTTGCAATGACGAAAAAGTTGGGTCCGATCGTCGCGATGACGGTGGCGCTGGTTGCATGCGGCGGCGGGGGCTCCGGAGCGACCCCACCAAGCGGGCCGCCGGCCGGCACGACGCCCGCTCCCACGCCGACGCCGACGACATCGGCGTCCTATCTCAATAGCCAGGCGACGATCTCTCGCTACATGGGAACCGTCGATCCAACCGTTACGAATGCCGAAGGTTGTCAGATGGCGCAAGGCGTCGGCGATCAAGCCGCGTCGGGTCTGGTCGTTTTGGATTATGGCGAACCCTACACCGATGGGGTTAGCTTGGGCACCTCGGACTACGGTGTGGGAAACCCGTTCGTGACCGACGCGCAAATTCAAGCGGCGGCGCAGGGATACCTCGACGGTTACGCGCGCTGCAACGAGCCCGCAGCCAATCATTTGATTCTAGCAATCGGGACGTCCAACTTCGGCAGTCACGTGACGGCCGCTCACGCCGTTGCGTGGGCGCAGATGATCGCGCAACTCGACGCGTACGTCGCGAGCAAGGCCTACCCGAACGAAACCGTTGCGGCCGCCAATGACATGGAAACGGGATGGGGATCGCCGACGGTCACGCGCGCCTGGCTGGATGCCTACGTCGCGCAGACCAACACGATTCCGATCTACGATTACGGCGACGCGGGCGGGTGCTCGCAAACCTCGTACTCGGCGACGGCAATCTGCGGGAGCGTCGGCTGGACGCAGGCGGACGTCGGATACGTCGGCGGCGGCGCCGGACCCAACGTGCGTGCGTTGCCAGAGATCTACAACACCAGCGGAGCGACCGCCAAACAGTGGAGCCAGATTGCCGTGGGGATGGCGACGGCGGGCACGCCCCTAACGTTTGCGGCGGTGATGACCCAGGTCGGTTCGTGCGGTTCGGGTTGTGCGGGGCTGGATAATACGCCCGCGCAGGCGCTGTCGCTGCTCAACGGGCAGCTTGCACTCTATCCGCAGACGCAATCGACCGTGGTGACGATGTCCACCGACGTCACGACCGCGAACTAAGACGCGGGCTAAGCCGTGATCGGAGAGGGTCGCTCGAGTTTGAAGACTTGGGCAGCCTTTTCCAACCCCGCGACCAGCGCGTCGACGTCGTCGCGTTCGTTGTAGAGATAAAACGAGGCGCGCGCGGTCGCCGGCCAGCCCATCTTTTCCATGAGCGGCATCGTGCAGTGATGTCCCGCGCGGATGCAGATGCCTTGGGTGTCCAGAATCGAGGCCAGGTCGTGCGCGTGAATGTCGGCAAAATTGAACGACAGCACGCCCGAGATCAGCGCGGGGTTCTTTGGGCCGTAGATGGCCAAGCCTCGCCGTTCCAGCGGCGCCAGGCGTTCCAATGCGTAGGCGAGCAAGTCTTGCTCGTGCCTGCGGACGGCGTCCATGCCGACGTCGCTTAAATAGTCGACCGCGACGCCGAAACCGATGGCATCGGCGACATTGCCGGTGCCGGCTTCGAACTTCCAGGGTACGTCGTTGAACGTCGTGGTCTCATACTTGACGCGGCGGATCATGTCGCCGCCGGCCAAGAACGGCGGCATCGCTTCGAGCAGCGCGCGCCGGCCGTAGAGCGCGCCGATACCGGTCGGCGCCAGCATCTTGTGGCCGCTGATGGCGTAGAAGTCGACGTCGAGCGCCTTGACGTCGACGGCCATGTGCGGCGCGGATTGCGCGCCGTCGATCATGACGACCGCGCCGGCCGCGCGCGCTTTGGGAACGATCCGGTCGAGCGGAGCGATCGTACCCAGCGTGTTGCTGACGTGCGCTAAGGCGACGAGTTTCGCGCCGTCCAAGAGCGAGTCGAGATCGTCGAGCACGTGCAAACCACGGTCGTCGACCGGAATGAAGCGCAGCGTCGCACCGGTTTTGGCCGCTAGCAGCTGCCAGGGCACGAGGTTAGAATGATGCTCGAGTTGGGATGTTAGGATCGCGTCGCCTGGGTGGAGGTTGGTTAGGCCCCACGAATACGCGACCAGGTTGATGGCTTCGGTCGTGTTGCGCGTCCAGATCAACTCGTCGGATTGGGCTCCGATGAAGGCCGCGACCTTGGCGCGAGCCTCTTCGAACGCGTCGGTGGCTCGTGCGGCGATCTCGTAGACGCCGCGATGGATGTTGGCGTTATAGTTTTCGTAGTAGTCGACCAACGCGTCGATGACGACCTTGGGTTTCTGAGATGTCGCAGCGGAATCTAAGTAGACCAGCGGCTTACCGCGCGACGTGGTCGTCTTTAGGATGGGAAAGTCGTCGCGAATCATCCGGCCTTAGCTGCCAGCGTGGCGCGAATCTCTTCGCGTAACGCCTCCCCCGGGAAACGCGCGATCGCCGGCTCGAA
>DATCDS010000087.1:0-14187 GCA_036510515.1 Vulcanimicrobiaceae bacterium
CTGCCGGCGCCGATGCCGTGACGGCGACCACTGCAAGGGCAAAGGCGGCGATGGTGACGATAATTTTGATAGCGTGCTCCTTACGACAGACTCTGCTACTCACCGGGCAAACGTATTTGGTTGCCCTCTGGTTCCATCCGCCAACTGGGGAGGTCCCCTCCCGGCTAAGTCTCGTAGAACCGAGGCAAGGCCGGAGCCTGCGGGCAAAGTGACCGCAATCGCGGTGGCCGACGAGATCGTCCCTGTTCGCCTGGAAGGGCAGAGGCGGAGCGATCTTTTGATTAAAAGCGGTTGCCATTTGGTAGCCATCCGCGGCGACCTCACCGGATTCTTGGCAACCTTAGGCGACCGATTTCATCCGAATCGACGCCACAGGCGACCACCGCCGACCTCTGTAAACCGTTAGGCGTTTGACTGTTGCTCCGTGCAACACACCGTGCAACACAGACGGCAGCGCCAGCTGGGAAGACGGCCATCCATTTAGCCCGGAAACTTCGGGGCTTTCGCTAACAAACCGTTGTCGCGGCGGCTCTGTAAGGTAAGAAGCAAACCCCGATGGAGGACTCAAATGGCCCAAGTGCCGACGGAAATCGTCGAGGCTGCCAAAGACGGCGACCGGGTCCAAATGGAACGACTGCTGAAAGCCGTCTGGCCGGATGCCTTTCGATTGGCGCGCGCAATCCTGGGCGATCCGCAGAGCGCGCAAGATGTGGCTCAAGAGGCTTGCATCATCCTGTGCCAGACGCTCGTCTCACTGCGCCGCGCTGCCGCGTTCCGCGTTTGGTTCTATCGGATCGTGGTTCGCGCAGCATCTCAGTATAGACGCCGCCAGTCTCGAATTAAACCCACTATTGAAACGGCGTCGAATGCCACCGACGAAAACGTTGCAATCGATGTTTGGCGAGCTCTGTCAGCTTTACCTCAACGTTTGCGCGAGATCGTTGTACTCCGATATTTTGAAGACCTCTCCAGTCGCGAGATCGCTTCGGTCCTGCGGACAACCGATGGCGCCGTGCGCTTCCATCTCATGATCGCAAAGCGACGCTTGCGCCCATTTCTAGTCGAGTACGAACATACACCCGAAACTTCTAACGAGGTACACCTAAATGCAATCTAATTTCGTCGCTCGCTGCAAGACCGCGCGCGAGCTCATTGCCGTTCCGGAGATCCCGCTCGTCGCAGTTCTGCAGGCTGCTAAAAATCGTCAAGCGCCCAGGTCGGAAAGTCAGTGGAAGGGAATCATGACCGCATTGCTGGCTGGCGTATCACTCGTCGCCGTTGCCGCGGCCGCTGAAGTGTGGAGTGGCGCGCACATATCGTTCAACCCCTCCGGGGGGATGAGCATGGCGTTATCCACGACCCAAAAGCTGGGCTACAAGGAAAGCCCAACCACTGGCGACATTCGCGCGGCCGCGCAACGTGCAGATTTTCAGGTCGTGCTCCCGGCCGGGTTACCCGAGGGCGCGACGCCGTTGAAGCTGCTGTCTACGCCAAATATAATTAACATTGCGTACACACTCCCAGGCAAGGGGCGTGGATCAAACGCTGTCTTTTGGATCACGCTGGCGGATCCACGAACTCTGGCCGAATCTCCCGGAAACAGTCGCCGGGTTCGCACTCTTCGGCTGGGAAGCACGGCGGCAAGAGCACCCGTGGTCCATTGGCTCATCGGTCATGAGGCCGTGATTGTCGTTGCCGATGGAAGTTTTCAACGCACGTTGTCGACCGCAGAACTTATGCGAATAAAGATTGCCATGAGCGCTCGAGCTCATCTGCGCTAGATGGAGAACGGCGAAATTCTGAAAGCCGATCAGGTCGTGTATGGGTTGCCGGGAGCCACTCCGGGCTTCACCGGCGAAGGTGACGTAGCGCTCCGTGCAACCCGCTGTGCAACACAGATGGCAGGTTTCGGCAGGACGTATTCTCAAAGTTCGATTCTCATTGGCCCACCGACTGTGCCCGCATACGCGACGCTTTTTCTCTTGGAAACCGTTCGAACTACTTCAGCACGGGCGACCACCTCGATGCACTGGCAAAGGTTGCGCTACGTACATGCGGATACGCGCTTGCCGGGCCGAGCCACGCAAGGCCGGAAACCGGCAATCTGGAATCGAAAGGAGCGGCCATATGGAGAATACCCTCTAATTGGAGAATCCCCGTTACATTTCTATTACACCGGAGAGGAGACGCGAACGATGGGAACCGCAGCGACGCAGGGACCGCTTTGGGGCACGAAAGCGAAGGACTGGTCCTCGATCCAAGAGCGGATTTTTGCGGAGTTATATGAGGGCGTCTTCGATGCGCTGAGGATCGAACCGGGGACGCAACTTCTCGATATCGGTTGCGGCTCTGGGCTCGCAACTCGCATTGCGGCGCAACGCGGCGCGACCGTGAACGGGTTCGATGCATCGGAGGGACTGCTGGACCTGGCACGTAACGCGTCGTCGACGGTATCGTATCGCGCGGGCGACATGGAGCAGCTACCCTATGACAACGGGACATTCGACGTCGTGACCGGATTCAACGCGTTTCAATACGCCGAATCGATACCGGCAGCGCTGCGCGAGGCCCGTCGCGTCGTCAAGCCCGGTGGACGCGTGACAATGGCCGCCTGGGGACCTCCCGAAAATTGCGAGCATGCCGCGACTTTACGCGCCGCCGGATCTTGCCTGCCGCCGCCGCCGCCCGGTGCACCGGGGCCGTTCGCACTTTCGGGCGACGGCATCATCGAGGATCTGATGCGCGACGCGCACCTGTCGCCCATCGAATCGGGTTCCGTGAACTGCGCTTTCGCCTATCCCGACGCGGACACAGCTTGGCGCGGAATATCGTCGGCTGGCCCCTTCATTCGAGCGATCCAACACGCAGGGGAGCCGGCAGTCAAAGCCGCTGCATTCGCGTCCCTTGAGCCATACAAGACACCGAGCGGAGGATACCGGCAAGAGAATGTCTTCCGCTACGTGATCGCCGAGCGAGGGCGCTAGAAAAGCTGAGAGCGTCGTGTTCGTTCTCGGCTAAAGGCAACGGTGCGGAGGCCTTTGCGATGACCATTTACTCCGCTGAACTGCGGCATGCCGTCCAAGTATTCCCGCGTCGACTAGCAGGAGCGGCTACGATGTCGCCGCAACCGCCCATCCCCACTTCGGAACGTTCGATCTGCTGGTGCGGGACCCGAAAATTTCGCCCTATCTCTGGCTGACGGGGGGAGTCCGCCGTTTCGGCCGCCTCGAACGCCTCATTCGGCCAACCGGTCTGGCGCCTCGCTATCAAGTGGGCGTCGTCGATCAGGGGCCCGATCAAATAGATCGAGGTTCCCTAGGCCCAGTTCTACCTTGACGTTCGAGCCGTGGGTTTCTTTTTGGTCGCCGCGCTCTTGGCCTTGAGCGCGTCGTATGCCAAGGCTTCTTTGATGAGCGCTTTCAGGGCGCGTTCGTTGATTTTGTCGCCCTCGAAAAAGTCGATCGCTCGTCGCTGGTTGCCCTCGAGGCCTGCATTGAAAAGCTTGTCCGGATCCTCAAATGCCGCGCCGTGATCGAAGGTCAGCTTCACCTTGCCCTTGTGCGGATTCATAACGCAGATCAGACCGAGCTTGTAGTACGTCGGCGTGCCCATCCACTTCCACTCCTCGACGATGCCCGCATCGGCGCCGAGCAACAGCTTTCGAATCCTGGCGAGCACGCCACCACGCCAGTCGGCGGTATCCCGGATCAGCTTGTCAACCTTTTCGGAGGCGGCCGTATTTTTGCTCGGTTGCGTTTTCAAGAGATCCCCTAGAAGTCGAAGAAAAGCGACAAAAATCTGGCCTCATCGTTACGGAGGTCCGGCGTGGCAACCTGCAACGTGGTCGCGTTCCTCCGACTCTCAAACGGAGAATCCGATCGACCGGTCGTACTATGCGCGTATGAGCAAGGTGGGTGTCGCGTGCAGCCGCTGACTGCTGCGGGGGCAGGAAGAATACGGGCATCGAGACCAGAAGGGGGAATGCTATGAAGCAGTCGGACCTGCGGCCTACCGACGTTTTGGCCAACGAGCGAACGTTTCTCGCCTATTTGCGAACTGCGTTATCGTTCATCGCTTTCGGATTCGTCATCGCGCGATTCTCGCTCTTCGTGCGCGAGTTGTCCCTGGCGGCGCATGCGGCAATCCCCAGTCGGGTTTCTTCGACGGAGTTCGGAATCGTGATGGCGACGGCGGGCATCGTCATCGGGCTCTACGGCGCCTACCGGTATGTCGCGGTGAACGCGGCGTTGAGCCGAGCCCAAACACGCGCGCTGGCGCCGGCTGCGGCCATCGTTGGAAGTGTCGTCGTCGCCGCCATCGGCATCGTTGTCGCCTTCGATTTATTCGCTTTCCGCTGATCCGACAATCATCCGCCGTCAGCAGGCAACGGATAGGCAGAGGCCCACAAAACCGATGACGTCTACCTCGACGTTCCGTCGATCCACGCGGCCGCGATAGATCTGGCCCGGGACGCGAACATGGAGCCGGTCTTTGAAACAGCGCGCATGTACACGGCGGGTCGGCCACCCTTCTCGCTCGAACGCTGCTTCGGCGTCACCTCGTTCGAGTTGGGATGAGCCATGCCGCGGTCATCATCTCACCAACGTAGGCCGCATGGGGCGTCGCTCCGAACGAATGCGTGATGAGGCATTTGAATCGACTCTTGGCCGGCGTCGTTGCCGTTGGATTGCTTGCGGTGCCGGCGCTCGCATCCGCACAGATGAACCAGCCCATGTCGATCCCCCCAGCGGCGCGCGCGATTGGCTCATCAGAAGATGGGATCACGGTCACCGCAATGGGCAGCGCCAGCGGAACGCCCACGACCCTGCGGTTTATGATCTTTCTCGTGCAGCGGAACCAAACCGCGATCACGAGCGCAACGCTGCAGCCCATCGTCGATGCGCTGGTCGCCGCCGGCGCCGATCGCGACTCGATTCAAGATCCGATCAACGATGGGCAGACCGGCAATCGCGTAAGCACCGCCCAAATTTATGGCTCGTCCTCGCATCCGACGCCTGCGCTGTTGACGCAGTTGATTGCGGAGATGGGCACGCAGACGGACGCGTCGATCAGCAACGCGCAGGTTACGCTGCGTATCGACGATTGCGCGGCGGTGGCCGAAGCCTCGCGAGCCGACGGCATCCGTCGTGCACGCGAACGGGCGGCCGCGTCGGCGCGCGACCTTGGGCTGCGCTTGGGTGCAGTTTTGAGCGCCATCGTGAGCGCGCCCTTCGATGCCAGCGGGTCGTGCGAATCCACCTATGGCCTTCCATACCCGCAGATGGGGCAGGGCCCTGCCGCCTTCGCGGTTCGCGTTACGACGCCCGTAACGCTCCGCTTCGCGATTCGCTGACGACAGGGTAACCCCGGCCGGGTTAGAGTTCGTCGAGACGGCCGCCGTCGACGATCAGCGTCGTGCCGGTGACGAAGCTCGCGTCGTCGCAAGCCAGGAAACAGATCGCGGCGGCGAGTTGCTCGGGTTTGCCGATCGCTCCGGTGACCTTCTCGACGCCGCTCTTGACGTTGGGATTGTCCCAGAGCATCGGCGTGTCGACCGCGCCCGGCGCGACGCAGTTGACGCGGATCTGCTTCTCTTCCATCTCGAGGCTGAAGCCGCGCGTGAACGCTTCGATGCCGCCTTTCGAGCACGCGTAAGGCACGACGTTTTTCGTCGTGGCGTGCGCGTGGACGGAACTGAGGTTGACGATGGCGGAGCCCGGCGCCATGTGCGGAACGCCGTACTTAGCAAAGAGGAAGACCGAGCCTAAGTTCGTCGCGATGACGTGGAAGAAATCGCCCTCGGCGATATCTAAAATCGGCGTGAAGGTCATCATCGCGGCGTCGTTCACGATGACGTCGATCTTGTCGTAGGCTTTTACCGCCGCGGCGACCACGGCTTGAACCTGCGCCGAATTGCCGACGTCGACGGCCACCGCAATCGCCTGACCGCCGGCCGCCGCGATCTGCGTCGCCGTCGCCTGCGCGGTCTCCAAATGCAAATCTGCTACCACCACGCGCCCGCCCTCCGCGGCCATTTGCAGACACGTGGCGCGTCCGATGCCCGAGCCGCCGCCGGTCACGATGCAGGTCTTGTTGCTGAATCTCATAGTAGCGAAAAGCGTTCGGCCCGACTCGGCGCGAACCCCGCGGCTATGGAGGATGGATTCCGCTTCGGCGTCGCTACCGCCGACCATCAATGCGAAGCGTACGACGGCCGCGACGACATTCGCGACGTCTGGGAACGCGTGCGCGGGCTCACGCCGCGCGGCCCTGCGACGGATTTTTGGAATCGCTATCGCGAGGACGTCGATCTGGCCCAGGGTTTAGGATGCCGCGCCTTTCGCCTGTCGCTTTCCTGGGCGCGTCTGGAGCCCGAGCCCGGATCGTGGGACGACGCTGCGTTCGAACATTACCGCGGGGTCTTGCAGTACGTGCGCGCGGCCGGTATGGCGACGATCGTCACGCTCCATCACAACACGTGGCCCCTGCACGTACAGGCCGCCGGCGACGGTGCGGGCATGCTGGACGAGGGCTTTCCGCAGCGTATGGGCGCGTATGCGGCAGTGGTCGCGCAGCGCCTCGGCGATTCGATCGACTACTACGTCACGCTCAACGAGCCCAACCAGCTCGTCTACGGATATATCAAGGGCTTTTGGATGCGAGCCTACGCGATGCCGCCGGGACTCCCGCCGTTGGCCACATCGCAAGAGCAGATGAGCGCCGTGCTGCAGCTCATCCCCAATCTCTTTCGCGCGCACGCGCGCGCGCGTGCGGCGATCCTTGTGGCGCGCCCCGGCTCGAAGGTCGGTGCCAACCCGTTGATCTTAGGACTGCCGCGCTGGCTGCAGCGGCTGGCCGATCGCAGTGCCACGCACCTCGACTCGCCACAGGGCGCGCTGGCTCAAGCCGGCCGCCTCTCCCAGCATCGCCTGATCGATTCGGGTATCGTCGATATTACGATCGCCCAACTCACGATCACGCAGTCACGCATGGGCGACGTGCTGTTCTCCGAGCCGTACGTCATCGCGCACGTCGCCGCATTACATGCGGCCTCGACGCCCGTTCCCGAAAATCTCGAGACGTTCAGGGGCCGCGTCGGCGTGGTTTCCCAAACGCCGGTCGGTGCCAAGGCGGGCGGTTATTTTCCAGCCGCCGCGATCGTGTGGTTCGCCGATACGGCCTCTGCGGTGGACGCGCTGCACGCAGGCGCGCTCGACCTCGTCTTCGATGACGATGTGATCCTGCAGCAATATGCCGTCGGCAGCTTTGCGCTCGCGCCACTTCCCGGTCCAGATCAACCGATCGCCGTTGCAACGGCGCTGGGCAGCCGCGGCCTGCTCAATCTCGTCGACCTCACGATTCGCGAAATGAAAGATCGTCATCCCGGTATGCCGGACGCCCAAAATCGCAAGACCGTGGCAAATATTGGAAATCCGAGCGCCCGTCCAAAGCGCGGCGTAGAGGAGATCGATGATTCTATCCAGGCCGTTCGTAGGCGGGGAGCGCTGCGCGTCGGCGTGCATCCCGGCGTCGAGGGGCTCTGTACGAGCGACGGAACGGGCGGTTACAGGGGTACGGAGCCCGATCTCGCTCGCCTCATCGCAAAACGGATCTTCGGGACCGACGTTGGTCGCGTTCGCTTTGTAGAGTTGACGGGGGACCGCCGCGTTCGCGCGACCCGTTCGCTGTTGCGCGTGTTCGACGGGCTGCGCAAATCGATCGCGCTCTTCACCACCCTGCTGGGCGCAAACTGGTGGAACCTCGGGATGGCGGGTAAACTGCCGTCGTTCTTGTGTCCGCCCGAATGCGTCGGCACGCTGGACTACGTCGGTCTGGATTACTATTGGGGCGTCCCGTCGTTGCGTCCGAGTCAACTGCAACGTCTGGCAGCGGCCAGCGAGTGCCGCTACGCCAACGCTCCGGTTTGGCCGCAGTTCCTCAACGCGATCCTGCTAGAAGCGCAACGCCGGTTTCCCGGCAAGCCGATCGTCGTTATCGAGAACGGATGCGTCGCCAGTGCCGACGGCTTTTCACGAGCCGATTACGTGGCCGCTCACGTTAAGGAAGTCGAGCGCGCCTTACAGAAAGGCTCGCCGATCGTTGCGTACGTTTGCTGGAGTATCACGTCCAATCGCGAATGGGGTCTGCCGTTCGATGCAAACAGCGACTTCGGTCTGTATCATATCGATCTCGATACCGATCCCAACCTGACGCGCGTCGCGACACCCGCTAGCGACGGTTACGCGGCGATCATTGCAGCCGCGCAATCTCCGGGAGGTGGCGGCTAGGGAACCTCTGATTAAGTCCGCGCACGAGCGACGACGCGAGCGCTGCGATCAGCGCCAAGAGAATCGCCGGCGTGACCGCGCGAAATGAGCGTAGGTTCTTCACGAGCGAGTCCTTCCTCGAGCAACAGGAGGCAACGCGCGATTGCGACGCTGAGAAGAAGAAACGTTTCATGGCAACCGAGCGTTCCCTTTTCCCCTAGAACGTCATTCGCGGGCTTTTTTCGAGCGACCGCGTAACCTGGGCGTCGATGAAGAACTACGGATACCTCGCGCGCGCCGCGGCGTCGATTGCCGTCGCGGGCGTCGTTCTGCTCGTCATCCCGGCCAGGACCGAGCACGTCGCGAGAGCCGTGGCAGCCTACGATGCCGGGGCCCTGGTGCTCCTGCTCGCGGAGTGGCTATTCGCTATGCATCGCGATCCGACGCACACGCGGCGTTACGCTGCCAACGAAGATCCCGGACGCAACGTCGCCTTTTTCCTGGTACTCGTCAGCGTGGCTGCCGGTCTGGTGGCCGCCGTGATGATTCTGGGTGGAACTGCCGGCCATATCGCCAGCGCCCCTCGCGTCGTGACCTACGTGCTGGCCTTCGGCGCGGTCGTGCTGGGCTGGCTGCTGATTCAAACCACGTTCACGTTTCGGTACGCGCACGCGTACTACCGCGACGCCAATCGAGATAGCAGAGCCGACGGCGGGCTGAAGTTCCCCGGCGAGGTCCCTCCAAGCTACTACGACTTTGCGTACTTCTCGTTCGTCATCGGGATGACGTTTCAGGTCTCCGACGTGCAAATCACAGCGCCGCGCATTCGACGCATGGTGCTCGCGCACGGCTTGATTTCGTTCGGTTACAGCGTGACGATCGTTGCGCTGACGGTCAACGTCATCGCGAGTATCTTACAAGGCCGCTAGGCTCCTAGAGACCGCGAATCGCGGCCCGTTCGGGTCAGAGACCCGACGGGTAGGCTTCTTCGCCGTGCAGTTCGATGTCGAGGCCGGTTTCTTCGGCGCGCGGATCGACCTTAGCGGGGGTCATACGATTGATGATCCATAGCGCGCAGTAGGTGAAGACAAACGCCCACGCACTGCACACGATCGCGGCCACCAGCTGTTTGACCAAGAACGACGGATTGCCCGCGAGCAGACCGTCGGCACCATTGACGTTCCACAGCTTCGACGCGAAGACGCCCAAGAGAACGATGCCCAAGAATCCGCCGACGCCGTGCACGCCCCAGACATCCAGCGCGTCGTCCCACTTCAAGCGATTCTTGAGGGCGACGGCATAATAGCAGACCGCGCCGGCCAGGATCCCGATGATGACCGCCGTCGTCGGCGAAACGTAACCGGCCGCAGGCGTGATCGTAGCAAGGCCCGCGACCGCACCGGTCAGCAGCCCCACGAACTTCGGCTGCCGCCCGTTGGCCCATTCAATCAACAGCCAGACGATTGCGGCGAACGATGCCGCGAGATCGGTGTTTAAGAACGCCGACGCCGTGACCGCGTCCACCCGCAGTTCCGAGCCGGCGTTAAAGCCATACCATCCAAACCAAAGCAGCCCCGTACCCAGCGCGATGAGCGGTATGTTGTGCGGCTTGTTTTCGACCACCGCGCGGCGGCCGATGAAGAGCACCGACGCTAGCGCCGCAAATCCAGCCGATGCGTGCACGACGATGCCGCCGGCAAAATCCAGAACGCCCCACTTCGCAAAGAATCCATCGGGACTCCAGAGCATGTGCACGAACGGGAAGTAGACGAAGATCAACCAGACAGTTAAGAACCAGAAATAGGCTTTGAAAGTGACGCGATTGGCGAACGCGCCGGTGATCAGCGCGGGCGTGATGATCGCGAACATCATCTGATAGGCGATGTGGACGATCAACGGAATGCCGGCGTCGTTGCCGGTAAACATCGTCTGCAGGGTGACGCCGTGAAGGAACGCATAGTACGTCGGATTGCCGACGATGCCGTGCCAATCGGGTCCGAAACACATCGAGTAGCCGAACGCAAACCATAGGACGGTCGTCCAGCCCAGCGACATGAAACTTTGGATCATGATCGTCAGCACATTCTTTCGACCGACCAATCCGCCATAGAAAAACGCGAGTCCCGGCGTCATCAACATGACCAGGCTCGCGCAGATCAGCATGAAGGCGGTATTTCCGATATTAAACGGCGGTACGCTCACAAGTCTTCCTCCACGGAAACCGAGCTGCTACCAGCGGCTTGGCGACCAAGCGCCGGGTTGGAGAAACCTTTACCTACGCGTCGGGCTCTTCCTGGCGCAGGGCTTCGACGTCCAGTCGGTCCTGAGGACGCCCGGAGGCCGACTTATTCGCCAGCAGATCCTCGCGCCCGATAAAATGCGTGGGTACGCCCCCATACGTCGACGCCCGGCGACCCTTCCACGCTCGCTCGAACGCGACGCCGTCGATCGTCGTAATGATATCGATTTGATTGGGAGCGCGACCCATGATGAAGAACGTATCGGGCGTCGCAAGGTCCGCTTCTCGAAGCTCTGCGATCGGCGCGCCGAACGCCTTGAGCGCACGCCAAACCCGGCCTGCGTTCTCGGCGTCGGTCCCGACAAAGACGTCGACATCCTTCGTCGCGCGAACGTGCCCGTGAAACGCGAGAGCGTAGCCGCCTACGATAAGATACCTAGCGCCTTCGGCGTTCAACGCGCGCAAGAGATCGATCAAGTCTGAGTTCGAATTCATCACCGTTCCGGATCGTGTAGAGGTCGCACGTTAGCGCCCAGATCGCTTCGACGCGTTGCGCGGGCGAGAGTTGCCGGCTTCTTTCGCGCTCCAAAATGCGAGCCTCTGCCTTGGAGCGGGCGATCTTTCCCGTCATGGTCGCGTGTCGCGCGGCGGAGCGCGCATCGAACGATTCCGGCATATCCCACCATTCGACGCCCGCGACCGCGTGCCATCCGAAGCATCGAAGAAAAAAAGATTGCCGCCGGCCCGGCGAAATCCCGCCCTCTATGACGTCGTTCGGACTGCTCGCGGACCTGGCCATTGCGCTGGCGGCCGCCGCCATCGGCGGATTCATCGCCACGCGCCTTCGACTCAACCGCATCGTCGGGTACGTCGTTGCGGGGATCGCGATCGGACCGTTTGCCGCAGGATACGTCCGGTGCGTTACCTTAGGTAGTTCAAGGGGTTCACGGATACCAAGTGCGGATTCAATCGAACGAACTCGCGGAGCAGATATTCGTGGCCTTGCCCCAGGATCACGACCACTCGATCGACCGGGCGGATGACGCTGAGGATGTTGGAAAAGATATAGGTGTTTCGCGCGTACCATTGGGATACGTATGCGCTGCCGGCATTGTCAGCAGCGCGCCCCATGCCAACGAACACGCTATAGAACGATGCATTCGCTTTGATCGCGGCATCGGTGTTGAGGTAACGGAGCAGATCGAGATACGTCCCGTTTAATTCCAGCGAATTCATTCGCGCCGTGTATGCATCCGCCGGCGCGTCGCTGACGCTTGTGAAAGCAGTTTTTAGATACGTGTCGATGCGCTTGCCGCTTGGGGTAGTGTCGTCGACAAGGTGCGGGCCAAACGTGTCGATTGGATAGATGGCGCCGTCGCCGGCGCTAGCAGCGAGCCGGAAGCCAAATTGATGGAGTTCGTCGCCAGGAAGCGCGAACCGTCCCGCCAGATATCGTCGGTATTGGTCGGCAACAAGCGGGTCGTCCATTGGCGCCTCTACGAGCACCTTGGTTGGGTGGAATCGAGCGAGGCGGAGGACGATGCCTGCGATCTGGGCCTGTCGTGTGGGCGAGAGCGGACTGTCCTCGAACACGCTGTTGTGAACGTCGCGTTTCGCTATCAAGTGCGCTACGCCCAGAATCATCACTTTCGCGTTGCCGGTTTCGGTGGCGCCGATCGGAGCGCCTAATAGTAGAAAGAACGCTAGCGATAGCGCCCCAAACACTCGCACGTTTCGCATAGAACATCCCTTCATGTAAGAGCGTTCTGCGCGTTACCAGCTCGGCACGAGGAATGTTGCCGGACAATTGTCTTGAGCGATCGCCGTGTCCGTGAACGCGCTCGCGTTCGGGAACGTGGCCAATCGATCCGCACGCAGCGCGATCCAGAGCTGCGTGAGGACTTCGCGCCCTTGATGGTCGCGGCCGCATTGAAGCTGCAGCGTCGTGCTCTGCCCCAGCCCGAACGTCTTGTCGAACGTATCGACGACATCGGCATGCGCGACGGTCTGGCCGGTGCGGGCGGCCAGATAGCGCCCGAAGGCGCCGTTTGCAACCGTTTGCCGCATCGCCAGTTCGGTCGTAAAGAACGTGGTCGGGTCGAAGGCGAAACACTGCACGTGCTTGGCGTACTCGTGGACCAGCAGGCTGCTCTTGAAGTGCGGCATCACCGCGTTGAGGCGTGCGGTCAGCGCTGCACTCAGGGGCGGCGCGGCATCGCTATGCCTGTAGTAGTCGCAGCCGCGCGACCACCATTGCTGTGGGACCACGCCGGCATCGATCAGCGATTGCGGCAACGACGCCCATAGGCCGTGCAAGCCGATCGTCGGCATCTTGGGCTGATCGGGCTGGCAGCCTTCGTCGGTGCCGCACATTCCCGGCTGCCAGGTAAGCGCCAAGGTGTATTCCTTGAAATCGCCGTGTACTGCGGGTTTGAGCGGCGCCGCTGCGGCCGCAGTGACGGCGAGCGCCGACAGCAGAGCGAAGGATACGGCAAAGAAGGGTACGCGCATCGAGTTCACCTTTCCGAGAGCGTTGCATCGGCTTGGACGATTGCGGCTGCGAGCGCGTCGACGCCCAGTACTAAATCGGCATCGGCGGTTCGCTCCTGCGTGACGTGACTGCGTCCGCCGATGCTGGGAACGAACAGCATCGCCGTCGGCACGACCTTCCCGAGGCTCATCGCGTCGTGTCCGGCACCCGACGGAACGTCGAGCGCGCGTTGCCCGAGCGAAGCGATCGCGCGGTGGATTGCATCGCGCAGCATCGGTGTCATCGGGGTCGGCGGCCGCTTTTCAAAACTTTCGATGCCGATGCTCACGCCGCGACGCTTCTCCACGTCCTCGACCGCGCGCGCGAATGCCGCCTCGATCGCGTCGAGTTTGGCGTCGTCGGGAGAACGCAGATCGAGCGAAAACGTGACGCGCCCCGGCACGACGTTGGTGCCGTTGGGCTCGACGATCGTGCGGCCGACGGTCGCGACCGCGTCGCCCTGCTCGCGTGCCGCGCGCTCCAGCGCCAACACTAGCTCCGACGCCGCGCAGAGCGCGTCGGCGCGCATCGCCATCGGTACCGTGCCCGCGTGCCCGCTGACGCCGTCGACGATCGCGCGCAAACGGCGCTGACCCGCGATCGCGGTCACGACGCCCAACACGACGCCGGCATCTTCGAGGATCGGGCCCTGCTCGACGTGGAGTTCGAGGTAGCCGGCGACGTCGGCGTTCGCGCGCAGCGGGAGATCCAGCAGGCCGGTTTGCGGTGCGGCGAGCGCCGCGCGGAGCGTGACGCCGTCTTCGTCGGTCAGATCCAACGCGTAGCTTGCGGCACACAAACCCGTAAAGACCGAACTTCCCAAACATCCCAAGGGAAAGCGGCTGCCCTCTTCGCCGGCCCAAGCGACCGCTTCGATCGGATGCGTGGTCGCCGTGCCGCGCGCTTGAAGCAGTTCGAGGGCGCATAACGCACCGACCACGCCGTAGGCTCCGTCGTACGCGCCGCCGGTTTTCACGGTATCCAGATGCGAGCCGACCAAGATCGGTTTGCGCGTGGGATCGCTCCCATCGCGGCGCGCGAAGAGATTGCCGACGACGTCCTGCGCGATTGAGAATTCGGAGGCACGCGCCCACGACGCGAACAGCGCGCGCGCCTGACGTTCTTGCGAGGATGCCAGCGGACGGTCGATA
>DATCDS010000088.1:0-4760 GCA_036510515.1 Vulcanimicrobiaceae bacterium
CTGCCGGCGCCGATGCCGTGACGGCGACCACTGCAAGGGCAAAGGCGGCGATGGTGACGATAATTTTGATAGCGTGCTCCTTACGACAGACTCTGCTACTCACCGGGCAAACGTATTTGGTTGCCCTCTGGTTCCATCCGCAAGCTGGGGAGGCCCCCTCCCGGCCAAGTCTCGTAGATCGACGAGCCGCTTCCAACCGCGTTGCTTGCTCGGATCGTGCGATTTCGCGTGAAGGAACGCTCTCTGGAAACTCTCTGCTAAGGGTCCGATTCCTGTCAGCATCGGCCTCTATCATGAAGACATGATGTTCAGCAAGGTTTTAGCCGCCCCCAGCCCAGTGCGATACCCGCGTTCGCCGTCGCACAACACGATACCGCAGGGACTCCTGGTCTTCGCATCGGTTGCCGATGCGCTGCGTGCCGGTTACATGGTTTACGACAAAATCGAGGACGGATATTTGGTCCGTACGATGACTGCCGGAGGTTGGGCGTTAGCGATCGTTCGCTGCAACCCCTGAAGGAAGGCGGGCGTAGTCTTCTTCTTCAATCGGATAGGGATTGGGCGCGTTGAGTCGCTGGACGCCCGGTGGATAAGCGCTAGGAAAATCGTCCATCCATTTGCGGCTGATTACGGTAAGGTATTCGAAGGCCTCGAACGGCGACGAATCCCCTAGAGCCGCGCGCATGTAGGCGATCGCCGGCTCGCAGACCCGCCAGTTGTAATCGACGACATTGGCGTAATTATCGCCAACCGCGCGCATCGTGACGACCTTTTGCATCACCATGGAGCCCAGGACTTCGTACCAGTTGGCGACCAGTATGAACGAGCGGTATAAATCGCCCGCGGCGTCGGACGGCGCGGGGGACTTGCGCGCTACGAACGCGCGAAACCGCGGGTCGCGCATTGCCTCGGCGAGGGCGTCGCCGCGAAGCGCCTCCTGCGCGCGACGAAAATCTACGTCGGAAAAGGCGGAGCGCAGCGTGAGCATGGCGTTGATGGCATTGCCGGCGCGCAGATGGCGCAATTGTATGAGCGCTGCGGCGGCTGTGGCTGCGATGACCGTGGCGGACACGATCGAGCCGACTGCGGTCCATACTTCGGGCGACACGACGTTCGCTCTTACGGCGTGACGGTGACTTCGAACGTTTGCATCGTCGCACTGCCGGGCTCAAACGACCGCGCGTAGGCCAGGGTCAGCGTCGTCGTACCGGGCCGGATCGCTTTGAACTGACCGCCGTACGTTCCGCCGGCGCCCATGCGACCCGAAGTCGACGGCGCATAGCCAGAACCGAGCGCTTGCACGACGCCGGGATGCGAAAAGCCCTTGAGCGACCAGTTGTAGCCGGTGGTCGGATTGGATGCCAATTCGATCAGAAAGTACGATCCGGTCTTAACGCGAATCGCATGTGTGGAAATCGTGAAGATCGAAAGGCCCTGCGCGGGAGCGATGTCCGGTGCGAAGACGCCGAACAGCACCGCGAGGGCCAGGGCGATCGTGAGTAGGCGCGTATTCATCCGTGGGGTGGTTGGGGCCGAGCTCCGCGACCTCCTTGCTCGTTGGCCGGGCGAGCGGATTTTCATGCAGCCTTTCTCTCGCCCGCTAGCGCCCACCGCTCAAAACGGGTAGCATTAAATGGGGGACAAAAGACGATGAATTCGACGATGGATCGCTCGACGGCGCAGGCCGAAGAGCCGGCGCTCGACTTTCAGCTTGAGATACTGGACGATGCGTCGCGCGCGGCAACCACCTACTGGCGCAACCACCTCTGGAGATTTCCCCACGACGCCTATCGTCCAAGTCCGTCGATCTACGCGCGCTTCGGTGAAAAGTACGGGACGGGCGGAATCGAAGCAGCCTGGGCGGGCTGGTTCGAGTTTCTGACGAGCGACGAATATTTCGTCGTGCTCACCGGCGTCGAACGCGCACATAGTTGACGCAAGAGAAACAGTTACCGGCGGCAAAAGGGCCCAGATGCATCTCGATGAGGCGTGGCGTGCGGCTGCCGAAGCGCTTCCCACCATCGTTTGGACGGCTGCGGCCGACGGACGCATCGACTATGTCAATCGGCGCTGGGAACGCATCACCGGCCTGAGCCCGAGCGCACTTCTCGACGAGCGCTGGATCGATATCGCCCATCCCGACGATCTTTCGGCGGCGATGGAAGCCTACCGACAATCGATTGCCGACGGAACCCCGTTCGATTTGGACACTCGGTTTCGGATGAACGATGGGACGTATCGGTGGCTTCGAACGCAAGCCGAGCCGATGCGAGACGGCAACGGAACGATCGTTCGCTGGTTCGGCGTTATCCACGACGTCGACGAAGCGCATCGCGCGCGCGAGCGCTTCGGTGTGCTCGGAGAAGCCTTGCCGCTGATCGTCTGGAGCGCCGATGCCGAGGGATGGATCGACTGGTATAACGGGCGCTGGTATGCCTATACCGGTCAGACACCTCAAGAGGCGCGCGGTTGGGGCTGGCAAGCGGCGCATCACCCCGACGATTTTCCCGAAGTTATGCGGCGCTGGCCGCACGCGATCGCGACCGGCGAGCCCTTTGAAATGGAGTTTCGCTTGCGCCGGCACGACGGCGTCTTCCATTGGTTCTTGACACGCGCCGAGCCGCTGCGCAACGAAGCCGGCAAGATCGTCAGTTGGCACGGCAGCAACGTCGATATCGACGCACAAAAAATGGCCCTCGAACGCAGCAAGCGCATTGCGGAAACCTTGCAGGATGTATTCCTTCCAAACGATCTGCCGCAATACGACGACTTGCACATCGACGCCGCCTATATCGCCGCGGAGCGCGACGCACTCGTCGGCGGCGATTGGTACGATGCGCTCGAACTTCCCGACGGGCGTATCCTTTTTTCGATCGGCGACATCGCCGGGCACGGTCTCGCAGCATCCGTGCTCGTCGGGCAGTTGCGTCAAGTGATCTCTACGCTAGCGTTCAAAGGAGCCAGCCCCGGCCAGATCCTGAGCGACACGAATCACATACTGCAGTTTCAAAGCCCCGAGACGTTCGCTACGGCCATCGTCGGGATCGTGAGCGCGGCCCACGACGAGGTGACGTTTGCAAATGCCGGCCACCCATCGCCCTTTCTCGTGGGAATACAACGTCCGGCGACGGCGCTCTCACACGCGAGCGAACCGGCGCTGGGCGTCGTGCGCAACGCCACCTACTCAAATCACAACCTCGCCGTTACTCCCGAAACGCTCCTCTTGCTGTATACGGACGGCATGACCGAGTACGCCCGCGCGATCGACGCTGCGGAGGAAAAACTCAAGGCCGCGGCCGCGCTGGTGGTCCGCGACGGCTCGGTCGCGCATCCCGCGCGAGCTATTCAGGATTTGGCGCTGGATCGCGGGCTGACGAGCGACGACGCGGCAATACTGCTGCTGCACTTCTCGACGTTCGAACCGCAACGGGTCCGCTTCGACGACACACCGCCCGAGCGGAGTTGGCGCTTTCACTCAAGCGACGCCCATTCGGCCCAGACCTCCAGACGCGAGATCGTCGCATATCTCTCCGGATTCTCGTCGGGGCCCGCGGATATGTTCGCGACCGAACTGATCGTCGGCGAACTCCTGGCTAATACCGTCGAACATGCGCCCGGGCTGGTAGAGATTCGAATCGCGTGGGGCGGCCCCGTCCCGACGATGATCGTGCGCGATTCCGGTCCCGGAATGCATCGGATCAGTCACGACCTGCCCGGCGACCCGCTCGATGAAAACGGGCGTGGCCTGTTCTTGATCAAACGATTGGCGGGCGACATCGCCATGAAGACATCGCCGGGCTTTGGAACCGAGGTGCGGGTTACACTGCCGTTTCGAAGGGCTGCTGGGAATCCCTAAGCGCTAGATAGTGTTCCCGGGCGCGAGCGAGCACGCGTCGCGCGTGGGCCGGCCGATCTTTCCGGAGGAACAAGATCGTGGCTTCGCTGGGCGCCAGACGCGACCAACCGCGCTGCGAGAACCCGCTCGCCTCGCCGGCGACGCGTTCGAATTCCTCGCCGAACGCCTCCTTCATTGCCAGGCCCAGCGCGGTCGACAGCGCGGCGGCAGCGCCTCCGGGCAGCAAGTGGCTGTGCGCGCGCAACAGGGCGTCGAGCAGCCCGAGTTCCAAATCCGGATCGAGCACGTCGATCTCGTACCCGCAAAAAAGCGAGAACGAGCTGTCGGCTATGAGGCGATGCCAGAGTTGCTCCAGGCGGATCGCCGCGGGATATTGGCCGCGCTTCCAGAGCAGGTCGACCATATCTCCGTATGCGCGCAAACCCGACGCGGGCGCCAGCGCACCGCGCACGAGCGAGCCGATGACGTCGTTAAATCGCCGGGAGTCCGGTTGGCCGCCGACCATAAAACGATCGAGTGTTTGCTCGGAATCGATCACTTGTAGCCTGCCGCTGGCCTGGAGGCCGTGGTGATCGACTCCTTGATCGCCAAGATATGACTCGAAAGCCGTCCGGCTTCGGGGCTGCGCTACGACGATAACGTTGTCGTCCTTGCGCAGGCCATCGAGCAAATATGCTCCGGCGTTGGCGATAAGGGCAGGCTCGTCGAGCCCATAAAACTGGACCGCGTGATCGCAGGGTCCAAGCATGCCACCATGATCTCGAACAGACATTGGGGCACGTATACCCCGCCAACCCAACCAGGCAATCCCCTCGTCGGAGTTTTTTTTCAGCAGGATTTGCGGCCGGTCGGGACAACGCGGGTCCACAGATGGACGGCATTGTTATTGCTCGCCTCGATGGCG
>DATCDS010000089.1:0-12696 GCA_036510515.1 Vulcanimicrobiaceae bacterium
CTGATTGCGAACGCGCGTGTCGGGCGAGAGGCCGGCGTGATAGGGCAGCGCGCGAATACCGGCAGCACTCAAGCGCTCGGCCAAATCGTCGGCGCTCTGCCGGCTGGCCACGTAGACGATCCCGCTCTCGCGGACGCGCGCGGTCGCCAGCGCCAGCAATTGCTTGAACGGATCGGTCTTACCAAGGACGCGGTACTGCAGGTTCGGCCGGTTGAAGCTGCCGACGAAGCGCCGCGGTTCGTGCAGGTGCAAGAAGCGTTCGATATCGTCGCGTACGTGGTCGGTCGCCGTCGCCGTGACCGCGATCATCGGCACGGCGGGAAAGCGTTCGCGCAGCACCGCGATCTGTCGGTATTCGGGGCGAAAGTCGTGCCCCCATTCGCTCACGCAGTGCGCCTCGTCGATCGCGATGCGATGGACGTTCCATCGTTCCATTTGGCTAAGAAAGGACGGCATCACCAAGCGCTCGGGCGCGACGTAGAGCAAGTCGTACGCTCCGCGGTCGAGCGCATCGAGTCGCTGCGCGCCGGTGCGTGCGTCGATCGAGCTGTTCAAGAACGTTGCCGGGATGCCGTTGGCGGTCAGGCCGTCGACCTGGTCCTTCATCAACGCGATCAGGGGCGACACGACCAGGGTCAGGCCCGGGCGCACGATCGCGGGCAATTGAAAGCAGAGCGATTTGCCGCCGCCCGTGGGCAGAAGCGCCAAGATATCGTCTCCAGCCAAGGACGCCTCGACGATCTCGCGCTGCAGCGGCCGGAACGAATCGTAACCGAAGTGGTGTTTGAGCGCGTCGTCGAGCGTCATCGAATCCATCGGTGCCTCACAGACCTGCCAGTTCACGGGGCGCCCGGCCTTCACCCCGAGGACCGGCGGCGGCTTGCTAGGCTTGGCAGTCTTTTCGGTGGAGTGCTAAGATAGGGCGAATGAGCACGGACGAGGGGCGGCCGCCCCTGGACCAGCGGAAGGCCTTCATCCTCGCCACGGTCGTCTACGAGTACATCGCTTCCGGGGAACCGGTCGGCTCGCAGACGCTTACGCAAAAATACAACCTGGGCGTCAGCTCGGCCACCGTACGCAACGAAATGGCCGAACTGGAATTGGGCGGCTATCTGGTGCAGCCGCACACCTCAGCCGGACGCGTTCCGTCGGACAGCGGGTACCGCACCTACGTCGACGACCTCATGCAGCCCGAACAGTTGGGCGAAGCCGACCGCCGGCGCATCCGCGACGAACTGCGCGACGCCAGCCGCGAGCTCGACGAGATCGTCGCCAACGCCACCCGCGTGCTCGGCCGTCTCTCCAACAACTTGGCGTTCGTCACGCGTCCCGAGATCGCGACGCCGGTGATGTTTAAGCACCTGCAGTTGATTTGGCTTAGCGCGCGCACCGGCGTCGCGATCGTCGTCACGTCCCTGGGCGTGGCCGCGCAGAGCCTGTTCGAGCTCTCCGCCGATGGCGCGCCCGACGATTTTACGCGTCTCTCAAATGCGATCAACGCGCGTTTTGCCGCCGCACCGCTGGGCACCATCGGCGAAGGCGAGGTCGGCGCGGTCGCGCGCGAGCTCGGGCTCTCCGACGACCTGCGTGGCGTCGTCGTCAACGCCTTACGTAACGCGCGCGTCCAACAGGAACCGACCGTGGCCGCAGCCGGGGCGCAAAACCTGCTCGACCAACCCGAGTTCCAGGATCTCAAGAAGTTGCGCTCGATCCTGCGCATCGTTGAAGAACAGAAGACGCTGTACGACATCGTGGCCGACGCGATGAACGCCGGCGCGCCCAGCGTGAAGATCGGGCACGAGCTGGGTTTAGACGAGCTCAACGATTTTTCGGTGGTCACCGTCCCGTACCGCTTCGGAAAGCACGCGACCGGGATGTTGTCGATTCTCGGGCCGCGGCGGATGCCGTACGGACGCCTGATGGCGTTGGCGGCCGGAACCGCCGAGACGTTGTCCGAACGTCTCTCCGCCGTCGAAATCCCATAACCTCACCTCCCAAAGAAATTCATGCCGACCAAAGACTATTACGAAACGCTGGGCGTCGCGCGCGACGCCGCTGCCGACGAAATCAAGCGAGCCTACCGTTTGCTCGCTCGAACGCATCATCCCGACGTCTCCAGCGACAAGGGCGGTGCGGAGCATCGCTTCAAGGAGATTAACGAGGCCTACGAGGTGCTCTCCGATCCGAATAAGCGGGCGCACTACGATCGCTTCGGCGCCGTCGGCAACGGCGCGGGATTCGACGGCGGTTTCTCGCAAAATGTCGGCTCGGCCGGCTTCGGCGATATCTTCGACATGTTCTTCGGCGAAATGCGCGGGGGAGCGCAACAGGCGCGACGCGCCGGCCCCGCGCGCGGTTCGGACTTGCGGTACGATCTGGAGATCGCGCTCGAAGACGCATTTGCGGGGACCACGAAAGAGATCGCATTCTCGCATCTGGCCCAGTGCGAGACCTGCAAGGGATCGGGCGCCGCGCCCGGCACGCTGATCGTTCCGTGCGAACGCTGCGCGGGCTCGGGCGTGATGCGAACGGTGCGTCGAACGCCGTTGGGACAGTTCGTCGCGCAGGCGGCATGTTCGGATTGTCACGGCGAAGGCCAGCGCGTCGCCTCGCCGTGTCCGGAGTGCGCGGGTCGCGGGCGGCGAGACGTGGAGCGCAAGCTCAGCGTGAAGGTTCCCGCCGGCGTCGACGACGGCTCGCGGATTCGCATCGCCGGCAGCGGCGAAGGCGGCGTGCGCGGAGGCCCGGCCGGAGATCTCTACATCTACCTCAACGTTGCACCGCATCCGCGCTTCCGACGCGAGGGCATGGATACGTACGTCGATGTGCCGCTCTCGTTTCCGCAAGCGTCCTTGGGCGCGATCGTGGAGGTTCCGTCGCTCGAAGGCGATCTTCCGCTCTGCGTGCCGCCGGGCACGCAGAGCGGTACTAGCATTCGCCTGCGCGGCCACGGCATGCCGGGCGTGCGCGGCAGCCATCGCGGCGATCATCACGTCACCGTTCACGTGATGGTTCCCGCCAAAGTGAACAAACGACAGCGCGAACTGCTCGAAGAGTACGCGCAGGCCGGCGGCGATAGCGTCGACGAGCGTTCGTTCTTGGAGCGCGTGAAGGCCGCGTTCACACCCGATTGAGCCGGCCGCGCTTCTTCATCGAGGGGCGGCGTGCGTGCGGCCAAAGCGTCGCGCTGCACGGCGCCGACGCGCACAAGATCGTTGCGGTCTTACGCCTGCGCGACGGCGACGAGATCGAGACGATCGATTCTGCGGGCCGGCGGTATCTCGCCCGCCTGGAGATTGCGGACCGCGACGTCGCCGCGCGTTTGGAAACGCTGCTCGACGATCCGGTCGCGGCGTCGCCGTGGCACGTCACGGTAGCGCAAGGTATTCCCAAGGGACAGAAGATGGACTTCGTCGTCGAGAAGCTCACGGAGCTGGGCGTCGCGCGCATCGTTCCGCTGACGACCGAACGGAGCATCGCTCAAGCCGGCGCGGGAAAGATGGACCGGTGGCGGCGCTTGGCCAAGACCGCAGCGATGCAATCGGGCCGCAGCGACGTTCCGACGATCGCCGACGCGCTCGACCTCGACGCGCTGCTGGCCGTCTATCGCCAGGATCACGCGATCGCGATGCCGTGGGAGTTGGCCCAACGCGTGCCGCTTCGCCAAACGCTGCCGCCCATCGTGCGCGACGCTCGCAACGTGCTGATCGTGATCGGCCCCGAGGGAGGCTTTTCGCACGACGAAGCGGCCCGCGCGCGGGCCGCCGGCGCGCATCTCGTGTGGCTGGGGCGCACGATTCTTCGAACCGAAACCGCCGCGATGGCGATGTTGGCGATTCTGGGCTATCTCGGCGGCGAGCCTTCGGCGTAGCGGCCGCGCAGCGCAGGCGCGACGCGCGCTACGGTCGTATAATGTCCGAATTACCTATGAAGAATTACCCGTTCTCCATCGTGGTTCCAACCTACAATGAGGCGGGCGGCATCGAACGTCTGTTACGCGCCGTCGACGCCGTATTTTCCGCAGCCGGTCTCGACGGCGAGATCATCGTCGTCGACGATAACTCTCCCGACGGCACCGGCGCGATCGTCGATCGGTTGGCCGGCGAGCTTCCGGTACGGTGTTTGCACCGGCCCGCAAAGATGGGACTCTCCAGCGGCGTTATCGACGGATGGAAGGCCGCGCGCGCGGAATCCCTGGCGTTGGGCGCGATGGATGCGGACTTCAGCCACGATATCGAGATCTTGCCTAAGATGGTTGCGGCGCTGGCATCGGGCGAATACGGGCTGGCCATCGGTAGTCGTTACGTTCCGGGCGGCGGAATCGAGAACTGGCCGTGGCGGCGCATCCTGACGTCCCGCGTCGCTTGCCTGCTGGCGCGTCCGTTGACCAGCGTACGGGACATCACCAGCGGTTTCTTCCTGGTCAAACGCGAAGCGCTCGCGGGTGCCGAGCTGGACCCGATCGGCTTTAAGATCGGGCTCGAAGTCGTGACCAAGGCGAAATACGGCAAAGCCATCGAGATTCCGTACGTCTTCACCGACCGCGTGGTTGGGGAGTCCAAGCTCAACCAGAAAGAAATTTTGAACTACCTCAAGCAGTTGCGCAACCTGTATGCCGCGCGTCTGATGGGTCGCTAACCGTGGCTATGCCCGATTGGCTGCGCAGTCGCCGCAGCAAAGATGAAGAAGGCCGCGACGCCGCGGTGTGGAGCAAGTGTCCGTCGTGCGGCGAGGTGCTCTACCAGCGCGACCTTGCGGCCAACTTGTTCGTCTGCCAACGGTGCGGTCACAACTTTCGGATGAATGCGTACGATCGCATCTCGACGATCGTCGACGGAGACTTCGCGGAAATCGGCAACGACGTGACCACCGGCGATCCGTTGGGCTGGGTCGATAAGAAGAGCTACCCGGTCAAACTTGCCGGCGACCGCGAGAAGAGCGGCCTGAACGAAGGCGTTATCTGCGGTTTCGGACAGATCGACGGCCACGATATCGCTTTGGGCGTGATGGATTTCCACTTTCGCGGCGGCACGATGGGAACCGTCGTCGGCGAGCGCATCGCGTTGCTGCTCGAAGAAGCGCGCCGGCGCCGGGCGCCGTGCATCTTGTTCACGGCGTCGGGCGGCGCGCGCATGGAAGAGGGCATGTTGGCGCTCATGCAGTTGGCCAAGACGACCGCCACGGTCACGCGCTTCGCCGAAGAAGGCAACTTTCTGGGGGTCGTCCTGACCGATCCCACGACCGGCGGCGTCTCGGCATCTTTCGCGTTCCAGGCCGACATCATTCTCGCGGAATCCAAAGCGATGATCGGATTTGCCGGCCGGCGCGTGATCGAGCAGACGATTCGGCAGAAGCTTCCCGATCAGTTTCAAACCGCGGAGTTCTTGCTGGAAAAGGGTCACATCGACATGGTCGTCGACCGGCGTGAGGTCAAGGCCACGTTAGCGCGCATCCTCGACTACGTCGCGGCCGGCGCGCGCGCACGCGCCGGTGCCCAGGGATGAATCTGATCGTGGAGCGCGAGAAGGGTTTGCTCGAACTGGAGAAGCGCATCGCCGAGCTGCGCGCCGCCAACGTCAATCAGCCCATCGACAAATCGCCCGAGATCGCCGTTCTCGAAAGCAAGTACGCCGAGATCCAGCAGCAGGTCTTCGGCGACATGACGCCCTGGCAGAAGGTCCACATGGCGCGCCATCCCGAGCGGCCGACCGCGCTGGACTACCTCTCCCAATTGGAGCGTTTCGACGAACTGCACGGCGATCGTCATTTCCGCGACGACCCCGCGGTGGTCGGCGGCTTTGGGACCTTGCGCGGACGCGCGGTCATGGCGATCGGCCAGCAGCGCGGCCGCGACACCAAAGAAAACTTGCGCCGCAACTTCGGAATGGTGACGCCCGAAGGCTATCGCAAGGTCAAGCGTTTGGCCCACCTCGCCTCGCGTTTTGGCCTTCCCATCGTCACGTTCGTCGACACCAAGGGCGCCGATCCCGGCATCGCCTCCGAAGAGCACGCGCAGTCCGAAGCGATCGCCCAGTGCTTGTATGAGTTCACGCTCGCACGCGTCCCGATCGTCGCTACGATCGTCGGCGAGGGAGGCTCGGGCGGCGCGTTGGCCCTGGCGATCGCCGACCGGGTGATCATGCTCGAACATAGCGTCTACTCGGTCGCTTCCCCGGAGGGCTGCGCGGCGATCCTCTGGGGGGACGCATCCAAGGCGGAGGAAGCGGCGTCGCGGTTGAAGTTAACCTCAGCGGATCTCCGTGGATTCGGGATCGTCGACGAGATCGTTCCCGAGCCTCTGGGAGGCGCACATCGCGAAGGGGCTCGCGTCGTCTCGCGCGTCCTGGACACGATCGACGCATCGCTGGAAGCGTTGGGAGCGCTGACGGTTCCGGCATTGCTGGAGGAACGGTATCGTAAGTATCGCCGGTTGGGTTCTTGGCATGACGGACTTCGCGACGGGATGAGCGCGTCGGAGTGAAGAGAAACGCGCGCGCCATCGGTATTTTGCGCCTCGCCGGGAGACTGGGCGTCGGTGCGCTATCCTCGTTGGTGTTCGTGCTGATCGCGATACAGTTCGCTCGCATCGTTCGCGAGAACGTCGCGATGGCAACCAATTTATCGAGTATCAAGTCCGACGTTCGCGCGCTGCAGGTTCGTCGGCGCGATCAGGTGCGCGAGATTCGTCGGCTGGCCGACCCGCAGGGCGCGATCCCCGAGATTCACGATCGTCTCAAACTGGTCGCACCCAACGAAGCCATCATCTTCGTGAAGCCCGCTCCGCCGGAGCGTTCGGTTCCAACCTCGAACCGGTGAGCGAGCGCGTTCGCGGGACCGTCATCAACCTCAACGCCTTCGGGGCAACCGTTCGTTTAGAAGACGGCCGTTTGGCCACCGCGCCCGCGCACGATGTCGACGCCCACCGCGCCGACTACGAACGGGCGGCGACCGCGCGCAGACCGTTGGACTTCGAATACCGCGAACACGATGCCCGAGCCATCGTTCGCCTGGCGCCCCACATTCGGGGCGACGCCGTGCTTGAGGAGAAGATCGTCGACTACCTCAAGAGTACCGGGGAATGGGAATCGCTCGACGGACCGCCGGCCCACGAACGCCACTTCTTGCACAAGAAGAAGCGCGCCGCCGCCTTCGAAAATCAGCGCGCCCCGGAGTAGGGCTATCGACGCGGTCATTTCGATCGGCACCAATTCGACGCGCCTGCTGGTCGCCGACGTGGGAGCGTCCGTGCCGCAGATGCTGGTGTCGCGCTCGATCGGAACGCGGTTAGGAGAAGGCTTGCGTTCGAGCGGCCGGCTCGGCGACGACGCCATGGCCCGTACGCTCGAAGTGGTCGTCGCGCACGCCGCCGCAATCGACCCCGCGATCGGACGAACCTATGCGATTGCGACCAGCGCGATGCGCCGTGCCAGCAACGGCGGCGCGTTTGCCGACAGGGTCGCCGCGACCCTGGGCGTCGATCTGCACGTGCTCACCGGCGAAGAAGAAGCCATCGCATCCTACCGTGGCGCGATCGCCGGCGGCCACGCTAGCGAGGGCCTTACGGGCGTCGTCGACGTCGGCGGCGGCAGCACCGAATACGCCGTCGGCTTCTCGACGATTCCCCTGCAAGTCGCGTCGTGCGAGATCGGCGCGGTCCGATTGACCGAACTGCATGGCGGCTTGGCGGGCGTCGCGGGCGCGGTCGATCGCGACGTCGTCGAACGCGCGCGCGCGCTGACGCGCCGGTTACTGTCGCCGTTGGCGGCCTTTCCGGGCGTGGAACGGCTAATCGTCGTGGGCGGAAGTGCCACCACGGCGGCAGCCTTGCTGCACGGCGACCGCACCGGCGTCGCTCGCGTCGACGTGCGCCGCGACCAGATCGCAGCGACGCTCGACCGGCTGATCTCCATCCCGCTGGCGCAGCGCAAAGTTCTGCCCGGGATGAATCCGCAGCGCGCGGATATATTGCCGGCCGGCCTCATTGTCATCGACGAGCTGTTGGCGTTGGCGGGTCAAGAACGCGCGACGGTCGCGTCGGCGGATCTGCTCCTGGGATATTTGCTGATTCGGGCCGAAAGCGATTCGTTCCGACCGTGATGATGATGGAGGTTTCCAATGAGAGCTCGCCTTGCCGCGGCGCTGCTGAGTACGATGTCGTTCGTGTTGCTGGGCGCATCGCCGCCGGCGCACTTTACGATGGAGCAGATTCTCGCGGCACCGTACATCGGCGAACTCGAGGCCTCCTCCGACGGCAAGACCCTTGCATTCTCCGTTCACGAGCGCGGCGCGCATAGCATCTACGTCGCGCGCGTCGGTCAAGCCGCGCATCCCGTCGTCGTGTATGGCGGCGACGACGGTCGCAGCCTCGGTTCTCTGTCGCTGATCGGCGGCGGGAGCGCGATCGCGTACGTGCGCGGCAGCGGACCCAACCGCGCGGGCGAAGTCCCCAACCCGCTTTCGCTGCCGGTTCCACCCGATCAAGACGTATGGATCGTCGCGACCGGCAGCGGAACGCCCTATCGCTTGGGTGTCGGCAACTCGCCGACGATTGCGCCCGACGGCAAGACCGTTCTCTGGCTCGCGGGCGGACAGCCGATGATCGCAACGCTGACGTGGAAGCACGGGGCGCTCGCCGGGGTCGGCAAGGCGCGCAGGCTCTTTACGATTCGCGGCAGCGTCAACGACGTCACCTTCTCGCCGGACGGCTCGCGCATCGCGTTTGACAATCCGCGAGGAAACCACTCGTTCATCGTGGTGTACGATTTCGCGGCCAGGCGGCTGACGTACCTGGCGCCGAACTTCATGCACGATACCGCGCCGGCCTGGTCGCCCGATGGAAAGAGCGTCGCGTTCGTACGCACGCCCGGCTCGCGAGAAAACGAAGACCGCTACCAGTATCTCAGCGACAGCGCCGCGCAAGCGCCGTTTGAAATTTGGATCGGCGACCCAGCGACCGGAAACGGGCACAAGATTTGGAACGCGGATCCGGGGATGGGCTCGGTGTTCTACGGTTTGGCCGAGGCCGATCAACTGTTCTGGACCAACGACGGGCGCATCGCGTTCGTGTGGGAGAAGAGCGGCTGGCGTCAGTTTTACTGGATTCGGGCCACGGGCGGTCCGGCGACGGCCATGATGTCGGGAGCGTTCGAGGTCGAGAGCGCGACCTTGTCGTTGGATCGTTCGCGCCTCTATTATGCGACCAACGAAGGCGACATCGATCGGCGCCACATTTGGAGCGTCGGCTTCGACGGCTCCGCGCCGCAGGCGCTCACCGGTGGAAAGGAAAGCCAGTGGTTTCCAACCGCGCTGGCCGCCGGCGGGATCGCGTTTGCCAACGCCGGCTGGGCCGACGTCCCGCAAGTCGAAGTGCGCGGCGCATCGTCGTCGCGCACCGTCGCAATCGGGCCGCCGATCCCGGCGAGCTTTCCCAAGAACGATGTCGTCGAGCCGCAATTGGTCACGTTTACGGCCGCCGACGGCCTGACGATTCACGCGCAGCTCTTCGTGCCCGACGACGGCCGCAGCAAGCATTGCGCCATCATCTTCGATCACGGCGGTTCCGAGCGCCAACTGCTACCGGGCTTTCACTACATGGAAGCCTACGCGAATCTGTACGAAGAGAATCAATATCTGGCCAATCGCGGATGCGCCGTGCTCTCGATCAACTATCGCAGCGGCGTCATGTACGGACACGACTTTCGCAATGCCAAGAATCAAGGAGCCACCGGCGCGAGCGAATATCAGGACGTGCTTGCGGGCGCGCACTTTCTCCAGAGCCAGCCGTTCGTCGATCCCAACCGCCTCGGCATCTATGGGTTGTCGTACGGCGGGTACCTCACCGCGCTGGGCCTCGCGCGCAACTCCGACATCTTCAAGGTTGGGTTCGATATGGCCGGCGTCCACAATTGGCGCTATCTTGCCGGAAGCGGCGGAACGGCGCAGGAGCGCCAAATCGCCTACGATTCCTCGCCCGTGGCCTCGTTGTCGACCTGGCGATCCCCGGTCTTCCTGGCCCAAGGCGACGACGATCGCAACGTCGATTTCGCCGAGGGCGTCGACCTGGCCCAACGCTTGCGAGCGCAGGGCGTCGAGGTAGAGACGATGGTCTTTCCGAACGAAACCCACGAAATGACGCTGACCTTTGCGGACAACGTGCGCCTCTTCACCGCCGGCGCGCAGTTTCTACTGGCGCATCTGGGGGGAGATACGGGACCATGAACGACAACGACATCAGCCAACACATCGACGCCTTGGTCAAAGAAGAGCACGCCTTGCTCGAACGCGGGGAAACCGGCTCGCTTACCCGCAGCGAGCACGAGCGTCTCGCCGATATCAACGTGCGCCTGGATCAGTATTGGGATTTGTTACGCCAGCGTCGCGCCCGCCGCGATGCCGGTCAAGATCCTACCGTCTCACATATTCGTCCGCCCGACATCGTCGAACACTACAAGCAATAAGCCTCGGGGATGGTGGTGGAATAGGCAGACACAGCAGACTTAAAATCTGCAGCTCGAAAGAGCGTCCGGGTTCGAGTCCCGGCCATCCCAGGAATCGCCGCCTTTCGCGCTCCTTCGTTGCTTAGTCCACGTCTTGGGTCGAGGGTACCCCGGCCTCGCTTTTTCCCTGGTTAATCGCTCGGCCGGGGCACCCTCGACCCAAGACGCTCGATGTGCGCGATGGACGTCGCGCTAACGGCGACGCGGGCGTGTCATGGCGTAGCGCCGAAGGGCGCGGAGTCGCGCCACCCGCTGCGGGCGTTGCGTCGCGTGGCTCGACTCGCCTGTCCTGAGCGTAGCGCCGTAGGCGCGGAGACGAAGGGCTCGCCATGACACCGGCACGGCCGGAAAAGCCTAATCCCAAGCTTCGATCGCAAAGCCGGCGAGTTTTCCGGCGTCGTTCATCGTGTAGATGTAGCGGGCGAGATGGTTTTTGAAACGGACGCGATAGGAGCGGATCGTCAGAGGCGGGCGTGGATCGACGCCGGCGGGAGCGACCTCCAGCGGCTCGCCGAGCAGTTTGCCGTCGGCGCGGAGTTGATCGATGCGATATGCGGGCAGCGACTGCGAGAGTTCGGACGATAACCGCGAACGATCGAGCGTGCCGTGCAGCAGCGCTTCCAGCCAGAAACGTGCTTGCGCGAAGGTGGCCGGATCCTGGGCGATGGGTTTGAACGGCTTGGCAGGCGGATGGATGCCGTAGACGATCGCGGAGAGTTGGCCGATGAGGGGACCATCCGCCAAGCCGTCGCTGTTGGCCAGCACAACGATCGCGACGCGATCTTGCGGGAAGGTAAGATTTTCGGCCGAGAAACCGCTGACCAGACCGTCGTGACCGACGGTCGGATGGCCGTAGACCGATCCGACGCCCAGGCCGAAACCATAGTTCGTCGAGGTTCCGTTGGTTAGCCGCTGCGGCGTCGTCATCTCGGTGAAAGAGGCCGGTGAAACGACCCGGCCTGCATCTAGCGCGATGTCCCACCGGGCGAGATCCGCGGCGCTCATCGTCAGACCGCCGGCCGCATCGTACCACGACCAATCGGCGAGCGACGCATGTTCGACCGGCATGCCGAGCATAAACTCGGTGTAGCCGCGCGCGGTGTCGGGATGGATTTCCTCGATGCGCGTGAACCAGGACCGGTGCAAACCCAGCGGATCGAAGAGGCGATCTTTGAGGAACGCGTCGTACGGCTCTCCGGAGAGCTTGGCGATCACTTGTCCCAGCAAGACGAAGTTGGTGTTGCTGTACTCCCACTTAGTGCCCGGTTTGAACGCCAGCGGGGCATTTTGGATCGTCGCGACGATCTGCGCCGGCGTCGTGGTGGTTGGTAGAACCAGCGAGAAGTCGGGCTGTTCGGTGAAGCCGACGATGCCCGAGGTATGCGTAAGCAGGTTGCGCAGGGTTACCTCGGAGGCGTGCGGCGCGTCGGGAAGATAGGTCGAGAGCGGGGCGTCGACGTCGACGAGTCCCCGCTGGGCCAAGAGCATGATGCCGGCCGCGGTAAACTGTTTGGTCACGGAGCCGATGGCAAAAGCCGTTCGCGCGTCGACGGGCAGAGCGTCGTCGACGTCGCGCAGACCGTAGCCTTTAACGTAGACGAGCCGCCCGTTCTCGGCGATCGCGACCTCTGCGCCCGGAACGAATTGACGAGCCAGCGCCGCATTCATTACGGCGTCGACGTGCTTTGCCATCGCGGGCGTGAACGGCGGCGGTGAGGTTGCGCCTAGGAGGAGAACGGCCAGCGCCAGGCCGAGCGATGCACGAATCATGTCCGGCGCTTCCGCAACGCAGGGAGCGGGCACTCCATCGATTCCACATGGTGAAAGCCATCCGCGCGTGCGAAAGGACGCGCGTGCGCGCGGTTCGAACGGCCAATGCGCGCCCAACTCCGTGCTACGTTACGTCGCGGCGCGATGTCGACTAGGAGGTTCGTCGAGCATGAAATCTCTAAGCGCTTGCATACTGGCCTTCGTGCTGGTGCTGACGTGGGTCGGCGCGGCATCCGCGCTTACCACCGGCGATGTGACCGGTCACGTGAAGGACGCCGCCGGCCGTCCGATCGCCGACGTCAAGATTTCGATCGCGTCGGGATCGTACGCTACGGCGGCGGTAAGCGATGCCAAAGGCTTCTACGCGTTTGTCGGTCTGCCGTCGGATACGTACACGCTGTCGTTCAGTAAGACCGGCTACGAGCCGCTG
>DATCDS010000090.1:0-6725 GCA_036510515.1 Vulcanimicrobiaceae bacterium
CATAGGTTCCTCTCGCTCGGCGGGTGGGGAAAGCAATTGGTTCGCGAGCGGCGCGAGGACTTACCTGTGGGCGGCAGAACCTCCCGCCAACCCACCCGCGTTTCCCGGAGGCGACGTGCTGCTCACCGAGCTGTGTCTGGACCATTTGCAAACGCTCGAGCAACTCTCGGTCAAGCTCAACTCGTTGATGGCGACCGGCGATCCCGACGAGCTGCGCATCTACCTGGGCCGCGTCGCCTTGGTGATGAAACGCCATATCGCCACCGAAGGCAAAGTCCTCTTCTCGGTAATGCGCGCCTCCAGCGTGGCGCCGTTCCGCGCACAGCTGATGGCATTTTCGCGCGACTCCGCATCCTGGACCTTAGCGATCGACGCATTTCAGGAGATTTGGTGTTGTTACGGGGCGATCGAGCGAAACCGGACCGCGTTCATTCGAGCCACCAAAGCGCTGCTGGCCAAACTTCGGCGCCAAGTCGAGGATTTGCACGACCTCTGCTCGGCGATGAACGCCCACCCGGCCGTCGGCACCGCTCCGGCCGCTCTCCCGCGACGCGTGGGCGACCTCCGGGCGTGAACGCGCGCGTCGCGTCGGGCACGCAAAGCCTGGAACGGATGGGCGCAATTCTTCGGGCCGTTGCCGCCGGCGGAGCGCTGGGCATGCGGCTGAGCGAAATTGCCGACGCGACCGGTCTCAACGCCGCCACCGCCCATCGAATGCTTGGCGTTCTGACCCTGTGCGACATCGTCGAGCACGACGAATCGCGTCTTTATTTCCCGGGCCCGGCGATGCTGCGTTTCGGAGAAGCCGCCGAAGAGCGCTATCGCATAAGCCGCATCGGACGCGGACCGATCCGACAGCTCTGCGAGTTCACCCAGGATATCGCCTACGTGCTGGTACGGCGCAATGCCGACGCGATCTGCGTGCTACGCGAAGCCGGGGGACATCAAACGCGGTCGTTGGCGTTTTCGGTGGGAATTCGCGACCCGCTGGGCGGTGGAACCGGCAGCATCCCGCTGCTCGCCTATCTCGGCGACGCCGAGATCGAACGCATCCTGGATGCCAACGCCCATCTGCTCGATCTCGAACCGGGGTTTTCGCGCGCTGCGTTACGCAGACACGTTGCCGACGTTCGCACCAACGGGCATCTCGCCACCGAGGGCCGGCTCTCGCCCGGACTCTGCGTCTTTGCCTTTCCGATCGCGCACGGATCCAATCCCGCCGTCGCGGCATTGAGCGTCTTCGTGCAAGCGCCGCGCCTCGATCGAGGCTTCCGCACCGCATTTTTGAGCGAGGTCCGCAAGACCGTCGCCGCGATTCAAGACGGCTTGTCGGGCGAGTTTCCCGGCGCGCCTCCGAAAACATTCGCTAAGCCCGCACCGGCGCGCAAAGCGGTTCGCCTTTCCGAAAGCCCGGCGCGATCGCATCGTATAGGTTGAGCGCGCCGAAGCGAACGACGTCGTCGGCCGGCAGCCCCGTTTCGCGGCCGGCGCGCTGGATTTCCGCGATCGCCTCGGCGTCGGAGAGACCGAACGTGTTGAGCACGATGCCCAAGACTTTGGCCGGCTTGATCGTCGCGCACAAACCTTCGTACAGACGGATGAGATCGGCGTAGCCGAGCACGGGAACGTCGTACCCGTCGAATGCGCGCAGGCGGGGATTGACGACCAGCAGCATCGCATCGGGCGTGGAACCAAAGAGTAGCGAGAGGGTGACGCCCGCATAGGCCGGATGATTGATCGCGCCTTGCCCCTCGACCACGATCAGATCGGGGTCCTGGCGCGCGGCCTGGAGCACCAGTTGTTCGGCCGCACCGGCGGCAAAGTCCGAGATCACGCGGTCCACCGAAATGCCCCATCCCGCAATCATGATCGCGGTTTGGCCGGTTGGAACGAAGACCGCCCGCTGCTTGCGCGCCTGCGCCGCGCGCACCAACTCCAACGCGGCGGTCATCTTGCCGACCGCGCAGTCGTTTCCGACGGTCAACAGGATCGGCGCCGCGATCGTATAGGCGTTACCCGAAAACAGCGGAACCGAAGGCGGCTTGCGAACGTCGAAGATGCGCGCACCCGACGTGGCCGCCGCATTGGCCAACTCCGGGTCGTCGCCGATCAGTTCGTGCAGGCCGCTTACGATCTCTAGGCCCGCCCGAATACCCGCGAGGATCTGCACCCGCCACGAATCTGGCAACTGGCCGCCGCGCGGCGCCGTACCGATCAAGAGCGCGGTGGGATGAAACCGCAGCCCTTCGGCCACCGACGCGACGATCGGCGCGTTGCTTTGCAGATACGGCAGGACGTCGCCGACCGTGCGTCCGGCAAACTGTGGATCGACGACCGCAACGGTTTCGTCCGACGAATAGCGGATGACCCCGTGTGCGGTCTTGCCGTTGCTTACCAAAGCGCCCGGAGCCAGGATCAGATAGCGTCGCATCTTCTTGAGGTACCTTCCGATTAACGCGCGGCGAGCCGCCATTGGTAAGCAAACGTGTAGGGTGACGTATAGAGCGAAGGCGTGTAACCCTTGAGCGCTTCGGGGACGACGTCCATCTCGTAGATCAGAAAGAGGACGTCCATCGGGAGCACGGCGCTCAAGCGGCGCTGCACGATGCGATAGTCGTCCTTTCGGCTCTCGCGATTCATCGTGGACGCGCCGTGCGCGAACGCGCGTTGCGCCGCCGCATCGCAGAAGCGCGTCAAGTTGAAGCCCGCCGGCGCGCGTTGATCGCAGCTCAGCAGCCAGCTCGCGTCGGGATCGGCACTGGACATGAGCGAGAACATCGCCGCCTGATACGTGCCGCGATAGAGCGGGCCGCCGGGCGAGGTGAGCAATGCGGTGCTCATTCCGCGCAGCGTTACGGCGATGCCGACCTCTCTCTCATACGCGGCGATCTGCGCCACCAGCGTGGAGAGCGTCGGACTTCCGGTCGTAAACAGCAACGTGACTTCCATCGGATGGCCGTCTTTGGCGCGCATTCCCGATGGCCCGGCAATCCAACCGTCGCGCTGCAGCAAGGCGCGCGCGCCGGCGGGATCGTAGGGGACCGGGCCGATCGCCGGATCGTACGCCCACGTAAACAAGCCGCGCAGGCCGTGTTGCGGATCGTAGACGCCGCGGTAGATCTTTCGCGTGGTCGACGCGCTATCGATCGCCATCGAAAATGCGCGCCGCACCGCCCCATCGGAGAAGATCGCGCTTTGGGTGTTGAACTGCACGGTTTGAAACTCGGTCGTCGGGGTCGTTACCAGATGGTGTCCCGGGAGTCCGCGCAACTCGGCAATGTGCGAGACGTCGGCGAAAAACCAGAGGTCGACCTCGCCGGTGTGCAGTTGATCCACGATCGTTTGGTTGTCTGGAACGAATCGCAAGACGATCTTGGGAATTTTGGGTTTTCCTAAAAAGTACGCGTCGTTGGCGACGAAGGTGATGTGATCGCCCCGTTGCCACTCCGCAACGCGATAGGGACCCGATCCGATAGGAGCGCCGTTGAATGGGACCTGGTTGAGGCTGGGATAGCGATCGAGCAGGTGTGCGGGCATGACCGGGTAGTTACTATCTCCTCCGAAGAAATACGAAACGCCCGCCGCAAACCGATGCTTGTAGGTGACGTCGACTTCCCACCGACCCTTGGCTACGACGCTGGCCATTTGGTCGTACCCATAACGCGAAAGCGTGGCATTCTTTGGATTCATGATCGCGTGAAACGAAAAGACGACGTCTCGCGACGTTAGGGCGACGCCGTCCTGCCACTTGACGTCGTGCCGTAAATGAAAACGCAGCGTCCGGCCGTCGCGCGAGATGCCGCCGTTAGCGACCGTCGGCACGACGCGCGCGACTTGCGGCAGCATGTTGCCGCCGACGCCGTAGGTCGTCAGATACGAATAGACCAATCCGTCGAGTTCGCCGCTCACGTAACCGTCGACGAAGAGCGGATCGAGCGAACGCGGTTCTTGAATTTGCGCGATCGTCAGCGGACCGCCGCTAGAGCGATTGGTATTTTGCGCGCAGCCGCTCAACGCGAACGTCGTAACGATCGCGCACGTTGCGAGAATTGTTTTTGTAATTGTCAACATGAATCGAGAATCCAACGGTAGAACGTATCCGCATGTTCCAAAGCGCAGAACTCGACGACGTCGTCCAAACGGCGTTGCAAAACACGTCCGGTCCATCCCTGAGCGTCGCGGCGACGTACGACGGTAGCGTCGCGTACGCCAAGGCGTTTGGGCGCGATCGCCTCGCGCCCGATCGCGTCGCAACGCCGCAAACGATTTACAGCATCGCATCGGTGACCAAACAGTTTACCGCCGCGTGCGTGCTGCTCCTGGCGCGCGAAGGCCGCCTGCGGCTCGACGACCGCGTAGCGCAGTACTTTCCGCGCGCCACGCGCGCCGGCGACATTACGATCGCCCATCTCTTAAGCCATACCTCCGGCTATCCGGACTACTATCCGTTGGGTTTTGCCGACGAAGAGAAACTTGCGCCCGCGACGCCCGACGAGATTATCGAGCGTTACGCCGAGAGCGATCTGCAGTTCGAACCGGGCAGCGCGTGGTCGTATAGCAATACGGGGTTTCATATTGCCGGCCGAATCGTCGAACTGGTCTCGGAGACGCCGTTCGGCGATTTTCTTGTCGCGCGCGTCTTGCGACCCGCCGACATGAGCGCCTCGTTCTTGAACGATCCGCCGATCGAGCTGCTTCCATCGGCCTTCGGCTACACCCGCTTCTGCCTGGGTCCCGTGCGCCGCACCGACCCCGAACGCGCCGGCTGGATGTACTCGTCGGGGGGAATCGCCGCAGCCGCCGGCGATCTGGCGATGTGGCACGTCGCCCTGATGGAGCGCCGCGTTCTCGACGACGCGTTGTTGCGCGAGATGACGACGCCCTACCCGCTGCACGACGGCGGACCGAGCGTTCCCGCTTTGGGATGGTTCGTCGAAAAGCGCGGCGCGTTCGACGTCATCCAACACAGCGGCGGCTTGGCGGGCTTTGCATCCCAGACGATCGTCTCGCTGGAACGGCGGTGCTCCATCGTCGTGTTGGCCAACGGCGATCACGTTCAAGTGGGACAGCTGGCCGGTCGTCTGTTCGAACGGTTGCTTCCCGGCGCCGTACCGCCCGCACTGCCCGAGCCTCAAGCCCGCACCGGGCCGTGGACGCCGTGGCTGACGGCACTGCAAACCGGAGAGATCGATCGCGCGCGCGTAACCCCGGAGTTCGCACGTTATCTCACGCCGCAACGTCTGGACGATGCGCGCGTCGGCCTGGGCGGGTTGGGCGAGATTCGCGAAGCGCGCACGGTGGTCGCCGGGGAGCGCGGCGCGATGCCCTGGACGAAGGTGCGCATTCAATTCGAAAAGCAGTCGGTCGACGTGCTGTATCGCGAAACGACCGACGGGCGCCTGGCCGAGTTCAATGCCTATCCGATTCCGTGACATGCTAGCGTGGTGAGCCATAAGTTCGGTGCAAAAGATGGCGAAGGGCTTTGGGCCGAATCGAGGAGGGATGAGGGAGCAACGCCGTAGCGTTGTGACCGAAGAGCGACGATGAGTCGGGCGAAAGGACGAGCGAGATTTTGTGCCTGAATTTGTGACTCACCGCGCTACACGCCCTGGTCGATTCGTGCGGAAAGCTGGCGACGAAAATCGGAGTTGTACGGATCGTCGTCGGCCCACTTATTGAACGCAAACGCATAGTCGACACCGTCATGCCGATTTTCGATCACCGCTTGCGTTCCCGGCATGTTCCCCGCACGCGCGGATCCGGGCGCACGCCCGCCAATTCCCCACGCCGCGTAACGTCCGATCAGTTTGACCAGCGACTCCGCCGAGGTCGCGATGTCGCTGCACGCATCGAACGTTTCCCAATAGGTTGCGCCGCCGTAGGCCATCGGCAGCAACGTCTGCGAGCGCGGCTCTAAAACGCTGAGGCCTTCTCCGGGGGCATCGTAAGCGACCTCGTTGGGAAGTCGTCCGGATTGCGCGGTGGCCGACAGGGCGACGTCCGTGATTCCCAGCGGCTCGAGCACGATGTCGCGCAGATAGGCCAGATATCGTCTACCCGACGCTTTCTCGACCACGCGTCCGAGCAGAAAATAGCCGACGTTGGAATAGGCATAGATGTCGCCTGGAATCGACTGCAGCGGCAGGCCGTAAACGTAGCGCGCGAACTGCGCCTGGGTCAGCGGCCCCGCTGCGTCGATCGCGTTCTCGATCTTGCGATATTGAAACTCGGGGTCGCCTTGACCCGATGGGTTCAAGCCCGACGTATGCGCCACGACCTGGCCGATCGTGATGCGGCCGGCGTGACGATCCGGGGTCTGCGAACCCAGCAGCGGCGTATCGATTCCCAAATATGCGAACAGCGGCGTGTCGAGCGTAAAGGCCTTGGTCGCCAGCAGCGTCGTGATGCAGGCCGACGTAAAGGCCTTGCTCAGGCTCGCCACGCGCAGGATGCTGCCCGTTTGCGTCTGCATGTAGGGCGGAGCCCCCAGCGTGTACGCGTGCGAGAACAGCACCGCGCCGTTGCGACCAAACGCGAACTGACCCGCCGTAATGTTCTTGGCCAGCATAAAATTGGCGACGATGCCGTCGAATTCCCAATAGCGCCCGTCGGGTTTGCCGGCGATCGCCACGCCGGCGGCGCCGACGTTTCGCGATACACCCAAGCCCGCGGCGGCACATGCGCCCGCGGTCAGACCCAGAAATCGCGCCCGTCTGAGACTCACG
>DATCDS010000091.1:0-3635 GCA_036510515.1 Vulcanimicrobiaceae bacterium
CGACGGACGCCGCTGGCCGTCGCTCGCGGCGTTTCGTGGGGAATCATTCCGCTGGTGGCCGGATTGTTCGTCGTCGTAGCCGCGCTCGATCGTGCTGGCGCGCTCGGTGACGCGCAGCATCTTCTCGCGACCGCAGCGCGTCTACCGTCGTGGTCGGCATCGCTTGCGGTCGCAGCGGCGACGGCCGTCGCCTGTAATCTCTTCAACAATTTGCCGGTCGCACTGTTTGCCGGTGCGGCGATTCACGGCGTCGCCGTTCCCACCGCGCTCTCGCACACCGTCCTCGTCGCGGTCGACCTCAGTCCCAACCTGTCGTTGACCGGATCCTTGGCGACGCTGCTGTGGCTGATCGTTCTTCGGCGCGAAGGCATCATCGTCACGCCATGGCAGTTCGTGCGCTTGGGCGCCCTCGTCACCATCCCCGCTCTTCTTCTCGCGGTAGCGGTCGTGCGCTAGGCGTGCCAGTCGCGGGTGACGTAGAGCCAGAACGCAAGGCCGGCGTAGTTTCCGTAGCGGCGGAAGGCGCGTTCGATCGTGGCGTCCTTCGCGTGCTTCTTCCCCGCGAGCTTCAGATACGTTGGCCGGGTCCACGAATCCAAGACCAGGCGGTGGTAGCGGCCGATTAACAGCATGATGTGTGCGGCGGCGTACGGGCCGACGCCCGGCAGCGCGAGCAGCCGCTCTTCGCAGATCGCTTCGGTCAAACCAAACGTCGGACGCAAGCATTCCACGTCCAACCTGCCGGCGTGCACGTCGCGCGCGAGGGTGCGTAAATATGCGCCGCGATAGCCGGCGCGGGCACGATCGCGGTACCACGATTCTGGTGCTCTGGCCATCTGCTGCGGTGTCGGAAACGCGCCGCCGCCCAGGCCTTCAACCAGGGCACCGACCATCCGAATCGTTCCCGACCACGCGCAATTGGTCGTGCAGATGGTCTTGACGATTTCCTCGAAGACCGTGGAGCTGGCCAGCAACCGTCCAGCGCCGCCGGCGACCCACTGCAGCTCCGCGTGCCGCGCCGCCTCGGTATAAAAACCCGACAGATCGTCGTCGAGCCGAAACATCCGCCGCACGATCGCTCGCGCATCTTCTTTCGCCGCTTTCGACAATGCGCGATCTGCCGTCGCGACCAGGGTATCTCCGTGGGCGCGGAATGATAGCGCGCGTGGCGCACCATCGAGGCGCACGACGGTGCGATACCAAGAGGCGTCTTCGGGCAAGTCTGCCGGCGGCAAACTCGCGACGCCGTGCGAACGAATCGTCTGCGTGAAGTCGATCGGCTCGCCGCCCCGGCCGCGAAGCGGAAACTCGAGGTTGCGGAGCATGTCCGCTATGCGGTGTACGAAACGTTCACGGCAAAGCCGCCGGCTTCGGCGCGCATTAGGATACCGTAGACGGCGTCGAGCTCTTCTTCGATCGAGGTAATGTCGCGCGCGCTGACGCGAAAGCGCGCCGCGTGCTCCCAGAGGATACGGCGCGCGCGTTCGAGCGCCGATCGCAAGCGCTTCGGCGTTGCCTCCAGCGTCGGCCAATCCAGCTCGCCGCGCGCGGGCACGACGCGCCAGCCGTGACCGAAGTGCAAGCCCCCTTCTTCACCAGCTTCAAGATCGAACGCATGCGGAATCGCCGCAAGGATATCGAGCGCTTCCTGGTCGGCATGCGAGAGCGGCAACCCCATCTCTGCTAAGCGGACGATGTAGCGAAAGAATGCCAGGTTTCCGACGGTGTATGCGCCCGCCGGAGAGGCAACGTTGACGTGGATCTGATCGATTCCCCGATCCTCGGGCCCGGAACTCATCCCGCGTGGTTCGCCAAATCGAACGGCAAGCCCATCTCGGCGGCAAGCTTTTCGAGGCCATCCCACACCTTGACGTGGACGGGGACCCCGGTCGCGCGGTGGTAGAGCGTCTTTTCGAACTCGATCTCGCCGGCCACGTAGATCCGATCGCAACCGGGCGCCTTGGTACTGTGCTTGAATGCGCGCAGCTGCGCGTCCATATCGGCCTTGAACGCGTCGACGTCGCGAAATCCATCGACCCGGAAGGCGGCGAACCAGTGCGAGATCGCGCCCTCCATCGTGTCGGTGACCAAGGGCAGGCTCGGGCCGAAGTGACCGCCCGACAGAACGCCGCACAGAATATCCACCAGCAGGCCCAGACCGTAGCCTTTGTGGCCGCCGTGGTCCGTGCCGAAACCGCCCAGCGGCAGTAGCGCGCCGCGCAGGGCCGCATCCGGGTCGGTGGTCGGGTGTCCGGTTTCGTCGATCGCCCATCCCTCGAGCAACGGTTTGTTCTTGCGCTTGTAGACTTCGATCTTGCCCTTGGGGACCGTCGTCGTCGCGAAGTCCAACACGAATGCCGGCTCCTCGTGGGTGGGTATCGCGTACGCGAACGGGTTGGTGCCCAGCAGCACGTCGCGCCCAAACGTCGGCGCGCCGAACCGCGTCGAGTTCGTCGACGCCATGCCGACCATGTCGTGTTCGAGCGCCAGCATCGCGTAGTAGCCGGCGATTCCGAAGTGGTTGGAGTTGCGGACCGCGCCGAACGCCGAGCCGTGCTTGCCAGCCTTCTCGATCACCTTTTGCATCGCCAACTTGCCGACCGGGTGTCCCAAGCCGTTATCGGCGTCGTACACGACCGTCGTGTCGGTCTCGCGCACGATCTGGTAGTTAGGTTTGGCTTTGAGCTTGCCTTTACGAATGCGGCTTACGTAGTAACTCTCCAAGCGCGCCACCCCATGCGACTCGATTCCGCGCAGATCGGCGGCGCTCAACACATCGGCAACCACCGCGGCGTGTTCGGGAGCGACCTCCACGCGCGCGAGCGCGGCGGCGATAAACGCTTTGAGGGCGGATTCGGTGGTCAGACGGTATTCGACGGTCGCGCTATCAGCCAAAGTGAGCCTCCGGGGAACGAGGTGGATCGAACGATTCGGTTGGGGACTGGAACGGTCTTGCACGCCGGCATGCAGAACGATTGGAGAATGATCGAGGTGACCCCGCGCGGCTTTGAAGCTCCCGACCTCCCGCCGTCCTCGGCATTCGACCAGTGCGTGCGCTGCGGTCTGTGCCTTCCGACCTGCCCGACCTACTTGGAAACTATGACAGAAACGTCCAGCCCTCGCGGCCGGATTAGTCTGATTAAATCCGTTTCCGAAGGCCGGTTAGACCTGTTGTCGCCCGGATTCGTTCACCAGATGTCCGAGTGCTTGGACTGCCGCGCCTGCCAAGCCGTCTGCCCTTCGGGCGTCGACTACGGCGCGCTCATCGAAAACGCCCGGGCTCAGGTCGAACGGGCCCAGGCGCAAACGCGGCCGCCGCTCGCCGGCTTATTGCGCTCGGTGCTCTTGCGTGGGCTGTTCGCGCACCTCGACCGGATGCGCGCGCTGGCCGCCGTCGTGCGCTTCGCGCAACGCACTGGCTTGGAAGGACTTGCCAAACGGCTGGGCCTCATGCGCCTGCTGGGCATGGAGGCCGCCGCGGAGATCGCGCCGCGAATGTCGGATCGCTTTTTCGTACCGGCCGGCCAGCGCTACGAAACGCCCAACGCCAAGGCGATCGCGTTCTTGCACGTCGGCTGCGTTATGCAGGTGGCATTCGCGCGCGTGCATGAGGCCTCGGTGCGCGTGTTGCAGCG
>DATCDS010000092.1:0-3892 GCA_036510515.1 Vulcanimicrobiaceae bacterium
GCCAACTCGACCAGGGAACCCTTGAAGGGCGTTGCATCGTCTGCCCGCGGCATGGCGCGAGCTTCGACGTCCAGACCGGAGCGGCGCTGACGCTTCCCGCGGTGGTGCCGGTGGCGACCTACCCCGTCCGGATCGAGGGCGACGATATCTACGTGGACGTCTAGACCGATGCCCAATCCGACGATGACGTGAACGCTTCCATGAATTCTACGCTGGCGATCGCCGCGGTCCTGATCGACGGCTTCATCATCTATGTGTTGGCACGCCGCTATGCGAGCTTGGGCTGGGCGGCGGCGAGCGGTCTGATCTTCGCGCTCAATCCCGCGACGCTGCTCGCGGCGAACGCGTGGGGGCCCGCCGCGCCGGCAACTTGCGGTATAGCCCTGGCCGGCATCTCGTTCCTGACCGCCGAACGCGCGCGTACCGCGATGCTTTGGCGCGTGCTGGGATGGCTTTGTATTGCGGCGGTCGTCGCGTGGCTGCTCCATCTGTACTTCACGGCCGGCGCGGTCAACTCGATCGACGCCTACAATCTTTGGACGCTCAAGAATTCCCCGCTTCAGAGCGACGGACAAGCGATCTTGTTCGTGCCGCAATACCTGTGGGGGGCGGCGCTGTTTGTGGCCGCGGTCGCGCTGGTCGTCGCGCGCGCCGCGCGGTCGATGTCCGTGCGGGTCCTCGTGGAGTCGGCGGCCTTAGTCGGCCTGGCGTGGTGCTTGCTGGCCACGCGCGCGTCGGAATACGAGTTGTTCTATGGCTTAGCGTTCGTCGCGGCGGCCGTGCCGATCGCGGGACGCTACGTCGGCGCATACGTGCTGCTCTCGCTCTCGCTCTGCATCGCCGCAGTTCACGCGCACGACCCGGCCGCAGCGTGGGGCAACCTGCAGCGAGCGGTATCCCTCGTCGACGTCGCCGTCTTCTTCTACTTAGGCTACATCTTTTTGGGCGCCGAAGCCGCGCCCGAAGCCGCCCGTCCCTCGACGCGTCGGGCAACGAGTCCGGCAACGCCCGGTTCTTGGCAGCGACGATGGTTCGATCCGCACGAAGGCACGGTGGGGATGCTGTGGCCGCTGGATTACATCGTCGCCTTTATCATCACCGCGGCCTCGTTTTGCGTGATGTTCCATCGGTACTGGTTTCCGACGGGAAAGATCTTCGACGAAGTCTATTTCGCGCGCGCGGCCGAGGAGTACCTCAGCCGCCAGTACATTTACGAAAACACCCACCCGCCGATTACGAAGCTGCTGATCACGCTCTCGACATGGATGTTCGGCGGTCTTCACGGCGGCGATAACTCGCACGGTTGGCGCTTTTTGGGCGTCGTCTTTGCGGCGCTCGCGGTATGGATGCTCTACGCGCTGGCCAAGCGCATCACGCGCTCGACGCTCTTCTCGGCATATGCGGCGGGCCTGCTGGCGCTAGACGGCATGCATTTCGTCCAAGCGCGCATCGCCACGCCCGAGACCTACGTCGTGTTCTTCGCGATCGCGACGATCTACACGTTCTATCGCTTTTGGATCGCCTCGCAGGTGCGCTTCGAGCGCTACTTGGCCGCCCGCGTCCCGAGGACGCGCGCCGTCGGCGTTGCGGCGGTGCTCGTGCTGGCCGCGGCCGCCACGTTCCTGCGCTGGCCGCACGAGACCGCTGCGGCCAAGACGGTGTTGATGCTGTACTTCGTCGCCGGCTTCTATTTCGTCTATCGCGTTATCGTCGAACCATTGCTCTCGCGCGACGGAGCGATCTTCGGCTCGTATCCGGACGGCACGCGCGTGCTGCAAGCCGATGGTGGCGTGACGACGCTGACGCCCGATGGCGGCAGCCTCGATGCGAGGTCGCGATCGGTACTTCCCGGCAGCCTCACGCGCAAGCAGGGGATCAAACTCGAGCTGGAAGACGCCGGCCTTCGCGCGATCTACGCCGCCGACGGCTCGCTGCAGTACGAGACGCCGGTCGGCGCCGCACGCTACGACACGACGGCGCGCCCGGAGAATTCGCTGCTCTGGCTCTGCCTCTTCTCGCTGTCGATCGCCCTGCTCGTCGCAAGCAAGTGGTACGGCGTGATGGCCTACGGCGTGGCGTTCGTGGTCGTGCTGGCCGTCTGGTCCGCGCGCTTGGTCGGTCGCATTGGCAAGTTCGAGCGACCCGCAGTGTGGGGAAACCCGTACGGCTTCCGCCTGGACGTCGTCCTGAGCGCCGTCGTCTTCATTACGATGTCGGTGTACTTTGCCGCCTATATCCCAAGCTTCCAAGGCCTATCGGATCAACCGACTTCCCCGCCCCGAGCGTACACGGTCAGCGACGTGGTCACGATGCAGTACAACGCGTACGAGTATCACTCGCACCTCACGCAAGGTCATCCGTACGCGTCGAAATGGTATCAGTGGCCGTTTGATTTCAAACCGCTGTTGTATTACGCGAAGTACGGCGGCCAAGGTGCCACCGCGACCGCCGCGATGATCTACTCGTTGCCCAATCCGGCGATTATGTGGATGGGCTTACTGGCGCTGCCGTGGATCGCGGTCCTAGCTTGGCGCGAACGCAACAAGGGCTACGCGTTGCTGATCATCACCTACCTGGCACAGTGGCTGCCGTGGGCGGCGTCGCCCCGCATCGCGTTCCTCTACCACTTTTACGTCGACATCCCGGTAATTTGTTTGTGCAACACCCTTTTGGCACAACGGCTCTGGCAGTGGGCGGCGGCCAAAGACGATGCGAACTGGCGCGCTGCGGCCATCGGCGCGATCGTGGTGTACTTTGCCCTCGTCGCGGGACTCTTCGTCTACTTCTATCCGATCCTAAGCGGTCAAACGATCTCCAACGCATCCTGGCAGCACCACATGTGGTTCCAAGGCTGGATCTGAGCAGCGGAGTACGCCGCCGGGCGTCGTAGTTTGGGACATGGCATTGCGCGCGCGCTCGATCGGCCTCGTTGCCGCATTGGTTGCGATGCTCGGTTGGGGAACGGGCTTCCCGGTGATCGCGATGGCCTTGCTGCGAATCGATGCCTACTGGCTCAGCGCGATCCGCTTCGGCATCGCCTTGCCGATCCTGGCGGTGCTCCTGTGGCGGCAGGAAGGCCGCAGCGCCTTTGGCTTCGATGGACGTTGGCTGCTGCTGATCCCGATCGGGGTCATCGGGATGTGCGGGAACAACGTTTTCATGCTGGTCGGCATCCGGCTGGCCGGCGCCGAGCACGCGTCGCTGCTGTTTGCCACCGTGCCGCTCATGACCGCGTTTTATCTCGCCGCCCGCAATCGGGTCGCGCCCGCTCCGATCAGCATCGGTTGTTTCGTGGCCGCGTTCGCCGGCATCGCGCTGGTGATCACGCGCGGCAACTTCTCGACCTTCATCCACGATCGAACGCTGGGCGGCGATCTGCTCGTGTTTTTGGCCGCGCTGGTCTGGGTCGGGTATACCGTCGAGCGTTCCCAGTTCCCGAGCTGGTCGTCGCTTCGATTTACCACGGTGACGCTGCTGGTTGCCGAGGTCGCGATGATCCTGGTCGCCGCCGGGGCTACCGCGTTCTTCCATACGCCGCTTCCCGACGGCGCATCCATCGCGGCCGTCGGCGGGCCGATCGTCTATAGCTCGCTCGTGCCGGTCATCGGTGCCGTGGTGTGCTATAACGAAGCGATCGAGCGCATCGGCGCGTCATCCGCGGCGCTGTTTCTCAACGGCGTGCCGCTGGTCACCTTCGTCTTCCAGGCCGTCCGCGGCATCCCGCTCAGCCCGATCGAATATGCCGGCGCCGCCATCACCATCGTCGCCCTCGCGATCAACACCCTCGCAAGCAGACGCCCCCGCAACCCAGCGGAAAGCCGGTGAGTCCCGTGATCGCTCAAATCGTCTTGTCGTCGCTGCTGACGTTAGCGCTCGCGCAATCGCAAACGCC
>DATCDS010000093.1:0-9234 GCA_036510515.1 Vulcanimicrobiaceae bacterium
GAGCGGCCCGAAGCCAAAGTTGAATCGCGAGAGCGTCACATCGACGATGGTCAACACGAGGAACCCGGCAACGATCGCCAGCAAGGCTAGCGCGGCCGCTAACCGTTCGCGCAGCAGCACCCAAAAACCGACCTTGCGCGAGGGCGCTTCCCAAATTTCGTCGATCGCGCTTTCGAATTGCAATGTCATGCCCAGGCCGCCCGCCAGGGCGAGGATCGCACCGACGGCGATCGAGAGCGCGCCGGAACGGTGCGCCGTACTATAGGCGATATGTAAGGCTTCCTTGGCGGCCGAAGTCCCAGCGACGTCCGCGACGCGCGCGTACAGCTCGCTATCGGCAGACTGCTTTCCAAGGAAGATCGTCGTCGCTACCACGATCATCAGCAAGACCGGTGCCATTGCAAAGAGGGCCGAATAGGCCAGCGCGGCCGCGTGCTGGGTAGGGCGATGGTCCTGCCAGCCCTCCCAAAACCGTTTGAGGATTGCCTTCACGCCGCTCCTGTACCCCGTCCGTGCGCTTGACTCCCATCCGAGGCCGTGCTACAGTACGGCCAATGTTTGGGCGTATTTCGCGAATGTCGTGTCCGATGTGCAGCATTACCAGTGCGGCGCGGATGGTGTTTGCCTAAGACTCGAACGTAACGAAGTCAAGTTTAGCAGACGCCCCCGCCGCCAACGGCGAGGGGCGTTTGTTTATCCTCGCTTTCCCATCTCAACAGGAGGCACGAGGAGTGCAATCGATCGCAGGCATCGCACTGCTGGGTTGCGGGACCGTCGGCGGAGGACTCGCCGACCGGCTCCTGCACGAGCGTGACGCCATCCAACGACGCAGCGGCGTCCGCTACGATCTTCGCGGCATCGCCGTCCGCGATCCGCACAAGGATCGCGGGCTGCGCATTCCCGCCGACCTGTTCACGCGCGACGCCGTCGCGTTGCTCGAAGACCCCAACGTCGACATCGTCGTCGAATGCATCGGTGGGACCGACGTCGCCGCCGAGCTGGTCGAGCGAGCCCTCGAGCGCGGGCGGCACGTCGTCACCGCCAACAAGGATCTGCTCGCGACCCAAGGTCCGCGTTTGCGCGCGTTGGCCGCCAGCCGCGGCGCGTCGCTGCGGTACGAAGCCGCCGTTGCCGGCGCGGTGCCGGTCGTGCGCGCGCTCGACGAATCGCTGGCCGGCGAGCGTATCGGCTCGATCAGCGGCATCGTCAACGGCACGTGCAACGCGATTCTTTCGGCGATCGAAGGCGGGCAATCGTACATCGCAGCCTTGGCCGAAGCCCAGCGCTTGGGATACGCCGAAGCCGATCCCTCCAGCGACGTGCGCGGCACCGACGCCGCGCACAAACTCGCGATCTTGGTGCAACTGGCCTTTGGCATCGCGGTGATCTCGCCGCGGATTCGCCGCACCGGCATCGAAAGCGTGAGCGCGCAGGACGTCGCGACCGCCGGGCGCTTGGGCTATAAGGTTAAACTGATTGCGGCCGCGTCGCGCACGGCCGACGGCTGCCGCGCCGAGGTCGCCCCCGTTTGGGTGCACGGGGATCACCCGTTCGCGCGCATTTCGGGCGCGACCAACGCCGTACGCGTGGACGCCGACGACGCGGGCGAACTGTTCTTCTCGGGCCAAGGCGCCGGCCGCGACCCCAGCGCGTCGGCGGTCTTGGGCGACGTCGTTGCGACCCTGCGCATGGTTGGCGAGCGTCACGACGTTCGCGCCCGCGCGCGTAGCGTAGCGGCGCTGGAACCCGCCATCGACGTCGCCCCCGTCTACGATAACTTCGAACGCGTCGCTCGCTTCGACAATCTCTTCGACGCCATCGCCGCCGAGCGCGCGCTGCGCCGGCTGGGCGTCGTGGGGCACGGCGCGACGCTCGCTGGAACGCCGGTGGTTCGCTATCGTCCCGACGCCCGCTACACCGAGCGCGATTTACTCGACACGCTTACCCAGGCGGGCTTGGTGCCCGCATCGGTCTATCCGATTTGGAACGACCGCTCACTCGCAGCTCCGGCAACACCAGCTTCCCTGGTGCTCGCATTGCCGGGATAGGAGTTCCCATGTCCGCTACCCTCGCGGCGCCCCAAGCGCCGCATTTCGATACCATCGCCGTTCACGGCGGCCATTCCGGCGATCCGGCGACCAAGTCGCGCGCCGTGCCGATCTACCAGACAACGTCGTTTCTGTTCGACAATGCGGATCACGCATCGCGGTTGTTCGCGCTCGAAGAGTTTGGCAACATCTACACGCGCATCAACAATCCGACCACCGACGTGCTCGAACAGCGCGTCGCCGCACTCGAAGGCGGCGTCGCAGCGTTGGCCGTGGCCAGCGGGCAAGCCGCGTCGGTCTACTCGCTGCTCAACGTCGCCAAAGCCGGCGATCACATCGTCTCGTCGTCATCGCTGTACGGCGGGACGTACAACGCGTTCGCGCATACGCTGCCGCGCTTCGGCATCGAGGTCAGTCTGGTCGACATCAACGATCTCGACGCGGTGCGCGCCGCGATCAAGCCGAACACCAAGGCCATCTTCGCCGAATCGATCGGCAACCCCAAGATCGACGTGCTCGACATCGAAGCCGTCGCCAACCTCGCGCACGAGAACGGCCTGCCGCTCATCGTCGACAACACGTTAGCCACGCCCTACCTGCTCAACCCGATCGCGCACGGTGCCGACGTCGTCGTTCACTCGGCGACCAAGTTCATCGGCGGCCACGGCACGGCCATCGGCGGCGTGATCGTCGACGGCGGCACGTTCGATTGGGGCAACAATCCGCGCTTCCCGGACTTCGTCAATCCGGATCCGTCGTATCACGGCCTGCAATACGCGCCGGTCTTCGGCAACCTGGCCTACATACTCAAGGCGCGCGTGCAGCTGCTCCGCGACGTCGGCGCGGCGCTCTCGCCGTTTAATGCCTGGCTGCTAATCTTGGGCTTGGAGACGCTAGGCATTCGCGTCGAACGTCACGTGCAGAACGCACAAGTCGTTGCGGAGTTCCTGGACGCCCATCCCAAGGTCGCGTCGGTCGCCTATGCCGGATTGCCTAACCACTGGGCGTACGAGCGCGCGAAGAAATATCTGCCCAAAGGTGCGGGATCCATCCTGACGTTTCAACTCAAAGACGCGAGCACGGCCGATGCGAAGGCGTTCATCGATCGCCTCAAGCTGTTCTCGCTGCTGGCCAACGTCGGCGACGCCAAGTCGCTGGTCATTCATCCGGCCTCGACGACGCATCAACAGCTGTCCGCCGCGGAGCGTTTGGGGAGCGGCGTCGACGACGCCACGATTCGCCTGTCGGTCGGGATCGAGGATAAGCGCGACATTATTGCCGATCTCGAACAAGCGCTCGGGTAATCTTGATCGAGCCTCGCGAACTCACCGTCGAGATCGGCGCGCTGGACCTCGACTGCGGAGCGACCCTCCCCGCGGTCGAGCAGCGCGTCGCGATCTACGGCGAGCCAAAACCCGACGGTTCCAACGTCGCGCTGGTTCCACACGCGCTCACCGGTTCGTCGCGCATCGGCGAGTGGTGGCCCAGCATGCTGGCCGACGGTGCACCGTTGGATGTTGTGCGCTGGTGCGTGGTCGGCGTCAACGCGCTCGGTAGCTGTTACGGCTCCACGGGGCCGACGACCAACGATCCCCGCGGCCGGCCGTGGGGTTCGTGCTTTCCAACGGTCAGCGTGCGCGATGTCGTGCGCGCGCAGGCTCGAGCGCTCGACGCGCTGGGCATCGGCTCGATCGCGCTGACGATCGGCGCGTCGCTGGGTGGGATGCAGGCCCTGCAGTGGGCCCTGGATTATCCCGGTCGCGTCGCTCGCGCCGTCGTAATCGGCGCGCACGATCATCAAAGTGCGATGGGCATCGCGCTCAACAGCCTGCAGCGCGACGCGATCGCGCTCGATCCCGCGCGCGGTGTGCGCCTCGCGCGCAAGATCGCGATGCTCTCGTACAAGAGCGACGACCTGTTCAAAGAACGTCACGATCGCAAGCCGGATCGTCGCGGCAAACCGCACTTCGACGTCGAGGGTTATCTCGAACATCAAGCCGATCTCTTCGAAACGCGCATGGACCCGTGGGCCTACGTCGCGTTAACCAAGACGATGGATTCCCAAGACGTGCGCGAGCACCCATCTCGCGATACGCGCCCGCATCTGCGCTTCATCGGCATCTCTAGCGATTGGCTCTTCCGCCCCCAAGAAATCCGCGCCGCCGTCGCGCGCCTCCAAGGCCGCGGCTTCACCGCCGACTACCGCGAACTCCACTCCAATCACGGCCACGACGCGTTCCTGGCTCAACCGCAAGCGCTAGCCGAGCTGCTTTCGGAATAGGAACGCCCAGGCCGGTGCGCTAAGGGCTTGGCATGCGTTTCCCTAGATACTTGTGTTGCGTCTTGGTTGCTCTCGCCGTTCTCCCACTCGCCTGCGCCGCGCAGAACCAACAAGCGGGCGCCCCCTATGATGCCAGCATCGAGGCGACGTTCCTCCAACAATGTAACGACGCCAATAAGGTGCCCGATCAGCGCGCGCTGCAAGTATCGGTGTGCAAGTGTGCTCTCCTCGGCGTCGAGAAGGCCTACACGCAACAAGAGTTCGTTTTGATCGACGCCGCGTTGGCGAATGGCACGGCTCCTCCGAGGGGCATGCTTACGATCATGAACGCTTGCGTCGACCAAGTACTCGGTCACAGGAAGACCTAGGCTTTACCTGCATTGGGAGCCGTATTGATGCCGAAACGAATTTCTGGGAAACGCCCTCTTAGCAGATGCTACGTATGTGCTCTCTTGTGCTGTGTATTTTGTGCTGGACCGAGCACCGTTAACGCAGCGGCGAGGGGTTGTACGGAAGCGGAGGCTGCGACGTTTGTGCATTTTGCTCCCACGCCGAAAGGTTGGAAGGTCGATGAATGCGCGATAGATGGCAATTACGCCCTCGTAGGTTTTTACAACGCGAATAGCGGCGTGACTGGGCTCTTCCGAAAAATACGGCCGCGAATATGGCGACGAATGAGCATGGGAGGGGGACAAATCACACCGACTAACCTCCTAACGCTCGTTCCGAATATGAAGCCGGCCGCTGCGCAGAACCTTTATGACGTCGCCGCTAGACAAGCAAACAGCCACTGATCGAGTGAAGGCGGCGACGTTTGCGTGCGTGTCCGAGGCGCAACGCCATCTCTGGGGTGATACCACTGCAGTCTCAATAAAATCCCAAGACGTTAGCGCTTCCGTCGATACTGCCAAGGAGGCCGTCAAGCGCCTCGCTATTGGGGCATTCGAACTCGATGTAGAAGGCGTATTCGAACGGGCGGGCTCGCAGCGGACGGGCGAGTAACGATCGCATGTTGAGGCCACGTTCGGCTAACGCGCCGAGCGCGTCGTGTAGACTGCCGGGGCGATGGGCGAGCTGGAAGGCGACGCAAGCGCGCGTGGGCGGGCGCCGAGGCTTGCCGTCGCGTGCGACGACGAAAAAGCGCGTGACGTTTTCGGGGTCGTCGTGGATGTTGCGGGCGAGGATCTCGCCGCCGTAGAGCTGCGCGGCCAGCGTCGAGCCGATCGCGGCGACCGACTTGTCGCCTGCGTCCATCATTCTGCGGACGGCGGCGGCGGTATCGTTGACGGGCTCGACCGCTGCTCCGGGGAGCGTTGAGAGAAAGATCCGGCATTGTTCTAGAGCGACGGGGTGCGAGCGGACTGTTCTCACGGCATCGAGCGTCGCGCCGGGAATGCCGATGAGCTGCTGGGCGATCGCGTGTACGGCTTCGTCGATGATGCGAACGTGCGGGTGGGCGGCGAGCAGGTCGTAGGTGCGCGCGATGGGGCCATGAATCGCATTTTCGCAGGGGATGACCCCGGTCGCTACTTCTGTACGGTCGACGGCCGCGACGAGTTCTTCGAAGGTTGGATAGCCGGTGCACGTGACATCGCCGAGCAACGCGCGCGCGGCTTCCTCGCTGAAGGCGCCGGATTCGCCTTGGAAGCCAACGGTTTCGAGGCTGGTGGTGGGGGCGGTGGCTCGACTCCGCGCCTTTGGCGCTACGCTCGCCATGACACTATCGAATGCGCCTGCTTCTTCCACAACACTGCGGGATGCGTCCGCTTTCGCCGTGACGCTGTCGAGCTTGTCGGCCCTGTCTTGCAACGTCCTTGATAGCGCTCGGGCTTCGCGGGATAGGTTGGTGTGATTGAGTTCGAAGATTTCTTGCCAGAGTTTTCGGTCGCTGGCGCCGATGCGGCGGAGTTCGCGGGCGACGGGGCCGCTGAAGTGTTCGCGAGCTTCGGGCGGGAGGCTGAGGAGCTGTTCGACGAACGCGAAGGCGAGCAGCTGCGGGAGGTGCGACGTCAGGGCGACGGTGCGATCGTGGAGCGCGGCATCGATCGCGAACGGGCGCGCGCCGAGCATCGTGACGAATGCGCGAAAGCGCTCGTCGAGAGCGGCGTCGCCGGTCGGAACGTAGGCCCACGGCCGCTCTACGAACAGCTCCGCTCGCGCGGCGCCCGGACCGCTTTGTTCGCGGCCGGCCATCGGATGCGACGCGACGAAGTTCTTCACCCCAGCGGCGGCTTGCGCGACGGGAACTTTGACCGAAGCGACGTCAAAGACCAAATTCGCTGCCGTTGCACCGAGCGTTTCCAACTCGGCGATCGTTGCTTGCGGGGGCGTGGCGAGCGCGATGACGTTCGCGCGGGCGAGGACATCCTGTCGCGATGCGATTTCGTCGATTGCGCCGCAGGACAGAGCTTGCGCGCTCGCGTTCCCATCGGCATCGTAACCCAGGACGTGCCAACCGTTTTCTCGGGCGCGCAGGCCGATCGAGGCGCCGATCAGGCCGGTGCCTAGGATGCCCAGCACGGAAGCGGTCACGTCGGTTGGGTCCGCGCCAAGTCCGGCCGCAGGACCGCGGCGCCGTCAAGGTAGACGTGTTCGATTTCGCCTTGCGTGCGCGTCGTGTTGACGTGCAAGAGGACGCGGATGCATTTGGACAGCGAGCCGGGCACCGCGATTTCGGTGAAGTGCAGCATCGGAACTTGAACCCAGCCCATCTCGCGTGCGCCCAGCGCCGGAAACGCGGCGCGTAAATCCGGCGTCAGGCTAAACAAGACGGACGCGATATCGGTCGTCTCGACGGCATTGACCGCGATGATCTCGCTCAACAATCGTTTGGTCGCCTCGACGATCGCGCCCTTGTCGTCTGACTCGACCGAAATCGCCCCGCGAATACCGCGCACGCACATCATCGCCGCGCCTGCCCGGCAAGTTGGCCCAGCGTGTCGAAAAACTCGGGATACGAGACCGACGCGCACTCCGCGTCGGCAACGATCGTCTCGCCGGTGGCGACCAGCCCCGCGACCGCACCGGCCATCGCAATGCGATGATCGTCCTGCGGCTGCACCTTCGCGCCGTGCAGTGCTTGCGGCCCCTCGATGGCAAAGCCGTCGTCGAACGTTTCAATCGTCGCGCCCATCGCGCGTAGGAAGCGTGCGACGGCTTCGATCCGATCGCTCTCCTTCACCCGCAGTTCGGATGCACCGCGAACGACGGTGCGCCCCGTCGCCTGGGTCGCGACCACCGCGAGCAGCGGCAACTCGTCGATCAGGTCCGGCACGTCGGCGGCCGTCAGCTCGATCGCGTGCAGCGGTGCGTACTCGACCGTGATGTCGGCAACCGGTTCGCCCTCGCGCGCCAGCGGCAACACCGAAATCTTTGCGCCCATGCGCGTCAGCGCGCGCACGAAGCCCAAGCGGGTCGGGTTGACGCCGACATCGCGTAAACGCAGCAACGCGCCGGGAACGACCGAGCCCGCGGCGATCCAGAAGGCTGCCGAGGACGCATCGCCGGGAACGCGCACGAACGCGCCGCGCAACCGTTGCCCGCCCTCGACCACGATCTCGCCGTCGCGACTCTCCAAGCGCGCGCCGAACATCGGCAGCATGCGCTCGGTGTGATCGCGCGAGTCGAGCATGCCGGTCAAGCGCGTCGTGCCGCGCGCGCGCAGCGCCGCCAGCAATAATGCCGATTTTACCTGTGCGCTGGGAAGTTTGAGTTCGCAGTTGGCACCCGCCAGCGGCGTGCCTTCTACTTCTAACGGTGCGCGGTCGCCTAGGGCGAGATGCACGCGTGCGCCTAGCTCGGCCAGCGGCCCGGAGACCCGGCGCATCGGGCGTTTGCTCAATGACGCATCGCCGGTCAGCCGCACGCGCGTGCGTCCGCCGGCCAGTGCGCCCATCAACAAGCGCATCGTCGTGCCGGAGTTGCCGCAATCGACATCGGCGCCGCGCGCGTCGAGCGCGTCGGGCCCGCGCCCCATCACGATCGCCGACTCGTCGTTGCGCGAAATCGCTACGCCAAGGGTTCCCAACGCGCGAATCGTGGAGGCGACGTCCTCGCCGCGCGGCAATCCCGCGATGCGGGTCCATCCGTGCGCCAGGCTGCCGAAGATCAGCGCGCGGTGCGCGATGGACTTGTCACCCGGCACGCGCAGCTCGCCGCGCAGCGGCGCGCCGCCGCTCAACGCGACGTTCACACTTCCACCGATGCGTACGAGGCCATCGGCACCTTTGCCAGATCGTCGACGATCTGTGCGAAATCGCCGAACGTCAGGGCCTGCTCTTTGTCGCTCTTAGCTTCGGGCGGATTGGGATGCACTTCGATCAGCAGCCCGTCGGCGCCGACGGCCTTGGCCGCCATGCACAGCGGCGAGATCCAGCGGCGCACGCCGACCGCGTGACTGGGATCGACCAGGATCGGCAGATGAGTGCGCTCGCGCAGAACCGGAATCGCGGAAAGGTCCAGCGTATTGCGCGTCGCCTGCTCGAACGTGCGAATGCCGCGCTCGCAGAGCGCGACGTGCGGATTGCCCTCGGAAAGAATGTATTCTGCGGCCGAGAGCACTTCTTCGATCGTTGCCGAGAAACCGCGCTTGAGCAAGACCGGATGGCCGCTGCGGCCGACGGCTTTGAGCAGATCGAAGTTTTGCATGTTGCGCGCGCCGATCTGCAGCATGTCGACTTGGGCCGCCATGCGCTCGACTTGATCGATCGTCATCACTTCACTGATCGTGGGCAATCCGGTCGCTCGGCCGGCTTCTGCCAGCAGCGCGACGCCTTCCCATCCCAGACCTTGGAACGCATACGGGCTGGTGCGCGGCTTGAACGCACCGCCGCGCAGCATCACGGCGCCCGCAGCCTTCACGGCTTGCGCGGTCGCCATCACCTGTTCGCGCGATTCCACCGAACA
>DATCDS010000094.1:0-44866 GCA_036510515.1 Vulcanimicrobiaceae bacterium
GACGCTCGCCATGACACTACGGCCGACGCTCGCCATGACACTACGGCCGACGCTCGCCATGACACTACGGCCGACGCTCGCCGTGACACGACACCTTGAGGGCGAGGCATGTTCGGAAGGAGGGACCTTCTGCGGTAGCAGGTGCCATGTGGGCATCGCCGTACCTAGGGGATGCTTTGAGCAGACGACGCGTGGTCGTCACCGGCCTGGGCGCCGTGACACCCTTAGGAAATACCCGGGATGAATTCTGGCGCCAACTGATCGCCGGCGTGTCGGGCGTTGGGCCGATTACGGCCTTCGACGCCTCGGACTACACCACGCGCATCGCCGCCGAAGTCAAAGATTTCCAGCCCGAGGGCGTCCTGGGGAAAAAGGACGCGCGCCGCTTGGACCGGTTCGCGCAGTTCGCGATCGTTGCCGCCGTCGAAGCGATCGACGATGCCAAGCTGCCGGTCGATTCCGACGCCAAGGATCACATCGGCGTCGTCTTGGGCACCGGCATCGGCGGCATCAACACGTTCTGGCAGCAGTCGATCAAAGCCGCCGAACAGGGCACTTGGGCGCGCACCTCGCCGTTCTTTATTCCGATGCTGATGTCCAATGCCGCGTCGGCGCACATCTCGATGCGCTACGGTTTTCGCGGGCCGGTCTACGCTGCGTCGAGCGCCTGTGCGTCGGCGAACGACGCGATTGTGTGCGCGTACAACCACATCGTCAACGGCGACGCGGTCGCGATGATTACCGGCGGCACCGAAGCCACGATCGCGCCGCTGGCCGTCGGTGGTTTTTGCACGATGCGCGCGATGTCGACGCGCAACGACGATCCGACGCGAGCCAGCCGCCCGTTCGATCGCGAACGCGATGGGTTCGTGCTCGGTGAAGGCGCGGGCGTGCTGCTGCTTGAGGACTACGAACACGCCAAAGCGCGCGGCGCGAAGATCTACGCCGAGGTGCTAGGTTACGGACAGTCGGCCGACGCCTACGATCTGGTCGCGCCCGATCCCGAGGGCGGCGGCGTGGTGCTCGCGATGCAGCGCGCGTGTACGTCGGCGGGGGTGGAACCGTCTTCTGTCGATTACATCAACGCGCACGGGACGTCGACGCCGTTGGGCGATACCGCCGAATCTCAAGCGATCGAACGCGTTTTCGGTCCCAACGTCGCGGTCAGTTCGACCAAGTCGATGCACGGGCACGCGCTGGGCGCCGCCGGCGGCATCGAGGGCGTCGCCACGGTTTTGGCGATCGTCAACGACACGATGCCGCCGACGATCAACTACGAATTTCCCGATCCCGACTGCACGCTGGACTACGTTCCCAACGTCGCGCGCAAAGCCAAAGTGGATATCGCGCTCTCCAACTCGTTCGGGTTCGGCGGCCACAACAGCGTGATCGTCTTTAGCAAACTGCCCGCCGCACCGGGGTGAGCGGCGAAGCGCGACGCCGGCGGTTACGCGCGCTGGTTCGGCGCGCCGGGGTTCCCGCCGCGCAAGCCGGCGATCTCGTCGCGATCGAAACCGCCTTCGTTCACGACAGTCACGTGCGCGAGCGCGGCGGCGATGCCAACGAGCGCATGGAGTTCTTGGGCGATTCGATCTTAGGCTATCTGACCGCCGACTGGCTTTATCGCACGTTCCCGGCCGACGACGAAGGGTTGCTGACCGTGCGCAAGGCGCGGATCGTCAACGACGCTACCCTGGCGCAGACCGCGCGGCGCCTGCATTTCGACGAGGTGCTGGTCATGGGCGCGGGCATGCGCAGCGCCGGCGGCACCGAGAATACCAGCATCCTGGCCGACGCCTTCGAGGCGTTCGTGGCCGCGCTGGCCATCTCGTATGGCCTCGACGCCGCCCGGCACTTCGTAGAGAAGCAGCACATCGCGGCGCTCGACCACGACCCCGGCGATTTACTCGACGCCAAGACCCGCCTCCAGCATTTGGCCCAGGAGTCGCTGGGCGGCACCCCGGTCTACCGCGACGCCGATGTGGGCAGCGCCCAGGCCCCGGCCTTCAGCTCGAGCGTAGAGGTAAACGGCTCGACGTTAGGAACCGGCACCGGTTCCTCGAAAAGAAGTGCCCAGCAGGCCGCGGCCCACGCCGCCCTGGCGACCCTTCCAGCCCAGCAAAGGCAGAAGTGAAACTTCAGAAGATCAAAGCGTTCGGCTTTAAGACGTTCGCCGAACCGACCACGCTGGAAATCTCCACCGGAATTACGGCGGTCGTCGGACCCAACGGTTCGGGGAAATCGAACTTGGTCGACGCGATCCGCTGGGTGCTGGGCGAGACGTCCAGCAAGTCTCTGCGGTCGGGCAAACTCGAGGACGTGATCTTTGCCGGCAACGACAAACGCAAGCCGCTGGGCCTGGCCGAAGTCGCGATCACGTTCGACAACTCCGCGGGGCGCTTGCCGCTGGAGTTCAGCGAGGTCGAGATCACGCGGCGCGCCTATCGTCAGGGCGAGAGCGAATACTTCATCAACCGCTCGCAAGTGCGCTTGCGCGACATCACCGAACTGCTGATGGGAACCGGCTTGGGGCCGGGCTCCTACGCGATCGTTTCGCAAGGACAGATCGATTCGATCCTCACCAGCAAGCCGACCGAACGCCGAGCGCTCTTTGAAGAGACCGCCGGCATCAACAAATTTCTCTCGCGCAAGAACGAGTCGCTGCGTCGCCTAGCGCAAACCGAGCAGAACGCGATCCGCATCAACGATCTGATCTCCGAACTCGAACGCCGCATTCCCGAACTCGAGACCCAAGTGCGCCGCGCCAAGCGCTATCGTAAGGTCTCGGCGCGCGTGCGCGACCTCGAAATTCTCTCGTACATGCGCGCGTCGGCCTCGCGCCGCGGCGAACGCGAGACGTTGCGCGGGCAGGTCGAACGCAACGAAGAACGTCGCAGCATTGCGGCGGCCAAGGCCGCGACGCTGGGAGCGACGCTGACCGAACTGCGCACGCGCCTCTATCAGCACGAACTGCATCTCGAAGAGTTGCGCACGCAAGGTCAGCAGCGTCGCTCGGAACTCGCGCGTTCCGAAGCCGACTACGCCGCCGCGCTGGCGCGGCGCGAGGCGCTCGAAGCGCAATCGACCCAAACCTCCGAAGACGTCGCTCGCGTCGCGCAGGAGCGCGAAGCGCTCGAAGTACAGATCGCCGGCCTGGACGAGCGTATCGCGCCGCTGCAAGCCCAAGTCGAAGCCGCGCGCGAACGCGAGCACGCCGCGCAGACAACGCTGGCTCATTCGCGCGCCCAACTCGATACGATCTTCACGCGGCTGCGCGAGGTCGAAGCCGGCGCCGCCGAGCATGCGGCGCGCAAAGCCGAGCGCCGCGTTACGGGCGAAAACCTGCGTGCCGAAGCCGAACGCCTCGAAGCCGAAGCGCAGGGCGCGCGCGTGCGCGCCGAGCAGTTAGAGATCGCTGCCGGTGCCGCAACGCACAAGTACGGCGAGCGCGAGCGCCAACTCAACGAACTCGAAACGCAAAGCGGCGGCGAACGCACGCGTTTCGACATCGCCGAACGCGAGGTGCTGACGGCGCAGGAAGCGCTCGCGGCGGCCACCGGCGCGCATCGGGAGTTTTCCAGCGAGCTGGCCGCGGCCGAATCGCGGCTGCATACGATCGAAGAACTCGAATCCTCGCTCGAGGGCCACGTGCCCGGAACGCGCGCGATCGTCGAAGCCTGGCAGCGCGGCGATCTGCGCGGCATCGACGGCGTGGTCAGCAATCTGATCGAGACCGACGAGCGCTACGCGCGCGCGTTGGACGTCGCGTTCGGCGCTCGCCTCTCCAACATCGTGACGCGCACGTCCGAAGACGCCGAGCGCGCGATCGACTATCTCAACGCCAAGGAGCTGGGCCGCGCGACGTTCCTGCCGCTCGACACGCTGGCCAATCGCGAAGGCAAGACGCCGGCGCCTGACTTAGCCTCGACGCCCGGCGTGATCGGCTACGCGCACACGCTGGTACGTTCCAAACCCGAATATCAGAGCATCGTGCGCTTCCTGGTCGGCAGCGTGCTGATCGTCGACACCCTGCAGACCGGCATCGCGCTGGCGCGCGGCCGCGGCCTGCGCGATACGATCGTCACGCTCTCGGGCGAGCAGATCGCCGGCGGCGGCGCGATCACCGGCGGCCGCTTCAAACGCGAGACGGCCATTCTCTCGCGGCGCGTCCAAGCCCAAACCCTGCGCGAACGGTTGGCGGGCATGCGCGTGCAGTTGGGCGAGCGCGAAGCGGCGTTGTCCGACGCGGCCGCGCGCTGCGAAGCCGCGATCGCGACGCGCGACGGCGCGCGGGAGGCGCTGGCGCGTTTGGATATTGCCGCGACCGAAGTGCGCGCCGAGATGGCGTCGTGGCAGAGCGACGTCGAGCGCGTGCAGGGCGAGTTCGAGGTCGCCCGAGCGCGGGTCCAGGAATTGGGCACGCAAGCGCGCGCGGCGCGCGAACGCGAGCGCGAGTTGGGCGGTGGTTCGGCCGACGCCGCGCAAAGCGACGAAGATCGCCGGCGCTTGGAAGGCGAACTGGCGCGCGCGCGCGTCGAGATCGCCCAGGCCGAAGCCGCGCGGGCGCAAGCCGCCGCGCAGGCCGCGGAGCTGCGCGAGAAGTTCGCCGCATTGGGCGCCGAACGCGACGGCGCGCGCGCGCGCTTTGGAATTCTCGATCAAGATTCGCAGCGCGCGCAGAACGCGCGCGAGCAGATGCTCGCCGAGATCGTTTCGCTGGCCCAGCGCGGCAGTTCCGCACACGCGCACCTCGAAGGGCTCAAGCGCGGTGTCGCCGATCTCGACGTGCAGTTGGAAGCGGCGCGCCGCGAGCGCGAACGCCTTTCCGAGCAAAGCCTGCAAGTGGAGAGCGACGCACGCTTGGCCGAGAACGAAGAGCACGATGCGGCCGCGGGCGGCGAAGGCTTTCGCACGCGGTTGGCCGAGATCGAAGCCGAACTGGGCATGCTGGTCTCGCAGTTCGCGCAGAATCCAGCCAACGACGACGAGTGCAAAGACGTCGAGACGCGGTACGCCGATCAGGCCGACGACGTCACCGACGAGCTGCCGCGGCTGCGCGAAGAGCTGGCGCGCCTGCAAGCCAACGTCAACCTCAACGCCGAGGCCGAGCGCGAGGAGTTGGCCGAGCGCGAGAACTTCTTGCGCACCCAGCTCGACGATCTGTCGCGCGCGCGAGAAACGCTGCTGGAGTCGATCAAGGAGATCGAACTGCAGACCCAAGAGCGTTTCAACGAAACGTTCAACCAAGTTGCGGTGGCGTTCCACGCGGTCTACGAAGAACTGTTTCCGGGCGGCGAGGCCAAGATGTGGCAGACCGATCCCGAAAATCTCTCCGAGACCGGCATCGAGATCTCCGTTCAACCGCCGGGAAAGAAACAGATGGCGCTGGCCGCGCTCTCGGGCGGCGAGCGCGCGATGGTCGCCGCCGCGCTGATCTTCGCGCTGATCCGCGTCAAACCGTCGCCGTTCTATCTGCTCGACGAAGTCGACGCCGCATTGGACGACATGAACGTCGAACGCTTCTCGGATATGGTCCGAGAACTCTCGAGCGATTCGCAGATGATTATCGTCACGCACAACAAGAAGACGATGGAACTGGCCGACCGCATGTACGGCGTCACGATGAGCGAAGCCGGCGTCAGCACGATCGTCTCCGCCGAACTGAGCCAACACGAAGCGGAGCCGGCGATTGCCTAGCGGCGCGCTTTTTTCACTCTCCGACAAAACGGGCGCAACGCAACTCGCCCAGGCCTTGCACCGACGCGGCGTCGAAATCGTGGCGACCAGCGGCACGCGCAAAGCGTTGGAAGACGCCGGCGTTCCGGCGCGCGACGTCGAGACGCTGACGGGATTCCCGGCGCTCTTCGATGGACGCGTCAAGACGCTGCATCCCAAGATCTTCGGTGCGATCCTCTACGACCGGGCCGACGACGCGCACCTCGCCCAGCGCGACACGTATGCGATCCCGTCGATCGATGTGGTCGTCGTCAACCTCTACCCGTTCGAAGCCACCATCGCGCACGAAGGCACGGCGCTGGCCGAAGCGATCGAACAGATCGACATCGGCGGCGTCTCGCTGCTGCGCGCCGCTGCCAAGAACTTCTCGCAGGTCGCCGTGCTTTCGCATCCGTCGCAATACGACGAGTATCTCGCCGCGCTCGAAGCGGGCGAAACGTCGCGCGGCGTCGGGGAGATTCCGTTGGCCCTGCGCCGCAAGTGGGCCGTCGCTGCGTTCGAGCGCACCGCCGAATACGACGCCGCGATCGCGCACTACCTCGCCGCCGAAGGCGCGCTGCTGCCCGGCGATCTCCCTGGCGCGCTGACGCTCACGCTGCCGCTGAGCCAACGCTTGCGCTACGGCACCAACCCGCAAGCGCGCGCTGCATTCTATCTCGACCGCGCCGACTATCTCCCCGACCAACTCCACGGCAAAGCCCTCTCCTACAACAACCTGCTCGACCTCGACGCCACCCTACGCCTACTCGCCCGCGCCACTCCCGCTGCCACGACCAACGGGAGCGAAGTCGAACCACGGGCAGAAACCACACGCGCCGCGGTCGTCAAACACACGGTGCCGTGCGGCGTCGCGCAGCGCTCGACCGTCGACGCCGCCGTGCGCGATGCGCTAGGCGCCGATCCGACCTCCGCCTTCGGCGGAATCGTCGCGGTCGACGCGCGCGTTACCCTCGCTGCGGCGCAAGCGCTCTCGACGTTCTTTCTCGAGATCGTCGCCGCGCCCGATTTCGACGACGACGCGCTGGCGCTGCTGCGGAAAAAGAAAAACCTGCGCGTGATGCGCTTTGCTTCCGAACTTCCCGCGCGGCTCGCACGAGAGCTGCGCGTGCGCAGCGCGCTGGGCGGCGTGCTCGCCGAAGACGACGATCCGAACGCCGCGCGCGAAACCTGGAGCGTCGTCAGCAAGCGCCAACTCAGCGCGCGCGAATGGCAAGACGCCGCGTTTGCGTGGGACGTCGTCCGTCACGTAAAGTCCAACGGCGTCGTCATCGTCCGCGACGGCGTCACCCGCGGCATCTGCGCCGGTCAAACCAACCGCGTCAGCGCCGTCCAAATCGCCACCGCGCGAGCCAACGTCGCCGGCAACGACGCGTCCGAGGCCGCAGGCGCGCGAGGCGCCGCATGTGCCAGCGACGGTTTCTTCCCCTTCGCCGACGGCCTAGAAGCCGCCGCCGCCGCCGGCTGCACCGCGGTCATCGCGCCCGGCGGCAGCGTCCGCGACGAAGAAGTCATCGCCGCCGCCAACCGCCTCGACATCGCCCTGGTCTTTTCCACGCACCGCTACTTCCTACACTAGCATCACGACGAGTGGTGGCATGACACCGCTGCCCATGCACGTCACCGTGCGCGGTGCCGGAGGAGGACATCCCGCGGGTCGCGGCCCAGAAGGCAGGTATGCCGCGCTTTTTGCATACGTCGATCTTCGTGAACGACATGAACGAATCGATCGACTTCTACACCAACAAAATCGGGATGAAACTGCTCGATGGACCGCATCATTATCCGGGGAATGCCGACATGGCGTTCGTCGGGCACGATTGGAATGCGTACATCGAGCTGGTCTTCGATCTCGAGGAGCATCCGCCGTACGAACTTGGAAATCGCTACGAACACCTGGCGCTCGAAGTCGATGGCGATCTCAAGACCTACATCGCCGATCTGCGCTCCAAAGGCGTGAAGGTTCTCAAGGATGCGTATAAGTCGCCTAGCGGAACGCGCGCGATCGCATTCATCGAAGATCCCAACGGCGTTCCGGTGGAGCTGCTCGAGCCGCGCGGGAACGCGACGCCCTCGTAACGGTCAGCGATACAGAAACGGATCGCTGGGCGGAGCGACCGCTTTGGCGCGGTCGACGCGCAGCCGTAGCGAACCGTTGACTGGAACGAGCGTGCCATCGGCGTCGAGCCACGTTCCGGTGCGCGACGGCGGGGACGCCGCGAGCGGAACGGCGATCGGCGCGGCGTCGGCGCGACAGCAGGTGATCGCGTAACGGACCAGCGACGTATCTTTTCCCGTTCGCGCGACCACGCCGGTAAATGAGAGACGTTCTCCCGGGAAGGCATCGGCGAGCGTCGTTGGCGTCGCGCGATAGTCCGGTGGCGGCGCGCCGGCGACCGCGACGGCGAAGGCCAGTGCCGGTGCGAGCATCGCGCGCACGTCGCGTTCGCGCCGATGCTTGTAGGCCAGCACGGCGAGCGCGGCGCCGCACGCCAACAGCGGCAAGGTGAAGTGCGGATGCACGAGCATCGCGCCGCCGTGCCACGCGACCAGCGCACACGCCAGAGCGGCGAGGAGGTAAGCGCACGCATCGTGTCCGACGTGGGCGTCGCGATGGGGAAACAGCGAGCGAACGTCGACGACGCCTGTGACACAAAGAAATCCGACGCACGCCGCCGGAGAAACGCCGCGCAGTGCGCCGGCGATGCCCACGACCCCAAGCCCGCACGGCGAAAGCGCGAGCCCCAGCAACGCGCCGCCGATCCACGCAACGATCGCGTTTGCATGCGAGAACGAATACAACATCGGCAGAACGTGCGATACGACCCCCGCAACGATCGCGAACGGCAACAACGAAGAAAGCGTGCCCAAAGCGTTGTCACGGTGCGGGGAGGTGTCCCCCATGACACCGCGCGTTGCGATGCCCATCGCGTAGGCGGCGAGGAAGCGCGCTAGCGCGACGAGCGGGCCGAAGGCCAGGGCGGTGGCGATGGTGGCGGGCACGGAGCGGGCGGAGGGGCCGCCGCTGCAGCCGCAGCCCAAGAACGGCAGCCAGTGCGAGGCGCGCGGCAGGATCGCGGCGACCAGCCGGGCGGCCAGGATGAAGGGGACGGCTTCGAAGAGCGTCGATGCGGCGGTCGCGGCGATTTGCAAGCCGGTCGTCGGGGGCAGCAGCGCCAACGCGAGTAGCAGCGCCGCGATCGGAATCGGTCGCATACGTCTCCATCCCGCGCATCGGCGCCGGCCGCAAGCGTCTGCATGAATACGGGGCGACCTTGCGAACAGGTGGAGGCCATGTCTTCGAAGATTGCCGCGCCGCGCGGTACGCAGGATATTCTGCCCCCCGAGTCCGCCCGCTGGCTGGAGTTGGAGGCGCGCGCGCGCGCGTTGGCCGAACGTTTCGGGTACGGCGAGATTCGCACGCCGACGTTTGAATCGACCGAACTGTTCGTGCGCGGCGTCGGCGACGCGACCGACATCGTCGAAAAAGAAATGTACACGTTTACCGATAAGGGCGACCGCAGCATCACGCTGCGCCCGGAGTGGACGGCACCGGTCGTGCGCGCCGCGCTCGAACATCAATTGTTCGCACAGGGGCCCCAGCGGCTGTACTACATCGGGCCGATCTATCGTTACGAGCGCCCGCAGAAGGGACGCTACCGGCAATCGCACCAATTCGGCGTCGAATGTTTCGGCTTTGCGGGACCCGAAGCGGACTTCGAGGTGATCTCGCTGGCTTGGGCGTTGGTCGCCCAACACGGGATCGCCGATGCGGTACTCAACCTCAACTCGATCGGCGACGACGTCTGCCGTCCGCGCTACCGCGAAGCGTTGCTGGAGCACTTTCGCCCGCACCTTGCGGGGTTGAGCGAAGATTCGCAACGGCGCTTGGAGCGCAACCCGTTGCGCTTGTTGGATAGTAAAGACGACGCCGATCGGCCGTTCGTGGAAAGCGCGCCGACGTTCGAGTCGATCTTGTGCGACGATTGTCGCGCGCACTTCGACGCGCTCAAAGCCTATTTGGACGCGGCCGGAATTCCGTACACGATCAATCCCCGCATCGTGCGCGGCTTAGATTACTATACGCGAACGGTCTTCGAAATCACCTCGAGCGTGTTGGGCGCGCAATCGACGGTGTGCGGCGGCGGACGGTACGACGACTTGGTTCGATCGCTGGGCGGTCCTCAAACGCCCGCGGTGGGTTTCGCGCTGGGGCTCGAACGCTTTTTGATGATGCTCGATGCGATGGCCACGGCGGCCCCGCCGGCGCGACGCGGCGTCTTTGCAATCGGCCTGGGGGCGCAAGCGCGCGCGGCGTTGCTGCCGATCGTCACCGATCTGCGCGGCGCGCTCGACGTGCCGGTCTTTGCCGATTACAACGAGCGGAAATTGCTCGCCCACCTCAAGACCGCCGACCGCTGCGGCGCTCGCTTCGCGCTGATCCTGGGCAGCCAGGAGCTGGCCGCGGGCGAAATCGTCGTTCGGGATCTCGACGCGCGCACCGACCGGCGCGTGCCCCTGGGGCGCGGAAAAGACCTTGCGGCGGCCCTCGTTGAAGGGGGAGCGTAATGGACGAGAAGCAGACCCTTGAAGAATTGCTCGCGATCATGCACGAGCACGACCTCGACAAGATCAAGGTCAAGGTCGGTGACGCGCTCTACGAATTGGTCCGGCGCGAGCCGGGCTCGTACGTCGGGCCTCCGGTCCCCGCGTCCGCGCACGGCGTCGCTCCCGCGGCCGGACCGCCGACCGCCGCACCGCCCAACGTCAAGAAAGTCGCCGCGCCGCTGACCGGCGTCTTCTATCGTTCGCCGTCGCCCGACGAGCCGTCGTTCGTGAACGTCGGCGATCGCGTCGAGGTCGGCGCGCCGCTGTGCATCCTCGAAGCGATGAAGCTCTTCAACGAAATCGTCAGCGACTACGCGGGAACGGTCCTGCGCGTCCTTCCCGAAAACGGCGAACTGGTTTCGCAAGGCGACGACATCGTCTGGATCGAGCCGTAACTGTGGCCAAGGACTACACCGGTCGCCGCGATTTCGAAGAACTGATCGCCGACCGCGCCGGCATTTTCGAACGCCCGCACTATCGCGAACAAGTTGAAGCGATCGTCGATGCGGTGGTCGCGTGCCTGCGCGCGGGCAAGAAGGTCTATTGGTGCGGCAACGGCGGCAGCGCCGCCGAAGCCCAGCACATGTCCGCCGAACTCTCCGGCCGGTTCTTACGCGAACGTCCGGGGCTCAACAGCGAAGCGCTTTCGGTCAACACCTCGACGGTGACGGCGATCGGGAACGATTTCGGCTACGACGAGATCTTCGCGCGTCAAGTGCAAGCGTTCGCCCATCCCGGCGACGTGCTGATCGCGCTCACGACCAGCGGCGGTTCGCGCAACATCGTCTTGGCGCTCGAAGCGGCCAAACGTAACGGCGCGGTCGCGATCGCATTCACGGGTAATGGCGGCGGTGCGGCCGCCAGGGCCGCCGATTTGGTACTGATGGGCCCCGACGGTTACTCGGCGATCGTTCAAGAAGTGCATCAGGTGATGGCGCACATCGTCTGCGATCTGGTCGAACAGCGCCTGATCTTCGAATCATGACCGCGCATCTGCTGGCCCCGCCCGACGCGCGCGCTCTCTTCGCGCGCATGCGCGGCAAGCGCATCATGGTGGTCGGCGACGTGATGATCGACGAATGGATTTGGGGCACGGTCAGCCGCATCTCCCCCGAGGCTCCCGTTCCGGTCGTCGCGGTTACGGATCATTCGTTCACGTTGGGAGGTGCCGGAAACGTTGCGAGCAACCTGCGCGCGCTCGGCGCGCGCGTGTCGTTCGTCTCGGGCGTTGGCGGCGATACGTTTGGCGAGCAAGTGCGCGCGCTACTGCGGGAGGACGATGTCGACGAGAGCGGCACCATCGCGCTCGACGATCGCCCGACCACCCGCAAGACGCGCGTGGTCGCGCACAACCAGCAAGTCGTGCGAACGGACTGGGAGTCGACCCAGCGACTCGAAGATGCGGATCGCGAGCGCCTGCGCGCGTACGTTGACGGACACGCCGCGAAGTGCGACGCGGTGATCCTGAGCGACTATGCCAAAGGCTTGCTGGATCGCGAATTGGTCGAGGCGTGCTTGGCGGCGCCTTTGGTGCTGGCCGATCCCAAACCGCAGAACCTCGATCTCTTCGCCGGCGTGACCTGCGTGGCACCTAACGCGAACGAGGCCGCGCAGGCCAGCGGCATCGCGATCGTCGACGATGCGTCGCTGGAACGCGCGGGAACGGCGCTGCTCGGACGTTTGGGATGCAGATTCGTGGTGGTGACGCGCGGCGAACACGGGATGGCGCTCTTCGGCCGCGATGGGGAACGCCTGCTGATTCCATCGGTCGCGCGCACGGTCTTCGACGTCAGCGGCGCCGGCGATACCGTCGTGGCGGTGCTTTCGCTGGCGTTAGCCGCGGGCGCGCCGATCGACGTGGCGATGCGCTTGGCGAACTTCGCCGCCGCCGCCGTCGTCGAGAAACTCGGCACCGCGACCGCGTCGGCCGACGAGATCGTCGCGCTGGTCGAGCACGAACATGCCTGACGCGTTCTTCGGCGACCTGTTGAGCGTCGATGTCGCGTGCGAACGTCGCGAGGCACTGCGTGCGGCCGGCAAGCGCGTGGTGTTTACCAACGGCGTCTTCGACGTCGTGCACGCCGGTCACGTCGGCTACCTGGCATGGGCTCGCGCGCAAGGCGACGTCTTGATCGTGGGCTTGAACACCGACGCCTCGGTGCGCGAGATCAAGGGTGAGTTGCGCCCGATCGTGCCCTTCGACGATCGCGCGCGCGTGTTGTGCGCCTTACGCAGCGTCGACATCGTCGTTGCCTTCGGCGAACGCACGCCCGAGGTGCTACTCGACCGGATCGCGCCCGACGTGCACGTCAAGAGCGATCAATACCGCGAGGACGAGCTGCCCGAGCGCACGGTCGTGCTGGCGCACGGCGGCGAGATTCGGCTCGCGCCGCATCAGGCCGGCGCCTCGACCACCGACACGATCGCGCGCATCATCGCGCGCTACGCTCCGCCCGACTTATAGTGCGCATCGCGATCACCGCCAACGGCCCGGGCGAGGTGGCCGGGTGGTTTCGTCCGCTGGCGCGCGCGCTGTACGCGCACGATCCGCGGACGGAGATCGTGCTGTTCCTGGTGCCCGACGACTATGCTAGCGGTGCGGAAGCGCAGATGGCGCGCGAGTGGTTTCCGCAAGCGCGCGTCTTGGATCCCAAGGAATACGTCGCGTTCGCGCTGGGCCGGCGCGTCGACGACGCGCCGCAGAATGCCGACATCGTGCAGTACCTGGGCGGCGATCTCATGCACGCCGCGCGCTTGCACAAACGGTTGGGCGGTGCGGTGACCACGTACAAATTCTCGCGCGCGAAATTTAGGCAGACGTTTGTGCGCGCGTTCGCCGTCGACGCCAAGAACGTTGCGGAACTGCAAGCGGCGGGGATTCCCGACGAGCGCATCCGCACCGTCGGCAACTTGGCGATCGACGGCGCCCTGCTCGAAGCCGAGCAGCCGGCCGAGCCGCAGGCTCCCGACGATGGCATTCTGATCATGCCCGGCTCGCGCGCGCACGAGGTCGCCGAGCTGATTCCGTTTTTCTTTACCGCCGCGCGCCGGATGCTGCGCGAGCGCCCGAGCCTGCGGATCGCCTTTGGAATTTCGCCGTTCTCGTCGTTAGAAAACGTGCGCGCCGCGATCGAGCGCGGCGGCGATCCGCGAACCTGGGCCGAACGCGGCCGAATGACCCACCGCGACGGCGTGGCATTCTTGGAGAGCATGGACGGGCTTACGCGCGTGCCGATCGTGCACAACGCGCTGGCGGCCGCACGCCGCGCGCGTTTGGTGCTCACGCTGCCGGGAACCAAAGCCATCGAGGTGGCCGCGCTGGGCATACCGATCGTTTCGATCACGCCCGCGAACGCGCCGGAAAAGGTCGTCATCAACGGACCGCTGACGTACTTGGACCGCATCCCCGTGGTCGGCGCTGCCCTCAAAGGCGCGGCGGTTCTTGCCTACGCCAAACGCTTTCGCTATCATACACAACCAAACATGGACCTTAACGAGATGACGATCTGCGAGCTGCACGGAACGCTCTCGCCCGGGCGCGTCGCGCGCGTGGCGTTGGAGCGCTACGACGATCGGCAATGGCAGCAGACGACCGGCGCCAAACTCCGCGCGCTCTACGCCGGTCACGCCGGTGCGGCCGATCGCATGGCCGCATCGCTGCTGGAGTTGCACGCCTGATGCGACTGTCGGTGGTGATCGCGACCAAGGACCGTGCCGACTATCTCCAGCACGCCCTGGCATCGTTCGAGGCGCAGCGCGGCGCGCCGTCGTTCGAGGTCGTCGTCGTCGATAACGGTTCGAGCGACGCTACCAAAGACGTCGTCGCGGATGCGGTGCAGCGCGGCGTCGCGGTACGCTACGTTTTCGAGCCCGAGCCCAATCGCGGCAAGGCGCGCAACCGCGGCGTCGCGATCGCGCAGGGGTATCTCGTCCTCTTTTGCGACGACGACGTCGTCGCACCGCCCGGCTTCTTATCCGCGCACGAGGCGGCGCACGAAAGCGGCGACTTGATCGTCAACGGACCGATTCTCAACGTAGCTTCGTACGAGGATCGCCCAAAGCCCAAGATGTCCAATTATTCGCGCGCATTTTTATGCACGTGCAACGTTTCGATCGCGCGACACGCACTCGACGCCGTCGGTGGGTTCGACGAGCAGTTCGACCTGTACGGGTGGGAAGATACCGAGTTGGGCGTGCGCCTGCGCGAGCGGGGCCTGAAGTGGACGTTTGCGTGGGATGCCTACATCTGGCACATCAAGCCGCCCTCGGAGAACACGCTGGAAGTCGAAGCGCACAAAGCCGTCGAGAAGGCCAAGATGGCGCGACGTTTCATCGCCAAAGCGCCATCGCTGCGCGCACGCATGGCCACCGGCGCGCATCCGCTCAACGTGCTGCGCGGGCGCTACCTCTTGCCCGAGCCGTGGCTGCGCGTGCTGGCCGGCGTCGCCGCGAGCGAAAGCTTTCCAGGGCCGCTGCGTGCGATCGCGCGCGCGCAGTTCCTCGACGGACTCTACACGCGCGAACTCGTCCGTCCGAGCGATGTCTAGCGCCCTGCTCGTGACCGCCGGCGGCGGGATCGGCGATTCGCTGCTCGCGACCGTCGTCGCCCAAGCCTTACGCCAACGCTTCGATCGGATCGACGCGCTCGCGCTTCCCGGACATCGCGCCGCGCTCGAGCGCGTGCCCGACCTTGACGCCGTGCTGCTCGATGCCGGCGAAGACCCGCGCGCGCTGGCCGCGCAACTGGGCGCTCGCAACTACGATGCCAGCGTCGTGACCTGGGCGACGGCGCGCACCGCGCGTCTTCCGGCGCTGGCCAACATTCCGATTCGCGTCGGCCAAGCGCGACGGTTGTATTCCGGGCGTTTCACCAAGCGCGTCTTCGTGCGCAGCGAACTGGGCGACGTCACCTCGCCGTGGTCGGATATTTTGCTGGACTACGCGCGGGCGCTCGGCTGCGACGCGCCCGGCGCCGTTCCGCACTTCGTGCCGACGGCTGCCGACCGCGACGCGGCGGACGTGCTGATCGCCGGCTTGGGCGGTGCGTTTCTCATCATGCATCCGACCAACGCGATCGCTCCGCAACGCGGCATCTGGCCGACGCAGGCGTGGTCGGCCCTGGCGCGCGCGCTGGCCGATCGTTACGATGCGACCGTGGTGGTCAGCGGAACGCAGGCCGATGCCGCGATCGTCGACGACATCGTCCGCGGCGCGAGCACGCCGAATCGGCCGCCGCGCGTGGTCTCGATTGCCGGCGCGTTGGAGATCGGCGGCTTCGGCGCGCTGGCGGCGCGCGCGAAAGCCTTCGTGGGGATTACGACCGGAGCGATGCACGTCGCCGCCGCGGTCGGCTGCCCGACCGTCGGCATCTTCCCGTTCCAATCCGATTTCCCCGAACGCTGGGCCCCGCGCGGCCCGCGCACCGCAATCGTTCGCGCCTCGTACCCCTGCCATCGCAACGACACCAAAGAAAACTGCCCCGACTACGCCTGCATCGCCAACCTCAACATCCCCCGCATCATGACGGTCACCAACGACCTCCTCTCCTAGCGCCGACGGGTGTCATGGTGACACGGTTAGAGGGCGGCGTTTACTCTTTGGCGGTCGGATTCGATGTAGGTTAGGAGCGCTTTGCCTTCGTCGCTGGCGATGGAGAGTTGCGTGGTGTCGAGCGGGGCGAGCAGGAGCTGCATCAACAGGGCGTCGCGGCCGTCGTCGAGGACGAGCGGTTCGATGCCGCCGAAGAACAAGCCGTCGCGCTCGAGAGCGTCGCATAATGCCGGGGTTCCGGGATCGTCGAGCGGCAAGCGCGCGTAGATCGTGCTAGCGTGCGAGACGGCGCGCAGATCGGTGATGGCCTGATGCGCGACCGCGGCGCTCGCGATGCCGACCGTCGAGACGTCGATCGTACCGAAACCGTCGGCGCGTTCCATCGTTACTTGCAGCGAGCCGCGTCCTTGCGGTGCGTGGCCCTCTCGGAATTCGCACGCAATGCCCAACGCGGCGTAACGATTCGCGAGGATCTCGCGATGCCGTGCCGGCGCGTAGGCGACGCGCGGTGCGGGCGGCGCGAGCATCTTGGCGTAGAACGTGAGACTTTGGCGCTGCCCGCTGACCGAGAGCTTCATGTGCGACGGCGCCATCCCGGCTTTGCACAGACCCAGCGAGATCGCGCAGATCTTGGCGTTGAAGTGTTCGCTGGCGCGTTGCGTGTACGGATGCGCGGTCACGGGCTCGGTGTAGTACGCAGCCAGTCCGACCTCGCGCGCGCCTTGCTCGGCCCGCGCGCGTAGCTGCGTGACGACGTCGTGGCCGCGATGTTCGGGGAGCACGACCGCAGCGCAGCCTTCGCCGATCGCGCGATTGTTCGGGCGAATCGCGTAGTGCGCGACGATCTCGCCGTCGTCGGCCTGCGCGACGAACGAATGCAGCGTACCCGCGGCGTTGGCGGCGATCAGACGCTGCGGAGAATAGAACATCACCGGCGTATAGTGGTAACCGTAGGTTCGATAGAAGCAGCGCACGACGCCCTGGGCATCTTCGGGCAAAAACGGGCGCATGGTGTATCCGACCGTCGCGACGGCCGCGGGCGGCACCTCGTGCGAGTCGTGCGAATCGTGCGGATCCAGCGGCTTGTCTGGAAGCGCTTGCGTCGTCGCGATCTCGATCGGCGGCTCGACGCTCAAGCGCAGCTCGCTGCCGCCGGTCCCGTGGGAATGCCAGGCCGCGACGTCGGCGGCATCGGCGATGCGCTTCCATTGCGGATCGCGCGTGAAGGCCGCATCCTCCATCGGCAAGCCACGTTCGATCAGCGAAAGCGCGAGGGCGTGCGCGTCGGAGTGCGCGCGCAGGCGAATCGGCGCGCGCGATTCGGCCATCGCTTCTCGGACGATGCCGACGAACGCGGCCGCCGCCGCATGCGCCAAGCGGGTCGCGCGTTCGGGTTCCAGGCGCGCCCGCTGGCCGACGTCCAGCGCCACGGAAAGCACCAGGTCTTCGAACTGCGGTTCGGCCGGAACGTCGAGGCTCAGCGTGAAGTGAACGGACATAGGCCCTTCTTCGGGGAATCCAGCGCGCATGCCCTCGGCGACCATTCAACTGTGCACGTACAATCGTGCCCGACTCCTCGAACGCGTGTTGGACGCGTGCTTCGAGCAGACCGTCGATTCCAGCGCCTACGAGGTCGTGCTCGTCAACGACGGCTCGACCGACGACACGGCCGCCGTCATCGAACGCGCGCGCAAACGTGCGACCTGCACGTTCGTCGCGATCGAGCAGCGCAACGCCGGCTTGGCCAGCGGCCGCAACGCCGGGATCGCACGCGCCGCCGGCGAGCGGATCGTCTTCATCGACGACGACGTGCTCCCGACGCCCACATTCGTGGCCGAACATCTGCGGTCGCACGCCGCGCATCCCGCAGCGATCGTACGCGGCGGAGCGATCAACGTGGAATCGTTCGACGATTTGCCGCAGGCGAAATGGTCGATCAAGGACTACAGCGGCAACTTTTTTTGGACGACCAACGTCTCGGTGCCGCTGGCGACGATGCGCGCGATCGGTGGATTCAACACCTCGTTTTCGGAGTACGGATGGGAAGACATCGACGTGGGGTTGCGATTGCGCTTCGCGGGCGTTAAGGCGGTGTTTAACAAACGCGCGCTGGTCTATCACTGCAAGCCGCGCCCGCGCAGCGGAAACGTCGAGCAGATGGTGCGCCAAGCGAAAGCGCAGGCGCGTACGGCCGTGCAGTTGCTCGAGTTGCGCCCGCACTGGCGAACGTATTTGACGACGGGAGCGAACCCCGTGCAGCGCTCGCTGCACCGCTGGCTGCGCGGCGTTCGCTCGGCCAAGCACTATCGCGACGCGTTGGGCGACCTCTCGGGCGATCGCGCGCTGAGCGACCGCGAGCTGCGTGCCGCGCGCGGGTTGGCGACGAGGGCGTACTTCGAGGAGCTCGAGCGGACGTTGCGCGACGGCGCGCGCGCGTAAGCGGCCGTGCGCATCCTGCTTTCGCGCACCGATCGCATCGGCGACTTGGTGCTTTCGACGCCGGCCATCGCGAGCGTTCGTGCATCGTTCCCAGACGCGCACGTCACGATGGTGACCAGCTCGTATAACCGCGTCGTGATGGAGCGTAATACCGACGTCAACGAGCTGATCGATCTGCCGTCGGGAAGCAAGGCGTCGACGTTGGGCGCGCGGTATCGCGATTGCGATCTGGCCATCGCGCTGGCGCCGCGAACGGTCGACCTGCAGCTGGTGGCCGCGACGCGGGCGCCGGTGCGGGTGGGCTACACGTACGTGCGACGCTACTTGGCCCGTGCGGCCGCCTCGTTTTGCGTCAATCGTCTGATGCTTTCAGAAGCCGATCCGCAACTTTCCGAGCGCGACCCATCGCGGCCGGTACGCCACGAGGTCGATCAACTGCTCGAGCTGGTCGCGTTGGGCGGGGCGACGCAGCGGGTGACGCGCCTGCGCCTGGACGTCACGCAAGCCGATCGCGCGGCGGTTGCCGGCATGCCGTCGGATTCGATCGTGCTGCATTTGGGCGAACGTTGGTTTTCGGGCGGCTCGACGCTGGCCGGTACCATCGAGCTCGCGCGAGACCTGCGCGCGCTGGGCAAACCGCTGACGATCACGTACGCGCCGGATTGCGCGGCCGAAGGCGCCGCGTTCGCACGGGCGTCGGTCGCCGATACGATGTTGGCCGACCTGCCGTTTCATCATTGGGCCGCAGCCTTTGAGAAGGCGGCCTGCGTGATCACGGTCGACACCGGCGCTACGCACGTCGCCAGCGCGATGCGACGCCCCACGATCGTCGCCTACGAGCATCGCTACTTTGATCTGTGCTCGCAGGAATGGGCGCCGTACGACGTGCCGTACGCGGCGATCCGCAAGCCGGCCGGGGAGGATGCGGCGTCGCTGGCGCGTTTGCGCGCGGAAATCGTCGCCGCCGTGGGCACCTTGGCGTGAGCGGCGGCATCGACGACCGCGCAGGCCAACCCTCGCCGCTTCCCAAACCCAGCGATCGAACGATGCAACTCGATATCTCGGTCGTCGTCCCGACCTACAACCGCCTCGATACGCTGCGCGAAGTCGTGCCGACCCTGCTCGCCCAAGACTTGGGGCGCGATCGCTACGAGGTGCTGATCTGCGATTCGAACTCCACCGACGGGACGCTCGACTATCTCGCCGGCGTACGCGCCGAGCATCCCAACGTCCGTCACCTGCCCGGGGCCTACACCGGGCGCGCGATGGCGCGCAACGCCGGCATCGCCGCGGCGCGAGGACGCGTGATCCTTTTCAACGATTCCGATATTCTCACGTCGCCCGAGCTGCTCTCTCGACATTTGCAGCATCACACCGAACAACTGCACGTCGCCGTGGTCGGTTGGGAAGTGCAAGTGAAGAACTTGGTCGACTACGCCGACAAGCGCCACCATCCCGAGAAACGCGGTCACCTGCATTCGCCCAACCGCACGCGATTACCGTGGCTCTACTTTTTGACCGGCAACGCGTCGGTGCGGCGCGACGATCTGCTGCGCGTCGGCTGCTTTGACGAATCGTTCACGGGCTACGGCCACGAGGATCTCGAGCTCGGCTACCGCTTAACCAAAGCCGGCGTGACGATTCTCTACGAGCCGCGCGCCATCAACTACCACTGTCAGGACGTGCCGCATGAGGATCAGAAAGAAAAGATGCGCCTGGCGGGCCGCTCGACGGCGCGCTTTTACCGCAAGCATCCGGATTTCGCGGTGAAGCTCAACTTGGGAATGACGCCGGTCTCTCTGGGGGCGCATTCGCTCTTGACGCGTTGGCCGGCCGTGTTAGGATGGTTCGACGCGCGCGCGGGCCGCTCGAAGTTTGCCCGCGACCTCGTCCAACAGTATCACTACGTCTCCGGCATCAAAGAAGCCCTGGCCCGCTCAGCTCAGAAAGCATCATGACCGATACCCTCCTACGCTCCTGCGGCGCCCTGCGCGCCGCCGACGAAGGCCGCACCGTTCGTCTGGACGGCTGGATCAATCGCCGCCGCGATCACGGCGGCTTGATCTTCGTCGATTTGCGCGATCGCGACGGGCTGACGCAGGTCGTCTTCAATCCCGAGCAAGCCACCTTCGCGCAAGCCGAGCACCTGCGCCACGAGGACGTCGTGCGCGTGCGCGGCGTCGTGCGTCGCCGTCCGGCCGGAACCGAGAATGCCAAACTGGGAACCGGCGAAATCGAAGTGGGCGTCACGGAGCTGGAAATTCTCAATCGCTCGCTGGTGCCGCCGTTTCAAGTTAACTCCGACGATCCCGTCGACGAAAACTTGCGCCTGGAGTATCGCTACCTCGATCTGCGCCGCCCGCGCATGCAGCGTAACCTGCGTATGCGTCATCGCATCATCAAGGCCATGCGCGACTTCTTCGACGCCCGCGAGTTCGTCGAGATCGAGACGCCGATGCTGATCAAGTCGACGCCCGAGGGCGCGCGCGACTACTTGGTGCCCAGCCGGCTGAACCCGGGAACGTTCTATGCGTTGCCGCAGTCGCCGCAGCTGCTCAAACAAATCTGCATGGTCGCGGGCTTTGGCCGCTACATGCAGATCGCGCGCTGCATGCGCGACGAGGATCCGCGTGCCGACCGCCAGCCGGAGTTCACCCAAGTCGACGTCGAGATGTCGTTCTGCACGCAAGAAGAAGTGATCGAAACGATGGAGTCGTGCATCCGCGACGTCTGGAAGACCGTTCTGGACATCGAATTGCCGCCGTTTCCGCGCTTGACGCACGAAGAGTCGATGCGCCGGTTCGGCATCGACAAGCCGGATCTGCGCTTCGGCTTAGAACTCGCCGACGTGGGCGCGACCTTCGCGCGAACGGAATTCGTCGTCTTCAAGGGCGCGTTGGATGCCGGCGGCGCGATCGTCGCGTTGCGCTATCCGCAGGGCGCGGCGCTCTCGCGGCGCGACTTCGACGCGCTGACCGAGACGGCCAAGAACAACGGCGCCAAGGGGATGGTGTGGATCGCCTTAGCCGACGACGGCATCAAGTCGTCCGCCGCGAAGTTCCTCAGCGACGAGAACGTTGCCGCCGTGCGTTCGGCCGTCGGCGCCGAAACGGGCGATGCGATCCTCCTGTTTGCCGACGCGCTGGATGCCGCGTACGCGGTGGCCGGCAAGATGCGCAACGAAATCGGCGCGCGCTGCAACCTGCGCGATCCCAAGGCCTTTGCGTTTGCGTGGGTCATCGGCTTTCCGTATTTGGAAGTCGACGACGAGGGCAAGGTCTTTCCGGCCCACCATCCGTTCACGTCGCCGGCCGAAGGAGAGTGGGACCTGATCGACACCGATCCGCGTAAGATGCGCGCCCAGCACTACGACATGGTGCTCAACGGGTTCGAGTTGGGATCGGGATCGATCCGCATTCACAAACCCGACCAGCAGCGGCGCATCTTCACGATGCTGGGCATGACCGACGAACAGATCGAAGATCGCTTCGGCTTCTTCATCAAAGCGTTGGAGTACGGCGCGCCGCCTCACGGCGGTATGGCGCTGGGCATCGATCGCATCGTCATGCTCGCCGCCGGTGAAGAAAACATTCGCGAAGTGATCGCTTTCCCCAAGACCCAAGCTGGCCGCGACGTCATGATGGACGCGCCCACCCCCGTCCCCAAAAATCTCCTCGACGATCTCGCCCTAAAATCAACCGCCCCACCCCCGACGTAAATCACCGCAGCACCGGCTTGCGGAGCAACGCGTTGGCGCGGGTGAAGATGGCGTCGAACATGGGGACCGTGAGGACGCCGGTGTTGGTGTTTTGGCGGCTTGGATGATAGGACGCGATCGCGACGATCTCGCGCTTCTTGCGGCGCGCGATGACCTCGACGCCGTGGCCGAACTGCGGTTTGAGCGGTTCGAGCGCGTAGCCTTGTGCGCGTAAGGCGCGCAGGATCGCGTCGAAGCCGATGCGGCCCAAGCCCACGGCAACGCGCAGACCGTTCAACGCGTCGAATTCCTCGATCAGATACGGGAAGCAATTGTTCAACTGCTGCGGCGTCGGCTTGTTTTTCGGCGGCGCGCAGCGGCCGGCGGCGGTGATCAGGCAATCGCTCATCGTTAGACCGTCGTCGCGATCGATCGCTCGCGGCGACGATGCGAAGCCCGCACGATAGAGTGCCGGAAACAGGAAGTCGCCCGACGCATCGCCCGTGAACGGCCGACCGGTGCGATTGCTGCCGTGCGCGCCCGGTGCCAAGCCCACCAGAAGCAACCGCGCGCGCGGATCGCCGAACGAGGGGACCGGTTTTCCCCAGTACGGACGATCGCGATGCTCGCGCTTTTTTTCGCGCGCCACCGTCGCGCAATACGCGCGCAACTCGGGGCAACGTTCGCAAACCACCACGCGCCGGTCGATGTCGGCAAGCCGTTTGGCTCCATCCACATCCTCATGGTCCATGTCGCGGCTTAGGTTAGGCCTGGGAAGTGGAGTTGGGCGAGGGCGGCGTAGGTGGCGATGCCGACGGCGGTGGAGAGGTTGAGGCTGCGGACGCTGGCGTCGCGCATCGGAATGCGCAAACACGAATCGGCGTGACGCGCGACGATATCGGCGGGCAGGCCTTTGGTCTCTTTGCCGAAGACGAGGATGTCGCCGCGCGCGAACGCGGCTTGCGTGTAGAGGCGTTGCGCGCGCGTGGTGAAGAACCAGCGTCGCCGCGCTTGCGTTGCATCGAGAAACGCTGCGAGCGACGGGTGCACGATCACATCGAGCAGATGCCAGTAGTCGAGGCCCGCGCGCTTGAGGTCGCGGTCGTCGATGCGAAAGCCTAAGGGTTCGATCAAATGGAGGGCGCAACCCGTTGCCGCGCACAGGCGCGCGACGTTGCCGGTATTGGGTGGAATCTCCGGTTCGACCAGCGCGACGTGGAGCGGGGCGTCGTCGACGTCGTGCAAACCGGCGACGCGTTCTTGCGGCTGGGAGATCACGCGCGCACCGGCTTGCGCGGTTGCGTGTAGGCGGCGGTAAGCCCCGACGCGAGCGCGAGTAGCGCGCACCCGGCGACCGCGACGCGGAATCCGTCGAGGTAGGCGGCGTGCACGATCGCGCGCTCGGTCGGGTCGGCGAGTCGAGCGTCGGCCAGCGCGTCGCGCTGCGCGTTGACCGCCGCGCGTTGGGCCGGAAGCAACCGCATCGCATCCATGCGCCGATCCACGCTCGCGTTGAACGTAAAGCCGAGCACGGCGCCCAGCACGGCAATGGCCAGCAGAGCGGCGACGCGCGAGATCGCGTTGTTGATGCCCGATGCCAAGCCAACGTCGCGTTCGGTCACCGAGTCCATCAACGTCGTCGTCAGCGGCGCGACCGTCAGTCCCATGCCGATGCCGATCAGCAGGGTTGACGGGAAGATCGCCGGCCAATAGTGCGTGTCGGGCAAGATCGCAAAGCACGCGAAGCCGGCCGCCACGACGCTTGGTCCCAACACCAGCATCGTCTTGGCGCCGACGCGATAGACCATCGCGCCCGAGAAGCGCGAGAGTACGACGATCGCGACGATGAACGGCAGCGAAGCGATTCCGGCCACCGTCGCGGTGTAGCCGTCAACCGAGATCAGCACGAACGGCAAGAAGTAGAACACGCCGCCCATCGTCCCGTACAGAAAGAGCGTCATCAAATTGATGCCGAAGAAGCCGCGCTTCACGAACAGGGCCGGGGCGATCAGCGGATTGCGCGCGCGCGTTTCGTTCCACGCAAAGAGCACCAGCGCGGCGACTCCGGCCAGCGCGATCGCGACCAAGCGCGGCCCAAACGATCCGACGCCACCCGCAACGAACGCGTACACGATTGCGGCCAACCCCAACGTGACCAGCGCCGAACCCCACAGGTCCACCGGACCGCTGGCATGGCGGTCGCGGTTGTCGTTCTCGATGCCCCAAATGCCGAAGATCAAGACGGCGATCGCCAGCGGAACGTTGATGAAGAACACCGAGCGCCAACCGAGGTGATCGACCATCACGCCGCCCAGCACCGGGCCCAGCGTTCCGGCCAACGCGGTCAAGCCCGACCACGTGCCGATCGCCTTGCCGCGCGCCGCGCCGGAGAAACCGTCGGCGATCAACGCGAGGCTACTGGGCGCGAGCAGCGTTCCGCCCAAGCCTTGCAGGACGCGCGCGGCGATTAGGAACGCCATGGATGTGGAGAAGCCGCACAGAATCGAGCCGATCGCAAAGAGCACCGTGCCCGCGATGAAGATGCGCTTGCGGCCGTAACGGTCTCCCAGCGCTCCCGAGAGCAGCATCAACGCGGAGAGCACGAGCATGTACGCTTCGATCACCCACTGCGTGGAGAGCGCGTCGGCGTGAAACTCGCGTTGGAGAATCGGCAAGGCGATCGCGACGACCGTGCCGTCGACGATGACCAAACTCGATCCGAGAATCGTCGCGGCTAGCAGCCAGCGCCCAGCTTTCATGTGGTGAGAACGTCATCGAAGTCGATGCCGACCGGCGCGACCACGTAGGCGACGCCGCCGGAGCGCTGCCAGATCGTTTCGACGGCCGCTCGCGGATATACCACACGCAGGTGCGGATGGGCCGGATCGTTCACCGCGCAGTCGCCGTTTGCGGTAAAGCCGGTCAGGACGACGAGGTGCCCGTCGGAACGATCCAGCGGCGCGCCCGGCAACTCGCGGTCTTCCCAACGATAAGAGATCGCGATCGGCAGGCCGCGTTCGATCAGCCGCTGCGCGCGCTCCAAACCGTCGAGGTAGACCGCCGCGGCGCGCAGCCCGAGATTGCCGCTGTAGGCGACGTTGAACGACCAGTTTCCGGTGCCGTCGTAGGCGCTATCGAAGACCGCTGCGGCAGTTTGCACCGTCGGAAGATCGATGCCGTGATAGGCGTGCAGCATCGCCAAGCACGTCGGACTGCACCAGCCGCGTTCGCCCTCGACGACGTACTGCGAGCGCGGCGCGACGTCGAGAATCAGCGCTTCGCGCGCGTACGGCAGGGAGACGCGCGGCGCGACCGGCGTCGCGAAGGCGACCATCGCGAAATCGCCGCCCTCGATGAGCGCTTCGATGCCGTCGAATGGCGCGTCGGAGCGCAGTACGTCGGTTTGGACGCGCACGCCGTCGCGCTGCGGACTGAACGATCGTCGTCCGGCATCGTTCCATTCGAAGAGATCGAGCCATTCGCCGTCGGGGATGTCCCCGCGAAGAAGGCGCACGGAAATTCTTCCCGCCCCGGCGTGCGCGTTCCAACTCAAAACGCCGGAGAGCGCGGGTTCGAGCGACAGCCGCGCCTGCTGGCCGGCGTTTAGCGCGCGTGCGAAGCCCATCGCGCCGCGCTCAGACCGACCACTCCCACGAGTTCCACGAATCCAGGATGAACGCTGCCGGTTTGTAGTTCTTCACGTCGTTGTTGGTTGCCGTGTACTGGTTCTCCCAATAGAAGAACACGGCCGGAACCAGCTGATGGATGCGCGCTTCCTCTTTTTGGTACAGCGCCTTGCGAGCGTTTTGGTCGAAGGTCTTCTGCGCGGCTTCCGTGCTCTGGTTGACGATCGCGTCGTTCATCCACGACGTGTTGGTGCCGTGCGGGGGAATTTGGTGGCCGTCCCAGTTGCCCGAGTTATCCGGATCGGGGCCGTTGAGATAGACCGTCCATTCCATGTCGTACTTGCCGGTGTAGAGCGGGCCCGTCTGCGCGAACAGGACGTTGACGGGATAGTTGCGGATTTGGATGTCGAAGCCGATGGCGTCGAGCATCCGCTGAATCACGACCTCGGCCGAGATGTTTTCGGCCTTGTTGGTTCCGGTCGTCAACTGCAGCGACAGTTTGTTCCTCTTGGCGTCGTGCAGCTTGCCGTCGGAGCCCAGCGTGAAGCCCGCCGCGGTCAACTGCCGCTTGGCATCGTCGACGTCGAAACGATAGGGCGGAATGTTGGGCGCGGCCCACGAGCCGGGAAAGATGTCGCTGGTTGCGAGTTGATTGTACCCGTGGTAGACCGTGTCGTTGATGTGCTTCCAGTCGACCGCTTCGGCGATCGCCAGGCGAACGCGCACGTCGTGCAGCGCCGGGTTGTGTGCTCCGCCGTTGGGCGACGAAGACGTGTTGAACTGCAGCCGGCGCCAGTTGGCGACCAGCCGCTTATCGATGTTGATGCCGTCGATTTGATCGAGCTGTGAGACCGAGTTCTCATCGACGGCCGCATAGACGTCGATGTCGTGCGTACGTAGTTCGTTAAAGATGGTGTTGGTGCTTTGAATAACCTCCCACACGACCTTCTTGAGGGAGAGCGGCCGGAAGTAGTACGCGTTGGGCACAAAGATCAGCGAGGACTCGTGATTCCACGTCTTGAGAACGTACGGGCCGCTTCCCAGCGGCGCGGAGTTGAACGAGACGCGGTTGAGGTTGGGATACTTCGAGAGAACGTGGGCGGGCAACGGCGGATATCCCGCGCCGCCCGGCGCGAGAATGCCCAGCACGGCGACCGTCGGCGCCTTGAGGTGCATGACGATCGTGTACGGATCGGGCGCGTTCACCGAAGCGATATCGTCCCAGCCGTACTTGGTTTTGGTATTGTTTGCCGGGTTGAACACGGCGTGATACGTGAAGATCCAGTCCGCGGAGGTGAGCGGGACGCCGTCGGCCCACCTCGCGTTGTGGCGCAAATGGATCGTGATCGTCTTTTGATCCTTGCTGATGCCGCCGTTCGCCAGCGTCGGCACCGCCAGCGCGAGATCGGGAAAATAATTACCGTTCTGATCGTAGCGCAAGACGTAACTAAAGATCATGCCGAACGCGAGGTCGGACGCGGCGCTGTTGGCAAAGAGTGGATTGAGGCTGTCGGGCTCGTCGGGTTCGCCCAGACGCAGCGTTCCGGGAATCGTCCACGGGTTGTGCCCGTTGGCGCCCTTGCCGCCGCCGGCGCGCGTGCATCCGGCGAACACCGCGCCGCACAACGCGAGCGCGAGAATCGAACGAAGAGCGTTCATCGGGATACCTCCAGCAACGGTCGATGTTTGCGCAGATTGGGAAAGACGGCGTCGTAGAGCGCGTGCGGGCCGAAGCGCACGATGTCGTCGGCCGGGAGGCCGGTTTCGCTGCGCGCGCGTTCGATCTCTGCCAGCGCGGCGCCATCGTCCAGGCCGCGTGTATTGAGCGCGATGCCCACGACCTTGGCGGGCTTTACCGTCGCGCACAGTCCTTCGTGCACGTCGATCAACGCGCGATAGCCCAAGACGGGCGTGTTGAACGTTTCGATTCGCTCGTGCGGTTGGCGACAGACCAGCAGCAGCGCGTCGGGTGCGCAGCCGTACAGCAGCGACAGCGTCACGGGTGCGTAGGCGGGATGGTTGATCGCGCCTTGGCCTTCGACCACGATCGAATCCGGATCGCCTTGGGCGGCTTGCAAAACCAAGCGCTCGCACGCGCCGGTCGCGAAATCCGCGATCACGCGATCGACCGACAGGCCCCAGCCCGCAATCATGACACCGGTCTGCCCCGTCGGAACGAAGGCCGCGCGTTGGCCGCGCGCGGCGGCCGCCCGGCAGAGTTCCAGTGCGACGGTCATCTTGCCGACCGCGCAGTCGTTGCCGACCGCCAGCAGAACCGGGGGCTTGACGTCGTAGACCGCGCCGGTAAACAGCGGAACGCCGGGAACCGCGCGCACGTCCCAGATCGTCGCGCCGCCGCGCTCGGCCGCGGCCGACAGCTCGGGATCGTCGCCGAGCATCTCGTGCAAACCGCTCACGATTTCGAGCTTCGCGTCGATCGCCGCCAGGATGTCGCTGCGCCACGACGTCGGCAGCGCGCCGCCCTTGGGCGCGGTGCCGACCAAGACCGAGGTGGGATGCAGGCGCAGACCTTCGGCGATCGTGCCGACGATCGGCGCGTCGCTGTCCAGATATGGAACGACGTCGCGCACGCGCTTGCCGGCGTGGTCGGGATCGAGAACCGCCGCTATTTCGTCGGTTCCGTAGGCGATCACGCCGTGTGCGGTCTTTGCGTTGTCGGCAAAAACGCCGGGGGCGAGGATCAGGTAACGGCGCTGCGTCAACTGACGGCAGCTTTTTCGGTGATGCCTAACCCCGGAGCATCGTTGAGCACGATCTTCCCGGCGTCGTAAGCGATTCCGTCAAACGGGTCTTGGGCGGTGAGGAAGGGGCCGTCGATGTCGGCCCAATCGACCAGCGGCGACAAGTGCGCGGCCGCGCTGGCGGAGATCTGCGATTCGACCATGCAGCCCAGCATGATCTTCATGCCCAGCGCGCGTGCGGTGTGAATCATCTTGAGCGCTCCGCGAATGCCGCCGGTCTTCACGAGCTTGACATTGATACCGTCGACGCAGCCGATGAGCGCCGGCAGATCGTCGACGGTGCGCGAATCCTCGTCGGTCACGATCGGAATTTTCGAGCGTTCGCGAATGTAGCGCAAGCCGGCCGGATTGCCGGCGGGAATCGGCTGTTCGCAGAATTCGATATCGAAGCGCGCGATCTCTGCGAGTACTTCGACGGCCAGCTCGGGTGTCCAACCTTCGTTGGCGTCCAAGCGAATCGTGCCGGTATAATGCGAGCGGATCAGTTCGACCAGCGCGATCTCTTCGCGCGCGTTACCGATACCGAGCTTCACCTTCATGACCGGATGGTCGCCGATTTCCGCAACCTTTTTTAGGGTGAGTTCGGGATCGGAGATGCCGATCGTAAACGACGTCACGGGCGTCTTGGACGGATCTAGGCCCAACAATTCGTAGAGAGGCTTGCCGAGGTCCTTGCCGATCAGATCGTGCAGGGCGATGTCCAAACCGCAGCGCGCCGCCGCCGGAATCGCCGGATCGAGAATGGTTTCCAAGCGATACGGATTGTCGATATACGGCGGATGCGACTCAAAGTAGGCGCGAACCGACGCGACGCTTTCGTCGTAGCGCGACAGGGGCACGGTTTCTCCCAACCCTTCCAAGCCGTTCCAACGAAGACGAAAGAGCGCGGTGCGCGCGACGCGTACCTCGCCGCGGGCGATCTTAAACGGATGTTTGAGCGGAAGCTCGAGCTCCGAGGTTGAGAAATCGACGATCATGTCGGCGGGTTTCAACCCGTCGGCGAAGCGTTCCCGGGGTCGTTCCAGGCTTTCGGACGCCCGCTTCCTAATCTACGTTTTGGTAGGAGGCTCCTTATGCTTGTATCGCGTCGTCAATTGCTCGTGGGCGGGGCGGCCACCGCCGCGACCCTCGTCGTCCTCTCGGCCGACGGCTGTAATCTGAGCAACCTCTCGGGCGGGGGCGGGTTGCCCGGCGGCCTCGACAGTTACACGCTCGTGCCGCAATATGCGACGCATACCTACGCCGGCAAGACACTGCGCACGCGCACCTACGGCGGCATGATTCCCGGACCGACGATCTACGCCGCGCCCGGCCAGCCGCTCAACGTCACGATCAACAACCAACTGCCGCTCAATCCGGCGGCACCGATTCCGCAGAGCGTGGTGGTTCATCCCTCCGACACGATGGACGAGATGGGCGGGCGCATGGCGCCCCAGGGCGTGGGCGTCTTGAGCACCAGCATCGACCTGATGAACAACCCGCATCTTTTCAACACGACCAACCTGCACGTACACGGCCTGCAAGTCGTCCCGCACCTGTTCGAGCCGGTCGGCACGAGCGATCCCTCCGCGATGATGGTTGCCGTCGAGCCGGGCGGGCAGTTCACCTATAACTTTACGGTGCCGATCGATCAGCCGAGCGGACTCTACTGGTATCACCCGCACCACCACGGCTCGACCGACGTTCAGGTGAGCGGCGGTATGGCCGGACTGCTATTGGTTGGAGGCCCCATCGATCGCGTTCCCGAGATCGCCGCGGCGCGCGATCTTCAATACGCCATTCAAACGCTTCAAGTCAATCAGGACACCACCAACCCCAACCTTTATTCGACGGAATATATCGCTTACCAGACCGCCAACAACGGCGGGTACAATCCACGGTCGGAATATCTCTTCATGCTCGTTAACGGCCAACTGGTCAGCGAGATGGATTTCACGACCGTCCCGATCGGGACCTCGACCAACTTTGCACCGCCGCAGGTGCAGATGCAGCCTGGCGAAGTCGTGCGCTTACGCCTCTTGAACGGTTCCAACGAACTGCTCTTCCCGTTGCAGCTGCCCGGCTTCGACGTCTACGTTATCGGCATCGACGGCGTGAATTTCTTGGCGCCGCAGCACGTCGTTCAAGACGGCGTCAACACGGTTCAGATGGCTGCGGGAAACCGAGTCGAGCTCCTTCTGCGCGCGCCGGCGACGCCGGGCAACTACACGCTGTTCTCCAAAGCCATCACCGCGCATGGACTGCATCCGTGGCCGCAGTTCAACTTCCTGCAGTTCGTCGTTGCCGGCGCGCCGCTCGCGATGGCGATCCCGACCACGCTGCCGACGCCGACGCGCGAATATCCGTTGATCGCCGACGGCGAGATCGTCGGGAATCGCAACGTCGTCTTCGACTCCGAACCTTCGACCTCGATCCTTTCGGGAACCGCGCTGCTGATCAACGGCGTAGTCTACGATGAGATGGCGATCGTTTTCGATCTGAAACTGGGAACCGCCGAACAATGGACGGTTTCCAATAAGATGGCCGAAGGTCACCCGTTTCATCTTCACACCAACTCGTTCGAAGTCCATAGCGTCACGGATCCATCGGGAACGATCACCTATTCGCCCCCCTATCTCGCCGACACGGTCTGGATTCCCGGAAACGGGACGGCCATCTTGCGCGCTCGCTACAAGCAATGGCAAGGAAAGGACGTCTTCCATTGCCACAAGCTCAGTCACGAGGATCAGGGGATGATGGCCAATACGCTCCTGAGCTAGGGTGGCCACCCTGGTTCCTCTTGACGTCGGTGGTACCGTTAAGGGGCGTCCGACTGTGCGTTGCGCGCACCGTACCATAGGTGCTGGACCAACGTTAACACCAAGGGAGCATCAGCTCCGGAAACGATGGCGCGATTTGGGCGAAATGCTTAATCGTGCCGGCGCCCGGGCCGCACCCACCTGCGAGAAAGCAGGTTCAAACCCTCGTGCGGAAGACGTTTCGCGCGGTCGGACCACTCCTTAGGAAACGCGCCACGCTCGTAGGCGCGTTTTCATTTCCGCCAGTTGGGCCGTACCCGACGGATCGTCGAGGGCCAAGTAGCCGCGGAACTCTGGGAAGGCGTCGCGCACCGTGCCGGGGAGAGCGCTCGCATGGCTCCACAGCAAGACGATGTTGTCGACGATCGCGCGCGCGTCGCTGGTCGCGTCGAACTGCGCCGGTTCCGGCCCGAAGCGCAGCCAGGCGGAATCCGCCTCTTTGGCGACGCGTTTGAGGTCGGCGGTGGTCGCTGCGAACGTGCCGGGCGCATTGCGCAGAGCGAGCGTCACGTTGGCGATTTTTGCCAGCGAGGTCGCGCGGGCGAGCCGCTCCCGCTGCGACGACCAGGGGCCCGCGGCTTCGCCGCCCAGCGGCCCCGCGAGCAGCGGCGATCCTAAAGCCAGCGTGAGGTCGATGCTCGAACGCATGGCCGCTTCGTCGGCGGAGAAAAAGGCGTCGTCGAGGACCGCCGCGATATCCAGGCCCAGGTCCGCGGCCATCTTCTTGATTTGGGCGAGGTAGTCGCCGTCGATGCGCGGAAAGTGCGCAACGTCCAAGACGATGCCGTCGCAAGCGAGCTCGCGAGCACACATCTCGACAAACTCGATCTGCGTCAAGTCTCCGCGCTCGATAGCTCGGGAAAAGGCGCCGCTCGCGCAAGCCAGCTTCATCGGCGTCAGCGTTCGCTCGCGTAGCAGAGAGCCCTTTGAAGTGAAGATTGCCGTTGGAGCCGATCACGCCGGTTTCGAATACAAAGATCGCATCGCCGACGAACTGCGCGCGCAGGGTCACGAGGTGCTGGATTTCGGCACCCACGATGCGACGCCGGTCGACTATCCGCAGTACGGTTTTGCGGTCGGCGAAGCCGTGGCGACCGGACGGGCCGACCGCGGGATCTTGGTCTGCGGTTCGTCGCTGGGCATCGCGATAGCCGCCAACAAGGTTCCCGGCATACGTTGCGCGCCGGTGACCGAAACGCTCTCGGCCGAGCTCGCGCGCCGTCACAACGATGCAAACGTACTGGCGCTCTCCGAACGCCTGACGGGTTGGGAGATGATCGAAGCGATCGTGCCCGTCTTTCTCAATACCCCGTTCGACGGCGGTCGTCACGCGCATCGCATCGCTCAGCTCTTCGCCTTCAGCGACGAGCAGCGCGCGCGCTCGCTCAAAGATCTCCAAGCCGGCGCCGTCACCGACGCGACAACGCCCAAGGCCCTGCTCTAATGCTCAACGCGCTAGGACGCGTCGTCGCGGCGGTCCTCTTGATCGTCGTTGCGTTTCACGCCCTTCGCGCATCGATGATCTTTGCGGGGTTCGTCCTGCTCGTCGCAGCGATTCTAATCGCATCGGCATTTGCAAAATTGCGCGCGCCGCAACCACTTCCCGCTCCGAAAGATAGATAGCGTCATGGATATTCTCGATCGCAGCCGCATTCAAGCCGAGGACCCCGAGGTCTTCGCTTCGATCGCATCGGAGGAAAAACGTCAGCACGATAACCTCGAACTGATCGCTTCGGAAAATTACGCTAGCCGCGCGGTGCGCGAAGCGATGGCGTGCGTGATGACCAACAAATACGCCGAAGGATATCCGGGCAAACGTTACTACGGCGGGTGCGAATACGTCGACATCGCCGAGATGCTCGCGATCGATCGCTTGAAGGAACTCTTCGGCGCCGATCACGCCAACGTCCAGCCGCACGCCGGCGCGCAGGCTAACATGGCCGTCTTCATGGCGCACCTTCAGCCCGGCGATACGATTTTGGGAATGTCGCTCGCGCACGGCGGCCATCTCACCCACGGTACGAAGGTTTCGTTTTCCGGCAAACAATATAACGCGCTGGCCTACGGCGTGCGCAAAGACAACGAGTTGATCGACTTCGACGAAGTGCGCGCGCTGGCGCGCGAGCATAAGCCCAAGATGATCATCGCAGGCGCGAGCGCCTATCCGCGAACGATGGAGTACGCGCCGTTTCGCGAGATCGCCGACGAGATCGGTGCGACGTTCTTCGTCGATATGGCGCATATCGCCGGGCTGATCGCCACGGGATTGCATCCATCGCCGGTGCCGCTTGCCGATTTCGTGACGTCGACCACGCACAAGACCCTACGCGGCCCGCGCGGCGGCTTGATCCTGTGCACGGAAAAATGGGCGCAAGCGATCGACAAGTCGGTGTTCCCCGGCATTCAGGGGGGCCCGTTCATGCACGTGATCGCGGCCAAGGCCGTCGCCTTCGGCGAAGCGCTGCGCCCCGATTTCACGACGTACCAAGAAAACGTGGTCGCCAACGCACGAGCGATGGCCGACGAATTCGTCTCGCGCGGCCTGCGCCTGGTGGGCGGCGGAACCGACACGCACTTGATGCTCGTCGATCTGTCGGTCAAAGATCTCACCGGAAAAGCCACCGAAGGTTATCTCGACGAGATCGGCATCACGGTCAACAAGAACGCGATCCCCTACGACAAGCAAAAACCGTTCGTCGCCAGCGGGATCCGCATCGGCACGCCCGCCATCACCTCGCGCGGCTTCGGCGAATCCGAATGCCGCGAGGTCGCGCGCATCATCTGCGACGCCCTCGACGACATCGCGCCCCGCGAAAAGATCGCCACCCTCCACGGCCGAGTCAAAGAACTAACAAGCCGCTTCGCCGTCCCCTAGTGTCATGACACCGCGGGGTTGGCTCGCCTTGAAACCCGTGGGGCGCAAGGTGCCGGGGTTGGAAATCCACAAGAACATGGCCATGCCCGCTGAGCAGTTTCTTTATGTCGTCCGGCATCCGGCGGTCGCGGATCGTCTTGCGCGGCTGCGCGACCGCGAGACCTCGACGCCGGTGTTTCGGAAATTGCTGGAAGAAACCGGGGCGTTCTTAGCCTACGAGGCGACGCGCGATCTGCCGCTCGCGCAGACGACCGTGGAAACGCCCTTGCAGACCGCGACCGTCGAACGCGTTGCGACGCGGCCGGTGGTGGCGCCGATTCTGCGGGCCGGCCTGGGCCTGCTGCCGGGTTTTCTCGACGTGATCGACAACGCGGTCGTCGCGCATTTGGGCTTCTATCGCGATCCCGATACGCTGCAGCCCGTGCCGTACTACGCCAACGTTCCCGACGACCTTTCGGAGCGGCACGTCTTCGTGCTCGACCCGATGCTGGCGACGGGCAACTCGGGGACCGCGGCGCTGGACGCGCTGGCTTCGCGCGGCGCAAAGCATATGACGTTCATCAGCCTGCTGGCCGCTCCCAAAGGCGTGGAAACGCTGCATCGCGCCCATCCCGACGTGCGGATCGTCACGGGCGCGCTCGACGAGCGTTTGAACGATCACGGCTACATCGTGCCGGGTTTGGGCGATGCCGGGGATCGCATGTTCGGGAGCACCAGCTCGGTTCCGGTCGCGGTCAGACCGACGAAGTAGGCGGCGCCGAACATGCGCCCGAGCTGGGACGAATACTTTATGCAGATCGCACGCACCGTCGCTACGCGCGCTACCTGCCCGCGCGCCGCGGTCGGCGCCGTGCTGGTCGCGCAGCACCGCATTCTCACGACGGGCTATAACGGAGCGCCTCGCGGCGCGCGGCACTGCACGCAAGCCGGGTGCATCCTGCTCAACGATCATTGCATGCGCGCGACCCACGCCGAAGCCAATGCGATCGTGCAGGGTGCGCTGCACGGCATCCGCCTGGAAGGCGCGACGGCTTACTGTACGCACCAGCCATGCGCGACCTGTTCGAAACTGTTGATCAGCGCGGGAACGCAACGCATCGTTTTCGAGCTGGCGTACGACGACGCGATCGCGGCCGAACTGTTGGCCGAGGCGCAGGTCGAAGTCGTCGCGCTTTGCTCGCAGGGGATCTCCTCGTGAGCGCCCTCTATCTGTTCCTCGCGGCGGTCGTGGTCGCCGGCATCGTCACGGCGATCGCGACGCCGTTCGTCATTCGGTTGGCGACGTACTTGGGCGTGATCGACGCGATCGGCGACGAGCGGCGCGTTCACGAGAACCCGACGCCGCGCATCGGCGGTTTGGCGCTGTTTTTTGGATTCGCGTTCGCCTTGTTCGTCGTGCTGGGCATCGCGCTGGCCTACCCGCATCTCCTCTTCCCCAGCCTTTCGACCGGCGCGTCGTCGCTGCACGATCTGCGCGCGGAAATCGCCACGCTTTCCGATCAGCTCGGCGCCAGCAAGAGCGTGGTCGGCCTGCTGTTCGGCTCGATGCTGATCTTGGCCGTCGGGGCGTGGGACGATCTCATGGGCGGAATGCGGCCGCGCAACAAACTCTTCGCGCAGATCGTCGTCGCGCTGATATCGATGTTGTATGGCTTTATCATTCCGGGAACCACCAACCCGTTCGATCACAACCCGTACACGAACTGGATCAACTTTCCGCTGTGGCTGGGCATCCCGCTGACGTTGTTCTGGTACGTCGCCATGATGAACGCGATCAATTTCATCGACGGCTTGGACGGCCTGCTCTCGGGCGTGACCGCCATCTCGTGTCTGTCGATTTTCGTGATCTCGTTTCAGCAAGGTCAGCCGGCCGTGGCGCTGATCGTGGCGGCCTTGGCCGGCGCGGCGCTGGGCTTCTTGCCGTATAACTTCAATCCCGCGAAGATCTTTCTGGGCGACGCGGGCTCGCTGTTTATCGGTTACGTTTTCGCGACGATCTCGATCATCGGCACGGCAAAAAGCGCGATCACGATCAGTTTGCTGGTGCCGGTGGTGATCCTCGCGCTGCCGATCCTCGACACGTTTTTTGCCATCGTTCGGCGCATGCTCTCGGGCAAACGCATCACCGAAGCCGATCGCGGTCACTTCCACCACCAGCTGATCTTTCGCTTCGGCCTCAACGTTCGCCAGGCGGTCTTACTGATCTACGTGGTCTGCCTGCTGCTCGGCACCGTCGCGCTCGCATTTTCGGGCGCCATTCCGGGAGTGCGCTTGTAGATGGAACGCCTGAAGGTGATGACGGTGTTCGGCACGCGGCCGGACACGATCAAGATGGCGCCGGTCGTGCGCGCCCTGCAGGAGCGCGAAGAGATCGAAACGGTGGTGTGCGTGACGGCGCAGCACCGGCAGATGCTCGACGACCTGCTCTCGCTGTTTGCCATCGTGCCGCAGTTCGATCTAGACATCATGACGCCCGATCAAACGCTCACCGAGATCACGACGCGCGTGCTCGAGGGAATGTCGCTTGCGCTGGCCGAGGCGCGTCCGGACGTCGTGCTGGTGCACGGCGATACGACCACCTCCACCGCCGCGGCGTTAGCCGCCTTCTACGCGCGCATTCCCGTCGGTCACGTCGAGGCGGGCTTGCGAACCGGCGACCGCTGGCTACCGTTTCCCGAAGAGATGAATCGCCGTCTGACCGGGACCATCGCGGCGTTTAACTTCGCGCCGACGGTGCTGGCGGCAGAACACCTGTTGCGCGAAAACGTCAAGGCCGAGAATATCGTCGTGACCGGCAACACGGTCATCGATGCGTTTTTGGAAACCGCCGGGCGCGACGATTTGCCGATGCCGCCGAGTTTCGATCGAATCGATCCCAGCCGCCCGACGATCGTCATCACCGCGCACCGTCGGGAGAACCATCCGTACATGCGAGAGATGTGCGCGGCGATGGCGCAGATCGCGGCGCTGCCCGAACGTCCGCAACTCTACTGGCCGGTCCATCCCTCCCCGCACGTATGGCCCGCGGCACAAGAATATTTGGGCGAGCTTCCCGGGGCGGTGCTGGTCGATCCGATCGACTACGCGCAGATGGTCGCGGCCATCAAACGCTGCACCTTCGTGTTGACCGATTCGGGCGGACTGCAAGAAGAGGCGCCGTGCCTGGGCAAGCCGGTCCTGGTCATGCGCGAGGAAACCGAGCGCCCCGAGGGCCTGGAGGCCGGCACGCTCGAGTTGGTCGGCCACGACCGCGCCAAGATCGTCGCCGCCGCAGCGCGTCTGCTCTCCGACCCGTCGGCCTACGCCAAAATGGCCCGAGCTGCCAATCCCTACGGGGATGGCCGGGCGGCCGAGCGCATCGTCGGTTGGCTGCTGGCCCGCCTGCGCGGCGGGACGTATCCCGAGCCCTTCGATCCCGCCAGCCAGTCCTAGCCGTGGGCTGGGACGACCAGGAGGATTCACCCCCCACCCGACGTACCTACAGCGACGCCGAGGCGGCAGCCGATTTAGCGACCTATGTCGCACTGAAAAAGGCGGTCGTCATTCGAGCGCTCGTCGTTGCGGCCATGGGTGCCCTTGTAGCGCTCCCGTGGTTGCCATTTCTGAGCGTGGCCCTCGGGGCCGGCGCGCTGTGCGGGGTCGGGAACATGCTCCTGACGATGTACGGCAACGAACGAGTGATAGAGAGCCGCAACTTGGGAACCTTCGCCTTAAGTAGTTTTCTGCGACTGGGACTCTTCGGTATAGTGGCCGCGTCGTTAGCGGTTCGTGGACCCTGGTGGTCCTTAGGGCCGTTTTTCGTGGGCTTTTTTCTTCCGCTAGCGCTTTATGCAGGCAGAGCGCGGCGGATATTTAGACGGAAGGAACCGTGCACGAACAAATAGGCGAGCACACGAGTTGGCAGTGGCCGATCGTGGGCACCGTTCATGCGGACACGCTAGTCATGACGTGGGTCGTCATGTTGCTGGTGTTGGCTTTCCTTTGGACCGTTGGCAAGAGTTACCGTCAGGGGCAGATCAGCAAGCGCCAAACGATCTTCGAGGGAGTGATTAACTTTCTCTCGGATCTGTCGATCGGAACCCTCGGTCGCAGCGGCGAGCGATTCGTGCCGTTTTTCGTCGCGCTGCTCATCTACATCTTCTGTCTAAATCAGGTCGGCTTCATTCCGTTGAAACTCATCGGCTTCTCGTATGGCGGTGCGCCGACGGCCGACCTCAACACGGCGGCCGCCTATGCCGTTCTGGTCTTCGTGATGATTCAGGTCGTAGCGATTCGAAAATCGGGCCTCGGATTCTACAAACACTTGGCCAAGCCGTTTGCGGTCATGCTTCCCATCAACCTTATCGAGGAACTCGCGCGACCCATAACGATGGCGTTGCGGCTATTTTTCAACATCTTCGTCGGCGAGGTCTTGCTCTTCGTCGTCTCCTCGATCATCATCTCGGGCGTCAAAATTGGTTGGTTCGACCTCTCGATCGGTGCGGCGTTCGTACCGATCCTCATCCAGTTTCTCAACTTCTTCGTCGGCACGGTTCAGGCGTTCGTCTTCACACTGTTGACGATCGTCTATCTTTCGATGGCCGTCGGAGAAGAACACTAGCTACAACTAAGGAGCCCTATGTCACCCTCACTGTGGATCGTCGTTGCCGGTATCATCGGCTTTTCGATCATTCTCGCCGCCGCCGCGATCGGCTCGGCGATCGGCGACGGCAACGTCGCTGCTAAGGCGGTCGAATCGATCGCCCGTCAGCCCGAAGCGCGCGGAAACATCATGTTTTTCATGTTCCTGGGCGTCGGCGTCCTGGAAGTGTTTCCGATCATCGGCCTCGGCTTCGCGCTGTACCTGTTCTTCGTGGTGGCGAAGGTACCGGCGCTGATTCCGACGATCCTGAGCGCGACGGGTCACTAGTCAAGCCGAATGTCGTTTCTCTCACTCGACGGGACGTTCTGGATCCAGCTGATCAACTTCGCGATTTTCTTCGCGGTGTTGAACGTGGTCTTTTTGCGTCCGGTCGGCGTGGCCGTCGGCAAGCGGCGCGAATATCTGGACGGGCTGGTCGCTCGGCGCGACGCCCTGCAGCACGAAGCATCGACGCTGCGCGCGCAGGCCGAAGCCGTTCGCCAAGCCGCTCGACGTGAGGCTGAGATAACGTTGTCGAAAACCCGCGCGGACGTCTCCAACGAAACGGCGGAGATCGCCACGCAATACAACGCCAAATCGGCAACGCAGATCGCTGCGGCCCAAGCCACGGCGGCCTCGGAGTTCGATGCCGCTTTGGCCCAGGCGGAACGCCACGCCGGCGACCTCGCGCAGTTGGTCGTCGGCCGCACGTTTGCGGAAGCGTCGCGATGAGTTTTTATGAAAAGGTCGCGACCGTCAGCCAACTGGTGTCCGCTTTGCTGTTCGCGGGCATCCTCGTTTGGATTTGGTACAAGCTCATCTCGCCGGCCGTCCAGGTCGCGCAGGAAGCCGAAAACAAGCAGATCGCCGAGACCGAGCGCCATCTCGAGGAATCGCAGGCCGTGATGACGATGCTGCAAGCCGAGATCGAGGGAGCCGGACGAGACGCAGACGCCATTCGGCGGCGAGCGCTCGAGCTTGCGGCCTTCGAGCGCGACCAGGCGTTGGCGCGCGCGCGCGAAGACGGCGAGCGTACCTTGCACAGCGCGGAGGGCGAACTCGATCGCGCGCGCGCCGTCGATCGCGAGCGGTTGCGGACCGAGCTGCTCGATCGAGCGCTGGAGATCGCCCGTTCGCGTGCGACGCAGCGCGTCGACGCCGCGGTTCAAAGCAAATTGATCGACAGCTTCATCGCTTCGGTGGAGCGCGAGAATGCCTAACGAAACGCTCGCGCGCCGGTATGCGACCGCGGTCTTCTCGCTCGCGCAGGAAGGCGACGTAGTCGCCAAGGTCGGAGCGGACCTCTCCGCACTGGCCGATGCGATCTACGCCGACCCGACGACCGCGGCGTACTTCACCGCGCCGATCGTCGATCGCTACGAAAAGGAACGTGCGCTGACGGCGGTCTTTAACGGAAAGGTCGACGTCATCGCCCTGCACGCGATGCTGCTGCTCGTGCGCAAGCACCGCGAACCTCTGCTGCGCGAACTCGTGAATCAGTATCGCACGTTGGGACGGCGTTCGCGCGGTATCGAGCCGCTGACCGTGGCGACCGCCAAGCCGCTGGCCGAAGGCGAGTTGCGCGACCTGGTGGCGCGGCTGGAAAAAATCTACGGAAAAACCTTTGAAGTGACCCAGCAGGTCGATCCCGAGTTGATCGGCGGCGTGCGGGTGACGATGGGCGACCGCCGCATCGACGGCACCGTCGCCGGCCGACTCGAAGAACTCTCGCGCACGTTGTTCGCGCAAAACTGATAGGAAGCAAGCATGATTAATGCCGACGAGATTGCGGGACTGCTCAAACAGCAGATCGCCAGCTTTACCAGCGATATTCAAGAAGACGAAGTTGGGACCGTTATCGAGGTGGGCGCCAACTTGGCGCGCGTCTACGGTCTGCGCGGCGTTCGTGCCTCGGAGCTGGTGGAGTTCGCCAACGGCTTGCAGGGCGTCGCCCTCAACTTAGAAGAGGACAACGTCGGCGTCGTCATCTTGGGGTCCGATAAGGATATTAAAGAAGGCGACCGCGTGCGCCGCACCGGGCGCATCGCGTCGGTGCCCGTCGGTCCCGCGCTGTTAGGGCGCGTGGTCAATGCGCTCGGACAGCCGATCGACGGCAAGGGCCCGATCGAAACCAAGAAGTACCGCACGATCGAAAACACCGCGCCGTCGGTGGTGCAGCGCCAAGGCGTCAAACAGCCGCTGCAAACCGGCATTCGTGCGATCGACGCGCTGATTCCGATCGGCAAGGGGCAGCGCGAGCTGATCATCGGCGATCGCTCGACCGGCAAGACCGCCATCGCGATCGATACGATCATCAATCAAAAAGGCCGCAACGTCTTCTGCATCTACGTGGCCATCGGCCAGAAGAACTCCACGGTCGCCGCGCTGAGCCAAGTCCTCGAAGCCAAGGGCGCGATGGAATACACGACGATCGTCGCGGTCAGTCCGGCCGAAGCCGCCGCCTTGCGTTGGCTGGCGCCGTTTGCCGGCTGCGCGATGGGCGAAGAGATGATGATCGGCGGCAAAGACGTCCTCATCGTGTTCGACGACCTCACCAAACACGCGCAATCCTATCGCGAGATGTCGCTGCTGCTGCGTCGCCCGCCGGGCCGCGAAGCCTATCCGGGAGACGTGTTCTTCTTGCACTCGCGTCTGCTCGAACGCGCGGCCAAACTCTCGGACGAACTGGGCGGCGGCTCGATGACGGCGCTGCCGATCATCGAGACCCAAGCCGGCGATTTCGCGGCGTACATCCCGACCAACGTGATCTCGATCACCGACGGACAGATCTATTTGACCCCCGATCTGTTCTTCCAAGGCATCCGCCCGGCCGTCGACGTCGGCCTGTCGGTTTCGCGCGTCGGCGGTTCGGCCCAAACCAAGGCGATGAAATCGGTCGCTGGACAACTCAAGCTCGAGCTCGCGCAATATCGCGACCTTGCGGCGTTCGCGAAGTTGTCGAGCGATCTCGACAAAAACACGCAGCAGCAGCTCGCGCGCGGCGCGATGCTCACCGAGTTGCTCAAACAGCCGCAGTACCAGCCCCAGCCGGTGGAAGATCAAGTCGCGTTGCTCTACGCCGCAACCAGCGGTGCGGCCCAGGCCATTCCGACCGCGCGCCTGCAAGAGTGGGCCAAGGGCGCGATCAGTTTCTTGCACGAGAAGTACGCATCGGTCGCGCAGGGCATCGCGCAGAGCGGTCAGCTCTCCGACGACGCCAAGAAGCAACTCGATGCGGCGCTGGTGGAGTACAACAAGAGCTTCTAATGCCGTCGGTCAAAGATCTGCGCGACCGGATACGGTCGCTCAAGAACACGCAGCAAATCACCAAGGCGATGAAACAAGTCGCCGCGGCCAAGATTCGCCGCGCCGAAATGGCCCAGAAGCAGGCACGTCCGTACGCCGACGCGCTCTCGCAGATGCTGACGGACTTGATGGGCGCGGTATCGTCGGTCGACCATCCGTTCATGAAGCCCGGCAAGCCCGGCGCGCCCGTCGGCGTGTTGTTGATGACCGCCGATAAGGGGTTGGCCGGCGCGTTCAACTCCAACGTGATCCGGCTGGCCGAGCAATATCGCGCGCAGCATCCCGACGCGGTGTTTTACACCGTCGGCATAAAAGGTCGAAACGCCGTGCGTCGGTTGGGGCAACCCGACCACGCGACTTGGCCGCTCAACGTTCCTACCAAGCTCGATACCGCGCGCGATGTATCGGCAACGATGAGCGGCGACTTCGTTTCGGGCAAGATCGGCCAGATCGTGCTGGTCTCATCCAAACTCATTTCGATGCTGTCGCAAAAACCCGAAGCGCGCGACCTGGTTCCGATCGTGCGCGCGGCCGCCGTCGCTGCGGCGAGCGAGAAGCCCGTCGAAAAGACTGCCAAGGGTGCCGTCGAGTTCGCACCGTCGCCGGAGTTCGTGCTCTCGCGCCTGCTGCCCAAGTACCTCGATTTCACGATTTTCTCGGCGATGCTCGAAACCGACGCGGCGTTCTTCGCCGCGCAGCTGCTCGCGATGAGCAACGCCACGGACAACGCCGGCAAGTTGATCGACGAGCTAACCATTTCCATGAACAACGCGCGCCAAGCCGCGATCACCAAAGAACTGCTCGAGATCGTCGGCGGCGCCGAAGCGCTCGCGGGCCGATAGCAAACCAACGGAAGATAGGAAGAGATATGGCTGCCACCGGTAAAGTCGTTCAAGTCCTCGGAAACGTCGTGGACATCGAGTTCTCCGCCGAGACCCTGCCAAAAATCAACGACGCGCTGACCGTTCGCGTGAACGACGATGCGATCTCTAAAGGCAATCAGGCCGGCGCTGCCGGCGGCGTCGATTTGGGCGGCACGGCGATGCAGGCGCGCGACCTGACGCTCGAAGTGCAGGACGAACTGGGCAACAACCAAGTGCGTTGCTTGGCAATGGGCGCCACCGATGGTTTGGTGCGCGGCGCGCCGGTGACGTCGACGGGCGGACCGATCATGGTGCCGGTCGGCGAAGGCACGCTCGGACGCATCTTCAACGTGCTCGGCAAGGCGATCGACACCGACGCTCCGGTCAAAGCTGCGGCGATGTGGCCCATCCATCGGCCCGCGCCCGAGTTCAAGTATCAGGATCCCACGCCCAAGCTGTTCGAGACCGGCATCAAGGTCATCGACTTAATGGCACCCTACACGCGCGGCGGCAAGGTCGGCTTGTTCGGCGGCGCCGGCGTCGGCAAGACCGTGCTGATTCAGGAGCTGATCCGCAACATCGCCAACGTCCACAAGGGCTTCTCGGTCTTCACCGGCGTCGGCGAACGCACGCGCGAAGGCAACGATTTGTGGCAAGAGATGAAAGAGTCGGGCGTGCTCGCGCAGACGACGCTGGTCTTCGGTCAGATGGACGAGCCGCCGGGCGTGCGTTTCCGCATCGCGCAGACCGGCGTCACGATGGCCGAATATTTCCGAGACGAGCTCGGCGCCGACGTGCTGCTGTTCATGGACAACATCTTCCGCTATCTGCAAGCCGGCTCGGAAGTCTCGGCGCTGATGGGCCGCATGCCGTCGGCGGTCGGCTATCAGCCGACGCTTTCGACGGACATGGGATCGCTCGAAGAGCGCATCACCTCGACCAACAAGGGTTCGATCACGTCGGTGCAAGCGGTCTACGTGCCCGCCGACGATTACACCGACCCCGCCGTCGCCGTGACGTTCGCCCATTTGGATGCGACCACCGCGCTCTCGCGCCCGATCTCCGAGTTGGGTATCTATCCCGCCGTCGACCCGCTGGCGTCGACCTCGCGCATCCTCGATCCGCAGATCATCGGCGACGAACACTACGCGGTCGCACGCGGCGTGCAAGAAACGCTGCAGCGCTACAAAGATCTGCAAGATATCATCGCGATCTTGGGCGTGGAAGAACTCTCCGAAGACGACAAAGTCGTGGTCGGACGCGCGCGCCGCATCCAACGCTTCTTCTCCCAGCCGTTCTTCGTCGCCGAACAGTTCACCGGACGTTCGGGCAAGTACGTCAAGCTCTCCGATACGATCGCGTCGTTTAAGGAAGTGCTCGACGGCAAGGTGGACGATCTTCCCGAGCAGGCGTTCTTCTACGCCGCCGGCATCGACGAAGTCCGCGAAAACGCCGAGAAGATGGGCGCGAAGGTCTAGATCGTGGCGTCTTCAACCGTGCCGTTCAAACTCATCACGCCCACCAGCGTCGCCTTCGAAGGCGACGCTGAGCTGGTGATTGCGGTCACGACCGAAGGCGAGGAAGGCTTCCTGCCAAAGCACGCGCCGTTCTTGGGCGCGCTCAAGCCGGGGATCTTGCGAGCCAACACGGTCGTCGACGGCGCGGTCAAGCGCCTGGAGATGGCGACCGGTGAGGGCTTCGTTCAGGCGCTTCCCGACGGCGTAACGATCCTGGTGGAGCGGGCGCTACGCTTCGAAGACGTCGACGTCGCCGCATCCCGCACCGAGCTTGCCGACGCCGCCGCGCGTCAAAAAGACGCCCCGGATGCCGCCGCCCACGCCCGCGAGCAAGTCGCCATCGACTTCGCCACCGCCAAACTCCGCCTCACCGGCCACTAGCCCCTCACCCGAAGGCGCCATGGCGCCTGCGCGCTTGCCATGAACGGGGGCGGCGGGTGCCGAACCTAACGGGCGTACTATGCTCGATCG
>DATCDS010000095.1:0-2452 GCA_036510515.1 Vulcanimicrobiaceae bacterium
TGCATCGCTGCCCGCGATGACCTGGTGCCCGGCGTAGGTCCCCGAGCCGGTGGCAAAGACGCCGGTGTCGGCCGTGAGCTTGGACGTATCGACCGTCTGCGTGAAGTTCCGCACGGCAATCAACGTGCTGCCGTCGTACAACGGGAACGCGATGGGGTCCGCGGTCGCGGGCTCCGCGGGCTTGTGCTGGCAACCCGCCAAGAGCGAGCCCGCGAGGACGAGGGAGAGCAAGACGCGCACTCCCGCCGTTTCGAGGAAAACCTCGCGTAGCCCCGTAAGCCCTCAACGTGTCCTCTCAATCCCAGAAGCTTTCCTATGGCTCGTATCTCAAGGTGCCTGAGCTGTTGGGCCTGCAGCATCCCCTGTCGGATCCGCCGCGCCACGATGAGACCTTGTTCATCGTCATCCATCAGGTCTACGAGCTGTGGTTCAAGCAATTGCTTCACGAGCTCGACGCGACCGCCGGCGCGATCGACGGCGGCAATCTGCCGCGCGTCGCCAAGTATTTTCGCCGCATCCATACGATCCAACGACTGCTCGAGCAGCAGGTCGACATCCTCGAAACGATGACGCCGCAGGAGTTCAATCAATTTCGCGATCACCTGAACCCCGCGAGCGGTTTTCAGTCCTTGCAATTTCGCGAGATCGAGTTCGCGTGCGGCGTTCGGCGAACCGACGTTCTGCAGCACTTGCAGATGGACGCGCCGCAGCGCGAACGGCTCGAACGGCGGTTGCGCGAGCCCTCGCTCTACGATCGCGTCAAGGCCCTGCTCGCGCGACGCGGGTTCGCGGTCGACACGCCCGACGCGCTGATCGCGACCTTCGCGGCGATCTACGCCGACGAAACCGCGCATTACGACCTACACCTGCTGCTCGAAGATCTGATCGAGTTTGACGAACGCCTGCTGCTGTGGCGCGGACGCCACATCCGCATGGTCGAGCGCATGATCGGGTTCAAGCACGGCACCGGCGGCTCGTCGGGCGTCGAGTATCTCGCCGGCACGCTCGGACAAAAGATCTTTCCGGAGCTGTGGGACGTACGCACGCATCTGGGCACGGGCGGATACGGATGATCGCGACGCAAGCGCAGCTGCGCGAACGGTTTCCGATCCTGGAAACGTCGGCCTACTTGGTGAGTCACTCGATGAGCGCGGCGCCGCTAGGCGCGCGCGCCGCGTTGGACGAGTATTGGCAGCAGTGGGCGCGCGACGGCCCCGAGGCCTGGGAGCGCTGGCTGCCGCGCATCGGCGAGATCGCCGACGGCATCGGCGCGATCGTGGGCGCGCCGCCCGGCAGCGTCTTCCTCGCGCCTAACGTCTCGGTAATTCAAGCCGCGATCGCCACCTGTCTGGATTTTTCGGGCGAGCGCAACGAGGTGGTCTACGAAGCGCTGCAGTTCCCATCGCTGACCTACGTCTGGACCGAATGGGAACGCTTTGGTGCGAAGGTGCGCGTGGTGCCGTCGGACGATGGGCGGACGATCCCAACCCAGCGCATCTGCGATGCCATCACCGAGAAGACCGCCATCGCCACGCTCTCGCACGCCTACTACGTCTCGGGCGCCGTGGCCGACATTCGCGCGATTCAAGCTCATTGCCGCAAGGTCGGCGCGCTGTTGTTCGTCGATGCCTATCAAACCACGGGCGTGTATCCGTACGACGTCACGCAGTGGGATTTAGACATGGTCGCGGGTGGTTCGCACAAATGGCTGATGGGCGGTTCGGGTTGCGGCTGGCTTTATCTCAAGCCCACCCTACTCGAGCGTTTTCGCCCCGCCGTGACCGGCTGGATGGCCCACGCCAAGCCCTTCGACTTCGAACCCGCGCCGATGCGGTATGCCGAATCGATGTATCGCTTCGGCACCGGCACGCCCACGATTCCCGGCTACGTTGTGGCCAAGCCCGGTCACGATCTGATTCGCCAAGTCGGCCTGCCCGCGATTCGCGAGCACAACATTCGCCTTACGACCAAGATCGCCGAGATGGCGCTCGAACGCGGCCTCAAGGTCAACACGCCGCTCGAACCCTCGCGACGCACCGGCTGGATCGGCATCGACTTCGACGGCTCCGAGCGCGTCTGCAAGGCCTTGATCGCCAATCGCGTCTTCGTCGACTACCGCCCCGGCTGCGGCATCCGCGCCAGCGCCCACTTCTACACCGCCGACGCCGAAATCGACCGCCTCTTCGAAGTAATCGACAAAGAGCGATAGTCCGCATCGCACGATGGTCCGCATCGCACGATAGTCCGCATCGGGGGCGAGGGTACCCCGCCCTCGCTTTTTTCCTGGTTAATCGCTCGGTCGGGGTACCCTCGCCGCCGTGCTCCATGCACTTGCAGTGTCATGGCGGTGTGTCATGGCGAGCGTAGGCGCGAAGGCGCCGGAGTCGAGCCACCGCGCCCCAACATTGCGTCGGTGGCTCGACTCCGCTCCCCTTCGGTCGCTACGCTCGCC
>DATCDS010000096.1:0-2121 GCA_036510515.1 Vulcanimicrobiaceae bacterium
GCTTGGCCACGGCCGCGCAGAGATAGAATGCCGATTTCAGGTTGACGTCGAGCAACTGGTCGATCGTCTCGGGTTTGAGGCGCAGCAACAGCCCGTCGATCGACTGACCGGCACCGGCCACGGCGATGTCGATCCGCCCGAATTCGGCCAGCGTCTGCGCGACGAAGCCGTCGACCGCTCCTGCGTCGGTCACGTCGGCAACGAACACGGCGGCCTTGACGTCGGCGCGCGCGCTGACGCAGGCGGCAACCGTCTCGTCGAGCGAGCTGCGATCGCGTCCCACCAGCGCGAGGTTGGCGCCGCGGCGCGCGAATTCGACGGCGATGCCGCGCCCGATGCCGCGGCTCGCGCCGGTGATCAGCGCGGTCTTCCCATCAAACCTCAACGGCGTCCCCTTGTAGCGCGGCGAGTTTCTCACGCAGCTTGATCACGCCCGCAAAGTCGCCGACGCTGGTAGCGTCGGGCGCTCCCGGCATGCGCTTCATCAACGGTCCCAGCACCGGGCTCGCGCCGAACTCGACGACCAAGTCGAGATCGTACGACAGCAGACGCTCCGCGGTCTCGTGCCAACGCACTTCGTCCGTGATCGATGCAACCAAGTTGCGTTCGATCGTTGCGGTATCGCGATAGGGTTGGGCGTCGACGTTGCCGATCACATCGAACCGCGGAAGAGCGAACGTCGCATCGGCAACGGCCTGGGCAAAGCGGTCGATCGCCGGTTCCATCAGCGCGCTGTGCCAGGCTCCCGAAACGTTGAGCGCGACGACGCGTTTGGCTCCGGCGGCCAGCATCGCTTCGCCCGCTATCCGCACGCCTTCGAGGTCGCCGCTGATCACGATCTGCGTTGGCGAATTGAAATTTGCCAACTGCACGCGCAGGCCGGTGCCTTCTCGCACGGTCGCCACGACGTCGCGAATCGTCTGGGCGTCCAAACCCAGTACCGCGGACATGCCACCCGGAACGACGTCTGCCGCCGCCTGCATCGCGCGGCCGCGCTGATCGACCACCCGAACCGCATCGTCGAACGAGAGCGCGCCCGAGACCGTCAAACTGCAGAACTCGCCGAACGAATGCCCGGCGGTTACGACGGGAGCCAGCAACTCGCCGACGGCGGTGTAGAGCGCGACGTTGGTCACGAAGATGGCCGGCTGGCTGACCTTGGTTTCGCGCAGCGCTTCGTCGGAGCCGGTGGATACGAGCGCCAGCAAATCGTACCCAAGCAGTCCGGCCGCGCGCTCGAAGAGTCGTTTGGCGCCAGCATCGTTGGCCGCAACGTCGACGCCCATCCCAACGAGTTGCGAACCCTGGCCAGGGAAGATTGCCGCGACGCGCGCGCGCTTGCTCACGCTAACCAGCGCCAGGTCACGGCGCCCCACGACAACCCCGCGCCGAAGCCCACGAAGACGATCGTGTTCCCGGGCTTGATGCGCCCGTCTTCGACGGCTTCTTCGAGCGCCATTGGGATCGAGGCCGACGACGTGTTGCCGTACTCCTCGATGTTGACGACGACTTTTTCGGGCGGCATGTCGAGATATTTGGCGGCGGCGTCGATGATCCGGCGATTGGCCTGATGCGGAATCAGCCAGTCCACATCGGACTTGGAGAGGTTGGCTTTGCGCAGCGCGACGTCGGTGGCATCGATCATCTTGGTGACCGCGAACTTGAAAACTTCCTTGCCGTCCATACGGATGAACGTCTCGCCGTCGGCCAACGCCTGTGCGTCGACGCGTTTCCGCGAACCGCTCGCGTGGACGCGCAGCAGTTCGGGACGGCTTCCGTCCGAACCCAGTTCGGACGACAGAAACGAGTTCTCTTCGGAGGCTTCTAGGATCACCGCGCCCGCGCCGTCGCCGAACAGGACAGCGGTCGAGCGCTCCTTGATGTCGATCAGTTTGGAAAGCGTTTCGGCACCGACGAGCATCACGCGCTTGTAGACGCCGCTGCGAACCAGGCTCCCCGCGACCGTCAAGCCATAGATAAATCCGCTGCAGGCGATTTCGATATCGAAGGCGGCTTTGTCGACGGCCCCCAGGCGCGATGCGGTGATGCACGCCGTCGCCGGGAACGAATAGTCCGGGGTCGCCGAGGCGACGACGTAGCAGTCGATGTCGTTGGGGCCCA
>DATCDS010000097.1:0-21858 GCA_036510515.1 Vulcanimicrobiaceae bacterium
TCGAATGCGTTCGCGAACACACCGATGCGACTGCCGTCGCGATCCTACTCGACGATGACGGTTCGTATCGCGCCGTCCGCCATTTCGGCGAGACGAGCGCCGAGGTCGATGCCGACGACGCGGCCATCCTCGCACTCAAAGCAACGCACGCGCCGATCGACCCACACGCCTACAGGACGACGCTCGCGGGAGATCTCGCCTTACCGATGGTGGCGCGGGGGCGGTTGCTCGGCGTGGTGCTCTGCGGCGTGCGCGAGAGCGGCGAAGCCTACGCGCCCGACGAGATCGAAGCGCTGCACGAGGTCGCGCTCGGCGTCGGCTCCGCCTTGAGTGCGCTCGACGGCGACGCCGGCCACACTACGATCGCCGATCTGCGCGGTAGCATCGCCGATCTGCGCGGTAGTATCGCCGCCCTGCACGACATGATCGAGCGCCGCCTACCGGAGCGCGGCCTTTAAACGACCCCAAAATGGGGGCCCTAACTCGGCGAAAACTGCTCCATTTTCACCTTAACTGCAAACTACGGCGCAAGCGACTCCTGCGCCTCAAGGCGCCAAGCCTCGAAGGCGCTCTCGAGCTGAATGCGCTTTCTGAACGGAGCACTGTACCTGCGGACATCGAATGGCCGCTTGTTGAGGGCATCGAAAACGAGGTATTCGAAATCGGCCCATCGCGGATTACTCGGATGGCGTTCACGCCATGCGTATGCGAGCGGACCGAGCTTCTTCCATACGTCCGGGGACATCATGATAATTGGAGCGAACAAATCACGATCTGCGATCCCGTGATTTATCAGCCGTGCTACCGTTTGATAAAACCCGCCGTACATCAGCACTCGGTGATCTATGCCTTCGCGCATCGCCTTCTCCAGCAACGTAGCGTCGTGAAAGTCGCAGGTTTCGACGTACTCGCGGGCGGCCACCATCTCTGGGGAGTTCAGGCGCCCCATCAAATCTACGTATGTCTCGATTTGGTACGTCAGGCGCAAATGTTTGAGTTGCACGATCGCAGCCACGGCTCCGACCAACACGACGAGAGTGCCGGCAATAGCGGCAAGCGCACTGATTTCATCCCATCCCATGGGGTGAACTATTTATCGAAGTGCATCCTTCCGCCTGGCGACATCGCCTAGGTCAGGGCCAAAACCGGCCGAAGCCGTCTTCTTTGCTGTTTTGGGCTAGTTATGATGAAATGCGGGGCCGTCTTGGCCCAACACCTCAAATCGCGATCGCGAAACACAAACAAGAACGGGTGTTCTTCATCGTCGTGTTCCACAGGTTTGCGACAATGCAGCCGAAGACATCGGCGGCTCATTTAGCGTACCTTGAAGAAACAATCTCCGCGTCATACTGATGGTCGCTCGTGCCGGACAGTTTGGCTAGCAGAAAGCCCCGGGGTTGCTCTCGGGGCTTTTGGGTTTCTCGGTGGTTCGACTTCGCGCCTGCGGCGCTACGCCCACCATGACACGGGTTGGGGCCTTGGCGGAATCCGGCTATGTCTCGATGCTTGTTACGCGGTGTTCCAGCGATTCGATCCGCGTTTCGTGGTGATCGACGCGACGCCCGATTCGATCGAAATTTGCATTTGTTTCAGCGCGGAAGTCGTACATTTCCGCGCGGAAGTCGTACATTTCCGTGCGGAAGCCGTCCATTTGCGAGCCTAATGTCGCGAGATCGCGGCTAATTTCACCGACTTGATTCGCGATCATGTCGAGCATCGAGAGGACCCGTGGATCTGATCCCGACTTCATTTTCAGAACGGAATCTCGTCGTCGAGGTCGTCTCCGCCGAGGCCGGCTGCGCTGCCGGCGGGAGCGCCCGATGCGCCGCCGTAGCTGCTGGCGCCGAAATCGTCGCCGCCGCCGCCCGTGGAGCCGCCGCCTTCGCCGTCGCGACGCGATGACAGCATCTGCATGTTGTCGATAACGACTTCGGTGGCTTTGCGTTTGTTGCCGTCCTTGTCGTCGTAGTTGCGAATGACCAGGCGGCCTTCGACCAGCGTGCTCTGGCCCTTCTTGAGATAGGTGTTGCAGGTTTCGCCCAGGCGATCCCACGCGACGATGTCGACGAAGGTCGTCTCTTCTTTATTGCGCGGGTTGTTGATGGCCAACGTGAACTTGGTCACCGACTTGCCCGATTGGGTGTAGCGAATCTCCGGGTCGCGGGTGAGGTTCCCGACCAGGATCACGCGGTTATACGAACCTGCCATGCTGCTCTCTCTTTCGCTCGGCCAACAACGTTTTAATCAAAGCCTAACGGGTTCGCGTGCCATGGGTATGGCACGCATGTGAACGATTTAGGTGGTCGGCGCTGGTGCCGGCGTTGGTGCCGGTGCCGGTCCAGGCGCCGGTCCGGGTCCCGACATCGGTCCCGCCGTCGCGTATGCGGGCAGGGCCGGCGGCGTGTTCGCGGCCAGCCACGCCATGTGCACCAGCATCCGCTTCTCGAGGCGAACGACCAGCGCACGCAAGACGTCTTCGTGCAGTTTGAGCTGACGCTCCAGCTCCTTGGACGTCGGCCCGTCGGTCTTGAAGCCCATGACCACGTAATGGCCCTCGCGGACGTCGTTGATCTCGTAGGCCAGGCGCTTCTTACCCAGCTTCTCGGTGGCGACGATCTCGCCGCCGCGGCTGGTGATGACCTCGGCGAACTGGGCCGCGCGAGCATCGACGTCGGCCTCTTCAAGGCCCGGACGCAAAATATAGGTGATCTCGTATTCGGTGTTCATGGGTTCCCTCTACGGACACCCGCAAGCGGGTGGCCCACCTCACGCGGCGGGCAGACGGGTACGCCGGATTTGCCCGGCGGAAAACCTTACGACCCTATCACACCATGGCCGGCTCGGCAATGACCGCGCCCGCTTGCTCTCAGGGGGATACCAGGGCTCGAACCTACCCTACCTGGGAACGTCACCGCTCGTAAGGGTATTACCGTTTAACGCATGCCGATTGCCCACTTTGCCGTAAACCGCCGCGTCGCCGTGACGATGATCGCCCTGGCGATCGTGGTCCTGGGCATCTTTGCCGTTCCGCGGCTGCCCATCGCGCTGCTCCCCAGCTTCACCCCGCCGGTCGTGTCGGTGTCGGTTTCCTACCCCAACGTCGGCCCCGCACAAATGGAAACGCTGGTCACGCGACCGATCGAAAACGCGGTCAGCCGGGTCAGCGGCGTCCAATTGATCGACTCGACGAGCGCCGAAGGTAGTACCGAGGTTCGGGCGACGTTCTATTACGGCACCAACATCGACACCGCCGCCGTCGACGTGCAAGAACAAGTCGATCGCGTGCGCGGCCAGCTGCCCAACGATCCCAACCTACAACAACCGCAGATCGCCAAGTTCGATTCCAACTCCTTGCCCGTCGTTCGCATGTTCGTTACCGACCCCAACATGACCCAACGCGATTTGGGCGACCTATACACCAACGTGCTCGCCGATGAATTTTCTTCGGTCTCCGGCGTCGCTTCGGTCTCGGTCAACAGCGATCAAAATCGCGCCATCATGGTGCAGCCCAACTCCAACCTGTTGGCCGCCAATGGTTTGACGCTCGCGCAACTCTCGTCGCGCATCTCCAACGAGAACATCAACCTGCCCGCCGGTATCATCCAGCAGGGCAACATGGAATACCAGGTCCGCAGCTCCGCGCTGTTGACATCCGCTCAGCAAGTCGGCGACATCGTCGTTGCCACCAAGAACGGCTCGCCGATTCGATTGAGCGATGTGGCCTCGGTCAGCGATTCGAACCAAGAGCAACGCGAGTTCCAACGACTCAACGGTACGCCGGCCGTCGGCGTCACCATCACCGCGCAACCGAACGCCAACATCGTGGCGACTGCGGTTGGCATCTACGCGAAAATGGCCGACGTGCAGAAGCGTTATCCGGGGATGAACTTCGGTATCACCCTCGACCAGCGCGGATTCATTCAAGAGGCGATCAACGCACTCGAACACACGGCAATATACGGTGCGGTGCTCGCGATTCTGATCATCTTCCTCTTCCTGCACTCGTGGCGCTCGACATTGGTCGTCGCGATCTCGTTGCCGATCTCGGTCCTGGGCACGCTGTTCGTGGCTTATACGCTGGGCTATTCGCTCAACATTATGACGTTAGGCGGTTTGGCACTGGCCGTCGGGTTGATCGTCGACGACGCGATCGTCGTCATCGAGAACATCTTTCGTCACATGGCGATGGGACAGAACGTCAAGCAAGCCGCGGAAAACGCGACCGCCGAAATCTTCTCGGCCGTGCTCGCATCGTCGACGACCGTCATCACCGTTTTCATACCGTTGGTCCTGATTCCGGGATTGCAAGGCCTGCTGTTCACTCCGTTTGCGATCATGGTGATGTCTGCGGTCGCGTTCTCGTTCTTGGTGGCCGTGACGACGGTTCCAATGCTCGTGACCGTCCTGATGGGCAATCGCCCGTCGGCACATACCGGGCACGCTACGCTCAACGGCAACGGGTCGGGAACGAGCAGGAGCGGTTACGCTCGCTTCGTCGCGGGGTTCGATCGCAGCTTCGATCGCTTCTCGGACTGGTACAAGCGCACGTTGTCCCACGCCGTCGACCGTCCCGGGCTGGTGATGTCCATCGCGGGCGCCATTTTCGTCGTCTCGCTGCTGTTCCTAAAGCTCGGTTTCGTGCAGACCGAACTCTTCCCGGCATCCAACTCCAATTTCATCCGTTTCAATCTACGGATGCCGACGGGCACCGCGCTCAACGTCATGGACGCCGTCACCAAAGACGTCGAACGGCGGATGCTCAAGGACCGCTACGATCCCAAGACCGGCAAAGGCGAAGTCGTCGCCCTGGGCGTGCAGGTCGGCAGCGACGGCAGCAATAGTTCCAATCTGTCGATCGAAATGCCGCCGTCGACCACCAGCGCGCAGGCCGCGGCGTTTACGACGCGTTGGCAGGCCGCGCTAACCGGCAATCGCGCCGGCGCGCGCGGTCGCGGCGCGAAGAGCGTCTCCAACGCCGACGCCGCACGCTATCGAGAGCTCTATGGATCGCCGATTCCAGGCCTGCGCGCCTTCGGTCGTACGACCGATATCGTGCAGAGCATCATCGCGCGCGGTCAGGACGCGCTGCAGATTCAGATCTACGGCCCCAATATCAACACGCTCTACAACCTAGCGCAATACAAGGCTATTCCTCTGCTCGAGCAGATTCCCGGATTGCAGCCGCCCAGCGCATCGGTGACCGACTCGCAGCCCGAACTGGACATCTCGGTGAATCGCGCACGCGCCGCGCAGTTGGGTCTGGACACGACCACGGTCGCCCAGACCATCGATACCGCCACGGCCGGGTCGATCGCGTCGTACATGCAACTCAACGCCACGCAGTACCCGATCGTCGTGCAGTTGCCCGCCGATCAACGGCGCTCGCTGCAGTCGATCGAGGCGCTCAACATCCCGATCTCGGCGCCGTCGCTTACGTCGAACGCGTTGGTCAGCGCGCCGACAGCGGTAGCCGGCAGCGTGCCGACACAAACGCTTCCGACCGTCCCGCTTGGTGAAGTCGCCGATATCAGCTTCGGAAAGGGGCCATCGGAGATTCCGCGCGAGAACAAACAGCGTGAGATCAACGTCAATGCCGGCCTGAACATTCCGTTGGGCGAAGCCGTCACCGCGGCGACGGCGATCATGAACTCGATCCCGTTGCCGGCCGGGTACCACTGGCAGTACGGACAAGCCGTCACCCAACAGAGCGACACCTTCGGCAGTTTGATCGTGATCGTGATCTTGGCGATCCTGCTGATCTACATGCTGCTGGCTTCGCAGTTCGAATCGATCGTGCACCCGCTGGTTATCATGATGGCCGTGCCGCTGTCGCTGGCCGGCATCGTGATGGCGCTGTTCCTTACCCAGCGCGCCTTCGGCTTAACGGCCTTCATCGGGGTGCTGATGCTCGTGGGCATCGTGGTCAAAAACGCGATCTTGGTGGTGGAATTCACCAATCAATTGCGCGATCGCGGTATGTCGCCGCGCGACGCCGTCCTGCACGCCGCCCCGTTGCGCTTACGGCCGATTTTGATGACCACGCTGGCAACCATCGGCGGCATGCTGCCGATCGCCCTGGGCTTAGAAGCCGGCAGCGAAACGCAGGCTCCGCTGGGCACGGTCGTCATCGGCGGTTTGCTCGTTTCGACGATGCTCTCGCTGATCGTCGTGCCCACGCTCTACCTGTGGTCGGCCAAACACGTCGAACCGCGCATGGGCAGCTTCCACGGATCGCGCAAACCCCAAGAAAGAGCGGTTCCCCCCGAACCCGAACCCCTCCCCGCGCACTAAGCAAAGGTTCGTAGGAAAAACCAGGCGGTCATCGCGGTGCCCGCGACGATGACGAAGCCGCGCACGGCGCGCGATGGTAGCCGGCGTCCGAAATGCGATCCGAAGTAGCCGCCCAGGATGGCTGCGACGGCCATGAGGATCGCCAGCGGCCAATCGATCACGTGCGCGATGGCAAACGGCACGATCGCGATACCGTTGATGCACGCGGCCAGGAGGTTCTTGATCGCGTTCATCGCGTGCATGTCGGGTAAGCCCGAAAACGCCAGCAGGGCGAGCATCAAGTAGCCGATGCCCGCGCCGAAATAGCCGCCGTAGAGCGCGACGCAGAACTGCAGCGCTAGCTGCCAGGGATCGTGGACGTGGTCGCCCGTCGATCGCGCGCCGCGCTGCAGATAGGGGCTGGCGATAAAGACCGACATCACAAACAGGAGCAACCACGGCACCATCCGCTCGAAAAACGCGCCGGGCGTGCGCAGGAGCAGGATCGATCCCATCAGCGCGCCGATCAAACTCAGGACGATCGAAGGGCTCATGCGGCGCAGATACGGGCGCAACTCGCGGCGATAGCCGCTGGCCGATCCCAGCGTGCCCACCCACATCGCGGTGTTGTTCGTGGCGTTGGCCGATATCGCGGGCACGCCCGCAAGGATCAGCGCCGGAAACGTGAACATGCTGCCGCCGCCGGCGACGCTATTGATCGCACCGGCCGCCAGCGAGACGCCGAACAGCGCCGCATCGGTCGCTAGCCAGGAGATACTATTGCCCCAAGCCGGCGGTCTTATCGCGTTTGGTGACGCGATAGACCTGACGCACGTCCTTGAGATTCCCGAGTTTGGTCAGCAATTTGTGCAGGTGATCCAGATCGGTGATCTGCACGGTCAGGCTGGTGACCGCGCTGCGATCGCGTTTGACGCGCGCGGTCACCGAGCTGACCTGCGTCTTGCATTCCGAAACGACCGCCATGATATCTTGCAGCAGCGCGGGCCGGTCGCCGGCCTCGATCTCGATGTCGACGGCATGCGTGATATCGGTTTGGCTGTCCCAGGTCGCCTGCAACACACGCTCGGGCGTCGCATTCATGTACGCAACGTTGGGGCAATCGGCGCGGTGGACGCTCACGCCGCGGCCGATCGTGACGTAGCCCATGATCGGATCGCCCGGCACCGGGCTGCAGCACTTGGAGAGCCGTACCAGCACGTCGTCGACGCCGGCGATGCGGATGCCGCTGGACTTCCTGGCCGGTCGACGTGCCGGCGTCCGCGTCGCGCGCGTGATCTCGACCACGTTGTCGATCTTGAGTTCTTCGCGAATGCGGTTGGCGGCGGCCTGCGCCGACGCATCGCCGAAGCCGATAGCCGCAAACAGGTCTTCGGCCGACGCGAAGTTCATGCGGTGCGCGACCCGTTCGATCGTCTCGCCGCGCACGACCTCGGCGCGCAGGTGCATGCGCACGACCTCTTGCTCGACGGCGTGCAGACCGGCCGTCACGTTCTCCCCGCGACGCTCCTTACGAAACCACTGTTTGATCTTATGTTTGGCGCTGCCGGTCTTGACGATCGAGAGCCAATCCAGCGACGGATGCCCCGACGACTTGTTGACCAAGATCTCGCAGATGTCGCCGTTGTCCAGCAAGGAATCCAGCGGAACGATACGCCCGTTGACCTTCGCACCGACGCAATGATTGCCGACGTCGGTATGCACGGCGTACGCGAAGTCCAGCGGCGTGCCGCCGGCCGGCATGCTGAACACGTCGCCGCGTGGCGAGAAGACGAACGCCTGGGAATCGAACAGATCCAGTTTGAGGTTTTCCATGAACGCGCGGGAATCGCGCATGTCCTTCTGCCATTCCAACAGCGCGCGCAGCCACGACAGCTTGTTCTCGAAGCGATCGGCTTTGCCGCCTTCTTTGTAGCGCCAATGCGCGGCGATGCCGTACTCGCTGGTACGATGCATCTCCCACGTGCGGATCTGAATTTCCAGAGGATCGCCGTTGGGTCCAACGACCGTGGTATGCAACGACTGATACATGTTCGGCTTGGGCATTGCAATGTAGTCTTTGAAGCGCCCCGGCAGCGGGGTCCACAGCGCGTGCACCGCGCCCAACGCCGCGTAGCAATCCTTCACCGAATCGACGATGATGCGGATCGCGGTCAGATCGTAAATCGTCGAGAAGTCGCGGCCTTTTTTGAGTTTTGAGTAAATCGAAAAGAAGTGTTTGGGGCGTCCTTGAATCTCGGCGTTGACGCCCAGCGTGTCGAACTCGTGATTGAGCGATCCGATGACCGTCGCGACGTCGGCTTCGCGTTCGACGCGCGTCTTGTTGACCGCTTCGACGATCTCGCGATACGGTTCCGGATCCAGGTAGCGCAAGCAGAGATCTTCGATATCCCACTTGATCTTCCAGATGCCCAAGCGATGTGCGATCGGCGCGTAGATGTCCAGCGTCTCGCGCGCGATGGCCTTTTGTTTGGCCGCCGGCAGCGAACCCAACGTGCGCATGTTGTGCAAACGGTCGGCTAGCTTGATGATGATGACGCGGATGTCTTTGGCCATCGCCATAAACATCTTGCGGAGGTTTTCGACCTGCGCGTCCTCTTTGGATTGGTATGGAATACGCGTGAGCTTGGTCACCCCATCGACCAAGTTGGCGATCTCGTCGCCAAACAGCGCGGCGACCTCTTCGCTGGTGAGCGACGTATCTTCGACCACGTCGTGAAGCAACGCCGCGGCGATGGTCTGACGGTCCATCTCCAGTTCGGCAAGGATCGCGGCCACGGCCAGCGGATGCTCGATGTAGGACTCGCCCGAAACCCGGCGCTGGCCTTCGTGGGCGGTCTGAGCGACGTCGTAGACGCGGGTAAGCCACGACCCGTCGAGTGACGGGTCGTACGATTGAACCTTCGCTACCAGCTCCGCGATCGTCATGAGATATACCCTCTATCATGCCACATCGCGCGCCCCAGGGTCCAGAGTCGCTAGTCCGAGGGCGTCCCGATCTCCAAGAGCGTCTTGCGGAAAACCATGCTGGCCAGCTTGCCGTTGGGTCCGATGGAGAACTGCATGTAGACCTGCCCGTCAGAGCAGATCACCTGATAGAGATAGGTCTTGCTGCCTGCAGGCACGCCCTGGGCGACGCTGGGGCCCTTCCAGACCACGCGTTGAAGGGCGCCCAGCGACACGAGGTCTTGGGCGGCTGCGGCGATGGTGTCCGGGGTCATCAGCGCGTCGACGGCATCGGTATAGCGGCTACGATCGACCTTGCCGATCTGCCAGGCCAGAAACTGTCCGAACGCGATCTTGGAGATCGCCGGGTCCTCGGGAGGCAAGGGCGCGGGGGTCGCCGCGGGCGCCGGATGCGGCCGCGCGATCGCCGGTCCGCCGGATACCGCGAGCAGCAACGCGAGCGCCGCCAGCATCATCGCCGCGCGCATGTCAGTAGGTGATGAAGGTTTCGACGTCAACGCCGGGGAGGGCGGCGCGGCCGTTGAGCGCTTCGAGGCCGATGAGAAAGGCGAAGCCTTCGACCTTTGCGCCCAAACGTTCGAGCAAGCGTCGCGTTGCGGCGGCGGTTCCGCCGGTGGCGAGAAGATCGTCGACCACGAGCACCTTTTCGCCGTGCCCCAGCGCGTCGGCGTGAATCTCCAGCGAATTGGTTCCATATTCCAACGCGTAAGATTCCGACAACTTACTGTACGGCAGCTTGCCCGGCTTGCGAACGGGAACGAACCCCGCGCCGATCGCGTAGGCCAGCGGCGCGCCGATCATATAGCCGCGGGCTTCGATGCCGACCACGTAGTCGATGCCGCGGTCCTTGTAGCGATCGACGAACAGGTCGATCGCCGCGCGAAACCCTTGCTTATCCTTGAGCAACGGGGTAATGTCACGGAAAAGGATCCCGGGAATCGGAAAATCCGGGATGGCTCGAATCAGGCTCTCGATATCCACGGGGCGAGGATTCCGTGGAACCGCTCGGCGTGCCTCTTCGCCCATCGGGTTGCCCCGGGACGGCTCGGAAAGGACCGATTATGAAACGGAAACTAGTTGCCGGCGCCATGACCCTTGCGTTGGCGATGGGCTGCGCGGCGCCGGCGTTTGCCAACGGTGCGGCCGCCGCTCGAAACATCCTGTTGCTGGGCGCCGCCGCGGCGGTGCTCGTCACGAATTACAACCATAAGGTCCGCGCCAAACGCGCCGAACAAAAAGAAGTCGTGCGTCGCCAGAGTGCGTATCGCGACTGGTTCTATCACAAGTATGGCTACTATCCCACGGACGACCAATTCACAAAATGGTACTACCAAACCTACGGCGTGAACCCGGGGTAAGCGCGGGGATCGTCTCATAGGACGTCATTCGGCCGAGTCGTCCCGACGCGGATGGCTCGGCTTTTTCTTCGAAGACGACCGCCGGCGTGCGATCGTTTCGTTCGCGCTCGCAATCGCGTTGATCGAAATCGGTGCCGCGTTGTTTCCCGGCAGCCGGCCCGCGCCGCACGAGGTGCAGGTGACCGCGCGAATCGCGCTGATCGCCCACGTCAGCCCGACGCCGCCTCCGCGCACGCCGCCTCCGCCCCCGCGGCCCAAAGTTATCGCAAAACGCCGCATCGTGCCGCACAAGATCGCGCCCGCTCGATCGTCGCGGGTTTCGCCCATCAAGCGCGTCGCCGCGCGCCCCGTCGAACTCTCGCAAAAAGCCAAGTCGGCGGCCGCCGGTAGCGTGGGAAACGGGGGGGCCGGCACCGGCGAAAGCGGCATCGGTACGGGCACCGGCGGCGCCGCTCCGGCAGACGAGCCATGCGGCGAAGTCGACTTCATCGAAGACAGCGGAACGCCGCGCTACGATGCCGCCACAGGCTTCTATATCTACGACGACATCGCGCTCTCGGTGCATTATCCCGACGGCAGCCACCAGCAAGTCGACCTCGACTATCCGTGGCGTTACAAGGACGAAGCCGGCGATCCGTTCCAGCATCCCGACCAGCCGGTGCTCTTTGAGTTTCCGCCGCCGGCGCTGCGCGCCGCCGAGCCGGCGCCGGTGCAGTACGTCATGGCGCACACTTCTCGCGGAGGGTTCACCACGCTCGCGCCCTGCCCCGAACCCTCCGGCAACGGCAATTCATCACGCTAGTTAATCGAAGCGCGTGCCTCCAGGGCTTGCGCGGCTATTGCCGACAACGCGCTCAGATGCGCGCGCGCCTGCTCGTCTAAGCCCGTGCGTCCCAGCGCAACGTTCGCGTCGTGTTGCAGCTGCGCCAACGATTGCCGCGCAAACGCGCTCGCGTCGCTGGGCGTGCCCGTCGTCGGCGCGATCCACATCGCCGCCAACCGTTTGGCAAACGCCACCTGCAGGTTACGACGTACGACGCCGTCCTTCGCATCGCCGCCGCGCACGTCGCCGAAGATCGATGCGTTGGACCAATCGAAAAGATCGGCGAGCGACATCGTGGCATTCGTTCCGTACTTGGTTGAGAGATCGTCGATGCGCGCGAGGGTCAGCGGGGCGAACAGCTCGTTGAGTACGCCGTTTTGCGCGGCGGCGGCCAAGGCGGCCGGCGAAACGTCGTGTCGCGGCGTCGGATCGTACGCCCAACTGCCGCCGCCGGTCAGCGAGCTGACCTCGGAGTAGCTCAACAGCCGCAAGACCTTCGGGTTAAACGTCCAGGCCGCGTCGGAGAACAAGCCGGTTGCGAGTTGATGCCACGCCCGCAGGTCCAGGCTGCGCGGTACCGCCGAGAACGGCGGCACGGCACCCGGATCGCCCTTGTTCGAGCGCGAGAGATACTCGCCCCCGATGACGTGCGCGGCCATCGTCGCGCAGCGCGCGTATTGCGCCTCTTGCGAGCCGAACGCGCGACGCGCTTCGTCGTACGATTGGCCGTATTGCGGGAACGATTTGTCGATCGCGTTGAGACTGTTATGGAACATCTTGGTCTGCACCGCGCACCAGCCGACCGGATCGTTGGTTAGATCGTCCTGCTGAACCCGCGGATCGATCGCGTGTCCGAAGTTGAACGACGCGTCTTCGTCCGAGGCGAAGCGGTAGGTCGGATCGGCCCAGCGCGACGCCCAACGCCGCAAGGTCGGGAGTTCGTCCCCCGAGGACTTGGCCCCCGGAACGTATCCGTAGCCGTAGCGAAGGGCGTAGTAGTCGTATGGGCCCAACACCAGTTGCACGTAGTCGCCCTGCGGCGTTCCCTTGGGCCACAGATTGATCGGCGCGTATTCCATCACCGACGTTCCGACGCCGTACTTGTGCGTGAAGGCCGTATTCTGCAGGTCTTTGGCCGTATAGGCCATCGAACCGATGAAGTTGTGCTGCAGCCCTAGATCGTGCCCGGATTCGTGCAGCACGACGCTGCGGAGATAGGTCTGCTCGAAGGCGTTCTCGTTGGCTTTGGTGTCGGGAATGCCGCGGACCGGCGCGACGACGTAGTGGAAGTACCGCAACGCCGAGCCTTCGATCGCGTCGACGTTGACGCCGACGTTGATCTCTTCGCCGGTGCGCGGATCGTCGATGATGAGCGCTTCGGCCCCGTATTGCGGCGACGTCGTGTCGATCCAGCGCACCATATTGTGGCGGATGTCTTGGGGATCCCACGCGGGATCGTCGGGTTGCTGATTGACTTGGATCGCATTGAGGATGCCGAGTTTGGACAGCGCGCTATTCCACGTCAAGAGCGCCTGTTTGACCGTCTCTCGATACTGCGTGGGCATGTCGTTGTCGAGGTAGAGAACCAACGGACGCGTCGCATTGGAGGGTTGGCCCGGATGTTCGGGCGCGAAGTTCCAGCGCGTCACGTAGTTGACGTTGCGCGGCGTCGCCAGATCGTTTTGGAAGTCGAGCACCGTCTGTTCGAAGAAGCCGACGCGCGGATCGGCGATGCGCGGCACGTACCCGTCGTTGGGAGCGGCGACGATGTTATAGGTGATTCCGATTTCCAAGCTGCGGGGATCGGGCGCGTTGTCGATCGTATCGGGCGAGGCGCTCGCCCAGGTTTGACTCACTTCCAAGACGTCGTTGTCGGGAAACGCTTTGGTCGAGGTAAAAAACGCGCGCGTTGGATCCAGATGGTAGCCGTGCGCCGGGTTACGAATCGATTGATCGAAGACGGCTTGAAAATCGGCGACGTCGCCTAAGAAGGGTGCGGCGGAAATAACGACGGTTCCATCGGGGTCGGCCGCGACGATAGGAACGACGGCCAAGACCGAGTTAGGGAGCGATTCGCGAACGGCCAAGCCCTGCGCGGTCGTCGCGTTGACCTGCGCGAACGTATTGGGCCAGCGCAGCACGACCTTGTCGCCGGCGCGTTCGAAGCGGAACAATCGTGCCGGCGCAACGTACGGCTCGCCGGCGGCGGGACCGAAGCCGCCCAAGCCCGTCGAGGGCACCGACGACTCGATGAAATCGGCGCCCAGTTGCGCGCCCGACAACACCAAGTACGGCGCGCCGGCTTTCATCGCGATCGGGATCAGGCCGGGCTGCATCGTGGCCCCCGCGGACCAGGTCGAGTAGGCGACCGGAGCTTGTGCCGCGGCCGAGGCACTAGCCGCGGGCGAGGGCGTCGCGCCCATGGCCGGCGCGATCGCGACGGCCGAGAATAGAAAAATGACAACGAGAGAACGCTGAAACATCGCTCCTCCTGAAAAGAAATAGTCGTTCGGTTGTTTCACACGCGCCGGACGCACCCTGCCGGGGGCGACGCGCCGGAAGGATTCCCCAGCGCGCAGTAAGCAGAGCGCGAGATGCATCGAACCTTTGCCAGCGACAATAACGCGCCGGTCGCGCCCGAGATCGTGGAGGCGCTGCTCGCGGCGAACGATGGGGACGCGGTCGGCTACGGCCACGATCCCTACACGCAAGCCGCGATCGCGCGGATACGCCGCGAGTTCGGCGAGGACGCCGAGGTGCTGTTCGCGTTTAACGGGACCGGTGCCAACGTTCTGGCCCTGAGCGCCGTGCTGCGGCCCTACCAGGCCGTTATCGCACCGTCGAGCGCGCATCTCAACGTCGACGAATGCGGCGCCCTAGAACGTTTCTCCGGATGCAAGGTCCTTACGATCGACACCCCCGACGGCAAGCTGCGGCCCGACGATTTGTCCCCAATGGCCGCCATCAAGCCCGACGCGCATCATGCGCAGCCGCGGGTCGTTTCGATCTCGCAAGCCACCGAGTTCGGCACGCTCTATACGCCCGGCGAAATCGAGGCGCTCTCGCGGTTCGCACACGATCGCGGGTGGATCATGCACGTGGACGGTGCCCGCATCGCCAACGCCGCGGCCGCCCAGCATCTTGGGTTACGCGCTGCGACGCGCGACCTGGGCGTCGACATTTTGACCCTTGGAGGAACCAAGAACGGCTTGATGTTCGGCGAGGCGGTGATCTTCTTCGATCCGTCGCAGCATGGCGGCAGCGCCGAGTTCGCGCGCAAGCAGACCACCCAACTCGCATCGAAGATGCGCTACATTGCGGCGCAATTCGACGCGCTGCTCGAAGACGAGCGCTGGCGCCGCTATGCAGCGCACGCCAACGCGATGGCCGCGCTGCTGGCCAAGCGCGTCGGCGTCATCGAGGGCGTAACGATCACGCGTCCGGTCGAAATCAACGCGGTCTTCGCCACGCTGGACCGTTCGGCGATCGCGCGCCTGCAATCCGAGTTTTACTTTTACGTTTTGGACGAGGCCGCGCCCGAAGTTCGCTGGATGACCTCACACGCCACGCGGGAAACCGATATCGAAGCGTTCGCGGAATCGCTCGAGAGCGCGCTGCTGCCCTAACGCGCGCCGCTCTCCAAGTATGACGAGGAAACTTTAGGCGCCAAGCGTTCCCTATCGTCTTCGCCCGGGGCAGCCGGCGACGGCTGCCCCGGGCAGGAGGCTACGTGTGCCGGGGATGCGGCTGCGCGTGCTGCTGCACGCGCTGTTGCTGCACCCGCTGCTGCTGCACTTGCCGCACGCGCTGTTGCTGCACCCGCTGCTGCTGCACTTGCTGCACGCGCTGTTGCTGCACGCGCTGCTGCTGCACTTGCTGCACGCGCTGCTGCTGCACCCGCTGCTGCTGCACTTGCTGCACGCGTTGCTGTTGCACGTGCTGCTGCTGCACGCGTTGTTGCTGCACCCGCTGCTGTTGCACGCGCTGTTGCTGCACCCGCTGCTGTTGCACGTGCTGTTGCTGCGTCCGCTGTTGCGCGGCGCGTTGCGTTTGCATGCGTTGCTGGCCGGTACGTGCGGGGGCGATCCGCAGCGGGCGGGCGACCGCGGCGTTGGTTGGGCGGCCGTGATTCACGCTCGCGAGGTAGTTGCGGTTCCCACGCGCCGCGTTCACGTGTTGGATCTGCGTGGAGGTCATCGGGAAGTGACGCTCTCGCCTGATGGATAATTGTCGAGCGGTCGGACGAGCCCTCAGGCCTCCGCGGCCGCCGTTGTAGGAAACGCGGTTGGTGTTTCTGGACATGACGTTCCGATTGGAGTAGCGGTAGCGAACGCGCCTGGGGTCCACGCGCGAGACGGCGGTGTTGTAGCGAAAGTTCCGGCCGGACCACGATCCGCCAACGTAGCCGTTCCCGTAGTAGCCGAAGCCGTAATTCACGCCGCCGTAGTATCCGACGTCTTGCGCCCAATAGCCGGGCTGCCAATAGAACAACCCGTCGCTAAAGGCCCAATACCCCGGCGTCCACAGCAGTCCCGGATCCGGCGCTTCAACCCACGTGCCCGGCACCCAATAGTAACCCTCGGGACTCCATTGCCAATAACCTGGCTGCCAGATCTCGTTGGGTTGATCCAACATCGGTTGATCGTAATAGGGCAGCGCCGGAGGCGCCGTCGAGACCGAGATTCCGATGAAGACTTGGGCGGACGCAGGTGGCGGGACCGCTATTGCCACCGCTGCGAGCGCTAGCGCCTGGAAAATCAGGAGTAGTCGCATGGGTCACCTCAAGAGGACAAGTACCCTGCTCCTATTCCCACATTTTGGCGGCGGCTATCGCCGGCTCTACTGGGCAACCACGAGCGTCGGATGCTGGGTATGGAATGCGGTGCGAGCCTGGTACCCTTTAGCGATCGCAGTTAATTGGAACTCGCCCCAACCACGTCCCATGAAGGCCAAACTCGTCGGCAAGTGGTGATCCCCGAAGCCATTGGGCACGGCAATCGATGGCAAGCCCGCCAAGTTGCCCGGACTGCCCATCTCGGGGCCGCCCGAATATTGCGGATAGGCCTTATCGAACGGCGTGCCGATCGGGATGGCGATCGTGGGCGCGTTCGGGTAGACGATCGCGTCGTAGCCTTCGAAGGCGCGCACGACTTGCGCGTTGAGCAGCGCGCGACGCCGCATGCCGTCGACGTAATCGACCGCCAGCGAACCGTACACCTGATAACCGCCCAAGCGATCGTCTTTGGATTGCAACTCGCGTGCGCGTCCACTTTCGATCAGATCGCGAAACGCCGCGGCGCACTCACCGTTGAAAATCGCTTCGAAGACCGCGCCATATGGCCCGCGCGGAAGCGCGACGTCTTCCACGACATCGCAATATTCTTTGAGGACCGCGAGCGACGCTTCGTAGTTCTTCACGACGGCCGGCATCGAACCGGACGCGCCGTTCTTGAGCACGCCGACCTTGGGACGGCGGCCGCGGATCGCCGGAAACGGTGCGTCGACCGACGTCGGATCGTTGACGTCGTGCCCGGCAATCGCACGCAGGACCGTTTCGGCATCGCGCGCGGAGCGGCAGATCGGTCCGAGTTTGTCCGACGTCCACATCAACGCCATCGCGCCGTGGCGGCTGACGCGGCCATACGTCGGGCGCAACCCGGTCGCGCCGCAAGCGCCCGACGGATTCATGATCGACCCATTGGTTTCAGAGCCGATCGCGAATCCCACCAATCCGGCCGCAGCGCTGGCGCCGGGTCCGCTCGAGGATCCGCCGCTCCAAAAATTCCGGTCCCACGGCGTTCGCCCCGGCCCGGTAAAGGACGCATCGGCATCGTTGTAACCAAAGCCGCCGGCCAGTTCGACCATCGCCAGTTTTGCGAGCAAGACCGCGCCGGCGACGCGCAGCTTCTTCACGACGGTCCCGTCGTAGTCGAAGACTTGGTTGCGATACGGCGCCGCGCCCCAGGTCGTCGGTGCCCCCACGGCCGCGAGCAGATCTTTGACGCCGTAGGGAACGCCGTGCAGCGGTCCTCGCACCCGGCCGGCCGCGAGCTCCGCGTCGGATTCCTTGGCTTCGCGACGCGCGCGATCGTGCATGATCGTCACGACGGCGCCGTACGTGCTTCCGTATTTCTCCAAACGCGCCAGGTATAAGTTGGTCAGTTCGAGCGACGAGATCTTTCTTGAAGCGATCATCTTGCCCAGCGCGACGGCGTCGGAAAATGCGATTTGATCGTCGGTCATTTCTGCACCTCGAAGCGGGTGACGGGCTCGTTCCAATTCTTGAGCACGCGGCCCTTACGATTGATGGCCGCGCCGATCTTGAGGTTGCCATCGATGCCGTGCGCGATCGCGTCGACCTCGCCGTCGGTTAAGTTCGGATCGAAACCGCGCATCTGCAATGCGAGCGCGCGTGCGGCGTCGGACACTCTGGACATGGATGCCACCGATGGCGACGGCGATGGTGCCGGTGCGGGGGCGGCCGTCGTCTGCCCGAGCGCCGGGGCTGCGATCAGCGCGCTCACCGACGCGGCCGCAAGTGCAACAAATCGTTTGCGTGATGCCAAAGTAAGGCCCTCCTGAGTGGTCGTCGCCGATGGCTTTCGCGGGGCCATCCGGTTTTCTCTGCCGAAAGGAACGACGTGCTAGCCCTCGCCCTTGCGGCCTCGATCGGTTCGCCGGCCGCAAATGTGCGATCCTGGGCGCCCGGCGATATCGTCCCTACGACCGCATCGCTTCCGACGATGGAGTTGGCGTTACGTCAGCCCACGCTCGCGGGGACGCAATACGTCATCCACATTCACCTCAATGCCAAGGATACGGCGCTCGAAACGACCGCGCTCGTCCGCGGTGGCGATTTTCGCTTGACGACGACGATCGATGGATCGACCTATGAATCGGGCAGGGCGGACGGCGTTCGGTGGCGCCGCACCCCCGCCGGTGTCGTACGGATCGTCGATGCCGACGTCCAGGGCGACGATCTCGATCGCTGGCCATCCAGCGTCCTGGGATTCGATCTCTCCGATTGCGCGGCCGCCGGACAGGCGCGCGAGGAGGGGCGTTTGCTCTGGATCCTCTCGTGCCATACCCCCGCGGACATTCCGCATTGGTACTACATCGACTCGACGGCCGGAACGATCGTGCGCGAAGTGACGCGCGAAGGCTCACGTGCGGTCACCTACCGATTCGCCGGCATCGCCTCGCGCGCGGGCCGCCTCTTCCCGGCCCGTTGGGACATCAGCGGCGCCGGTGGCGACGCAGAAGCCAGCATACTCGACATTTCCCAAATGCCGGTCTCGCGCGATGACGTCGCGATTCCGCCGAGCGTTTCCGCGCAATTCGTCTTGCCGGCCGCCGGAACGGCCGACGTTTCGGCGACCTTTTCTCAAGCGTCTATTTATGCGCCCGTGCGCGTGAACGGCCGCGCGATGCGCTTTCGCATCGACACGGGAACCACGCAGACGTTAATGGATATCGGCGCCGCCGTACGCCTGGGTCTGCATCCGGTACTGGGACACGCAATCGCCAACACGATCGAAGTCGGCGGCGCGATCGCGCGCGACGCTCCAATCCAGACCGTCGACCTCTTCGGCGGCGGAGATGCGGGGATTCTCGGCAACGAGTTTTTTACCGGACACATCGTGCACATCGACTATCGCCATCAGCAAATGCAACTCATTTCGTACGCACGCTTCGTTCCGCCCTCGGACGCGCGATCGATCCCGCTAGATATGCGCGAAGGAATGCCATTAGCGACCGCGTCGATCGGATCGCTGACCGCGGGGCGGTTCGCCATCGATACGGGGTCCTATTGGATCGTCGTCACGACCAACTTCCAACAGCTCGCCGGAGCCAGCGTCCACCTCAGCGCCGACGGTCCGGCCCTCACGTCGACGTACCTCGAAGGGTCGGTGAAACTCTCGGACGGCACGATCGAATCCCTCTCGTTCGGCGGCGTTCGCGTCAATGGCCCGGAGGCGCAAATCGAGATCGCCGATCCCAACAACCTGGACATCCCGCTCAACGGCATCTTCGGAAACCAGCTGCTTCACGTCTTTGAATGGTGGTTCGACTACGACCACGATCGGGCGTGGATTCGATTCGCGCCATAACGGCATCCCGCGCTCTCCTAGCTCGGCAGGGCCGCCGGGCGGCCCAAACGCTTCACCCTAGGGATCGAACAGATTCACTACGCCGATGGAAGCGACGCCGGTTTCGACGATTGACGACCCCTGCGCAGAGCCATGGCTCGCGCGAGCGCTGCGTCTGCCGCGGGACGCATGGCGGCGTATCCCGCAATGCTCGGATGCGCACCGTCCAGACTGAGGCGTGGTTTGAAAGCGCCGCGATCGTCGCTCAGCGCGCTCCAATAGTCGGCGTAGACGAGCCCGTTGCGGCGCGCGTACTCTTCCATCCAAGCGTTCAACGCGAGTATCGACGGACGCGGATCGATTGACGGTTGCCAGAAGTACGCATCGGCTGGGGGGATGGAGGCCAAGATCACCGTGATACCGTGCGTTCGCGCCTGCTCGGCCATCGTTGCGACGTTCCCTTGAATCTGCGCGAGCGTCGTGGGCCCCGTGTTTCCCGCGATGTCGTTAGTCCCGGCCATGATCTGCACGATCGCCGGATGCAGCGCGATGACGTCCTCGCGAAATCGCACCAGCATCTGCGACGTCGTCTGACCGCTGATGCCGCGATCCAGGATATCGTCGGTAAAGAGCGTCGGGTCGCGCTGGATCCACAGCTCGGTAATCGAGTCGCCGAAAAAGACGACGCGATGATCGGACGCCGGCCCCAGCGCCGCATTGGCAGCCGCGAAAGTGCAGACCTGACCCCAATCCTGGGACAGCGGCAGCGCGACCGCGCACGGAAACGCCACGACGCCGGCGGCCACCGGCGGCGTGGGACTGGACGATGGTTGGGCTTGCGCCGCCGGCGCTAGAGCCAGCGACGCCGCGAGAGCGAGCATGCTCCCGCGCTTTAGCGGCCGGAAGCGCATCGCCCTACCGCCGGATGGACGAGTCAATTGACGGCCGCGGTGGTTTCATGCGGAAGGAACCGAACGGGCCCTCGCTAACGTTCCTCAGCCACGAAACGCTTGTTTTTTCTCCGCGGCAGTCGCGACGATCCTCGTTGCGAGCTTCGCACTCGGCGGCATGAAAGCATATGTAGGCCACAACAATGATTGAGAGGTACTGCCCCGTTTGCGGTTTCGAGTTCCCTGCAATGAAACGACCTCTCCTGACAGGAGACATGTGCGGATGCTGTCTCTTTGAATTCGGCGTCAACGATGATTTACATGGGTACTCCTATGCGGATTGGCGTGAGAAATGGATCAACGCGGGCTGCCCGTGGCCCGTATTCGGAATGAAACTCAAACCAAAACCAAATGATTGGGATCCTCAAAGGCAATTACTCAACATTGGAATAGTGCTCTTAACCTGTGATAAGAATAGTTCAATTCCGCCTCCCTGGGATGTCTTGAAAGCGAAAACGCGTGAACGAAAGCGTTACCTTGATGACATCTTCGAGCGCGCAGTTACCGGGCTCCCTGAGTCGAGCTTGCGTATATTTGCTAGAAATGATGGAAACTATGGGGTGTATGATCCAGAGTCCGGCGCATTTGGAGTCTATGAACCTGGCGGCAGCCTCGATTGGAGCGTAAATCTGAGAACCCAAGGTCAGACGCCGCAGGACATCGATAGCTACCTGCAGGCCCAAGGTGCTCCTATCCAGGCGATACCGCGACCGAGTACCGCTGCCGAAGAAGAGAGGTGACCTCAGCGGTGGCCCCGGATAACCGAACAGCCTTTTATGTGATGACTCTGCCCGCCGCGGGGCGAAGAATCCCCGCGTCCTCGCGCCGGAACCGGACGTTTGAGGGGCCTTATGTAGTATCAAAACTACGCTGCATGCGCGTATTGCGCGCCAAAAATAATGCGATCTGCGCATACTACAAAAAGCGAATCTGCACGTCGTAACGACGTTCCCGTATGCCGCGGGTGCGCGTTTCTGGATCGGCGCCGGGCGGTGCGTGGCGCACTGATTGAGCGAGCCGGCGCTGGCGGATCGGAAGGTCAACCCGGACCACGCTTGAAGCCGCAATAGGGTCGCTTTCGCGGGGAACGGAGCTGGATTATGAAGACTTTGCGTCTCGTCATTGTTGCGCTTTTCGGCTTGGTATTGGCGAGCGCGTGTTCCGGACTTTCGTCCGGCCCACGCACCACCCCGCAGATGGCCACGCCCACGTCGATCTCGCCGGGATCCCTCAGTCTCGCGCCGATGGCCAAGACCGCGATTCTTCCTTCGAGCGTCATGAACGTTCGGCCGCAGAGCGCGATTCAGGGTTTGAATTGGACGCAGATTCCCGGTGCGGCAAGTTCTGCCGCCGCCGCTCCCGACGGTTCGCTCTGGGTGCTT
>DATCDS010000098.1:0-10766 GCA_036510515.1 Vulcanimicrobiaceae bacterium
CGGGTGGCGTCCAACGCGCCGTAGCAGCGCTGGATAGCCGGCCAATCGCGCGCTTCGATGGGGGACGCCGCGACGCGTTCGTCGGAGAGGCCGTCGGCGCGCAAGGAAATCTGGCGTGACGGCAGTTCGATGAAACCCAGCGTCGCGTAGAACGCCGGCTTGATATCGGAGAAAAGATAGGCGATGTCGTCGCCGGCGGCGCGTCCTCGATCGCAGATCGTGGCCAGCATCGCGCTAGCATAGCCGCGTCCGCGCAGTTCTGGCCGGGTGAAGACCGCTCCCAGGCCGACCGCGCGCAGACGCTTCCCCTTGTATCGCACGGTTCGTTCGTAGCGTTTGCACGATGCCACCAACGTATCGCCGTCAAAACATCCCAGCGTGCGATAGGAGCGCGATCCGTATGCGGATCCGGCGATCTCGGTGGTTTGGCGTATGTAGGTTGCAAGGTCTCGGCGCCCAGCCCACAAGCCGGCACTCTCGGGCAGCACGCGCGTGCCGAATTCTTTCGCGTTGAGTTCTACCAGACGAAGGCTCACTAGGAGCTTGTCGGACTTGGGCACGTTTCCGTCTTCAAGGCGCTTTTCCCCGAATGCTTCGTTGCTCATCAGTCACGAAGCCGCGGCTTCGCTCCTTCTTCGCGCCTCGCCTCCGAACAAAAACCGCACTTGAATCCAAAAACGGCCCAAGTCCGACAGGCTCCTAGCGCGCCGTTCGGAGCCCTTCGAGAAACTCCGGCGCGGTCGCGCCTCGGGTTGGGCGGCCGAACGCCGTGACCAAGACCGAGACGCGTGCGCGCCGCATCGCGTAGGTAAACGCGCGACGCTCCTCTTCGTTGTACCGCTCGCGCGCCTTGGTCTTATAGAGGTAGAACGAGAATTTGGCGGTGCGCGCGGCCCTTGCGTCGCCGACGTTATCCTTGGCCACCATCCCCAAGCTCGGGCTGTACAAGAACGAATCCGGGACGTACCAGCGCGGAAAGGCGCCGGGCCGGGCGTTGGGCACCACGACGTGGTCGAAGGCTCGGCCGCGTACCGCATCGACCGACGCCAGCAAGACCGCGTCGGCATCGGCGACGGGTTCGCACGACTCGAGATCGCTCTGCGCGCGCAGCTCGACATCGGCCAAGAAATCTCCCAGACGCCCCTCTGGCTCGCGCCGCGCGAATGCCTCGATGGCGCCGAGCAGGCGTTGCAGCACCAGCGTTTGCGTCAGGCCGCGCGCGGTTTGCGAGCCGCCCAGGCTCGCGAGCCCCTCGCTCCAGACCACTCGCGCGAGATCGGGAAGGGGCAGGTGCTTCGAGACCTCAAGCCAGCCGGCACGCAGACGCCGGAAGCGTTCGACGCGTTCGCGCGCCGTCGCTGAAAGATGTGCGTCGGCGTCGCCGCGCAGCACGTTCCAACCCAAGCGCAAGTCGCGCTTGGGATCGAACCGCGACGCGCGCGCTTGGCCGGGAACCTCGTCATCGAGAAACAGGAGCGCCTGGGCGTCGGGCGGCTCGCCGCACAGCGTTACCAGCGAAGTGTCGGAGAGGGCCATCGCCGGCGCGCAGAGCGTGCGCAAAACGAAGTCGTGGCGAAACGGATCGTGAACGTTCCAAAGCAGTGCGAGCGCGTCGAGGGCGCGAGGATCTTCGTAGAGGTTGGCGTCGCCGGCGATCTGCACGGGGACGTTACGCGCGAGCAGGGCTTCTACGTAGATGCCGACGGCGCGCGCCGAACGAAACAGCACGGCGATCTCCCGCGCGGGGGTTCCGTCGCGCAAACGCGCCGCGATCGTATCGGCGATGAAGCGCGCCTCGTCGGCCTGGCTGTCGGCGCGATGGAGATCGAGCGTTGCGGGCCCGCGTCGGCGCGTTTCCAGCGCGACGCGTTCCTTGGCCACGCCGAACGCGCGGTCGGGACGCGCGCCGCGAAACGTGGCCGTCGCTGCGTCGGGGTCTCCCGCCAACGTCACGCCGTCGAGCTCGGGCCCGAACAGCGCGGTCAGCAATCCGATTTCGCCGAGCGTTAGGTCCTGCGCCTCATCGACGAAGGCCGCCGAGAAATCGTCGCGCCGCGCGGCGCGAAATGCCGCATCGCCGGTCAAGAGGTCCGTCGCTTGAGCGACCGCGTCCCGCGGCGCGAGCAAACCCAGACGCGCTTGTGCGTCGACGTAGCCGCGATACAGTTTTGCCAGGATTTTAGCTAAATGCGTTTCGTTGCGAAACTGCCGCACGAGTTCCGCGGCATCGGCGTCGAGCGAATCGCGGTAAACGTCCTTCGTGTAATACAACAGGTCCGGCGACGCGAGATTGGGCGGCTTGGAATAAAAAGAGGTCGCACCGACGTGCGCGGTTTGCAGGAAGGCTTCCGGAGAGATACGCGCATCGCGCAACTTGCAGATCAGGCGGAAAGCGGCCTCAAGAAACCGTCGCGGCATGCGTAAGCCCGGTACCTCGGGCTCCAGGGAGCCGTCGGCGAACTCCGGCCACGCCAGCGATAGCAGCGGTTCGGCGACCTCGAAGAAGAGCGCCTGGGTCGCGACCTCGTCGACGATCTGCGCGACGGCGTGCGCCTGGGTCGATTCGAACGCGCGGATCAGCGAGATCGCAAAGTCGCCGAAGGTCATCGGGTCGACATCGCGCTGCGCCCCCAGCCGTTCGCGCAAAACCGCGACCGAGCTGGCGCTGGGCGCTAGCAGCAGGGGTGCTTGCGACGCACCGGTGCGGGCTGCGGCCAGGCGCGCGAGCAGTTCCTGCGTCTTGCCGGTTCCGGCCGCGCCGGCGATCGCCGTGCAGGGCGCGCTCATCGCCCGAACTTCTCCTCAAGCGCGGCGGGGCGATCGTTGCAGGCGTCGGCGTAGGCGCAATACGTGCATGCCGAAGGATCGTCGGTGACGGGAAAATGGGTAATCGATTCGTCGGTCAGCTCGCGACAGATCTGCGCCATCTTTGCGCGCGCCCGTTCCAGGTCGCCGATGCCGATCGTTCCGTAGGCGTCGCCGTTGCGTCGCTTGGGCTCGCTCCCCAACGGCACGACCTCGAGTTCGATCGGACGAACGTCGAGCAGGGCGTCTTTGAGCGGCACGAGCGCTAAGGTTGCGACGCGGTCCCCGGCCGCCTCGCGCGCCCAATAGTAGAACGGCAATTGAAAGTCCGAAAAACTCCGGACCTTCTCGCGATATTCCTGAGCGCTGGCGGCGATCGAACCGGTCTTGTAGTCGATGACGGTCACGCCGCCGGTCGCGTCGTCGCGGTCCAAACGATCGATGAACCCGATGAAGTCGAACCCTTCGATCTGGAGCGCGGCGGGCAGCTCGCGGCCGATGACCGTGAACGGCGAACGCTTGGCGCGTGCGACCAGCCAGGCGACGTAACGGCGTGCCGTACGCTGCGCCCGACGCAGCTGCAAGACGAACTCGACGTGCGTCTCGAAATCCGCTCGGTGCGCCTCGAAGGCGCGGGCGACGTCGCGCGCGATTCGTTCGAGCATGACCGCTGCATCGCCGGGGTCCGGGCGCGGGAACGTTTCGTGAAAATACTCCAGCGCCGCGTGGAAGGCCGTGCCGTAGAAGGATGCGGACGAGCCCGCATCTTCGATCGCGCCGCACGAATAGCGATAGAACCACTTGCGCGGACATTCGGCGTACGCGTTGAGCGAGGACGCGCTGAAATGCTTCTGTCGAGCGCGCATTCCGGTTCCCGGCTCGGCGCTCTGCGGTTGGGTCAAGGCGATCGCATCGTTTGCGCCCGCCGAACTTGCGGGAACGCCCTCCGGCACGTTGGGAAACGCCTCTTCGACAAGCCGCTCCAACGCCTCGTCGGGCGTTCCTTGCGACGCGACCGTCCGTAAGCGCTCGAGGTTGCGAGCGAATCCTAGCGCGGCATCACGATCGGGGGCGGGTAAGGCCAAGCGCTCGCGGCCGATGGCATCCAGGAGCGAACCGAAACGCGCCCCGACGACGGAGTACGCGGCCGCAACGTCGTGCGCCACGCCGGAGCGCGGCGATCGGAGCAAGCGACGGACGCGCGCTTCGTCTGCGTCGCGGCTCCAAGCGAGTGCATCGGCGACGAAGGCGGCGGCGTGCGGGACGAGGTGCATGGGTCGAGCTTGGTTTTCGTGCGCGACCAGGCGCCCCTGCCGGGTCGTCGAATCGCGCGAAGATGCGACGAATCGTGATCGGCATAAGCGGCGCCAGCGGCAGTGCATATGGATACATGGCGCTCCAAGCGTTGCGTGCGATCGGCGGCATCGAAGTCCATCTGATCCTGACCGACGCGGCCCGCACGACGATCTCGTTGGAGACCGATCTGGACGGCGAGGCCTTCGAAGCGCTTGCCGATGTCGTCTATCGAGACGATGATCTGGCGGCCGCCGTGTCGTCGGGGTCGTTCTTGACCGACGGCATGCTGGTGGTTCCCTGTTCGATGAAGAGCGCTGCCGCGATCGCCTATTCGTTCAACTCCAACCTGCTCGTGCGAGCTGCCGACGTCTGTTTGAAAGAGAAGCGCAAGCTGGTGCTGGTCGTACGCGAAACGCCGCTACACTTGGGGCATCTGCGCACGTTGACGCAGCTGGCCGAGATCGGTGCGACGATCTTGCCGCCGATGCCGGCGATGTACGCCAAACCCCAAAGCGTCGACGATATCGTCGCCCACACCGTCGGCAAAGCCCTGGACCAGTTCGGCATTCCCAACGACCTCTTCAAACGCTGGAAATAGAATGGGGCGTCACGCTCGCCGTGACACTTGCGCCAGGAGTTTCTCGGCGAGGGCGACGTCGGTTATTCGGTCGACGTTGACGGCGGTGTTGGCGTACGGCGAAACGATCGCGCGGGCTTGGACTCCCAAGATCGCGCTCGCGCGTTTCTCGGCGTCGGCGATGGATAGGCGGCCCAGCGCGAACTTGGCGAGCACGCGCCAACCGAACAGCGAGGCGAGCGCGAGCGGATTCTTGCGGGCGGCGCCCAAGCGCTCGATCACGTTCTCGAGGGCCGTCAAGGCGCGGGGTTTGATGACGATCAAGCCGCCGCCGCAAAACGTGCCGTCGCGCAGGCGCACCCAGGTGTGCGGCACCTCGGGGAAAAGCGCGAGATGCGTGCGCTTCTCCAAACAGCCGTAGCCGATATCGGGATCGAGCCGACGCGCCCGCTCGATGAAGTCCTCGACGGCGTCTCCGGTGAGAATCGGCATGTCCGATGCGGCGACCAGTACCAGCTCGTCGGGCGGGAGCCCGGCCAATCCGTTGCGCAGGCTCTCGCGAATCTTGATGCCGTCGTTGCGCCGCTCGTCGGAACCGGCTAGCGCGGGATGGTCGTGCGAGCCGGCCGGCGCCACGGCGATGATGCGTCCGACCGAGGGCGCCTGCCGCAAACCCGCGATCGCGCGCGCGGCCAGCGTCGATCCGGCGACGCGCACGAACGCCTTATTGGGCGCGCCTGGTTCGAGCGCCGCGACGTCGTCGGGCGGCCCGCCGGCCAGAACGATCGTGACCATCGGCGTCACGCGGGCACGCTGCCGCGCCAGGCCGCGGCTTGACGAAACCGCGTTGCGAGTCGAGCGAACTCGTCGGGCAACTGCAGGCGCGCGGAAATCTCGTCGCGTTGCGCCGCCGTGCGCGTCAGCGCGAAGACGCACGCGCCGGAGCCGGCCAACAACGGTGCGGCGGCGCCGGCCTCGGCGAGCGCGGCAAGAGCTCGTGCGACCGCCGGCTCGGCGGCGGCGACGACGTCTTGAAAATCGTTGCTCAGACAGTGGCTCATGGCGTCGAAGTCGCCGCGCTGCAGCGCGTTCAACGCGCGCAGCGTTACCGACGTATTGCGCGGTCGTGCGGGTCGCTGCGCGGCGTCGATGCGGGCGTAGGCGTCGGCCGTGCTCACGCCCACCGGCGGCTTGACGACGAGCACGTGCCAGTCCGGCAGCGCGCCGACGGCGGTAACGCGTTCCCCGGTGCCTTCTACTAAGGCTCCGGACCCGGCCAGAAAAAACGGCACGTCCGATCCGAGCGAACGCGCGATCGCGAGCCAATCGCGGTCCCCCGGGGGTCCAAACGATCCGCTCATGGCCGCGAGCAACACCGCGGCCGCATCGCTGGACCCGCCGCCCAGGCCGGCCCGCACGGGAATGGCCTTGCGCAAGGTGATCGCAGCGTTCGGACGCGAGCCCAGCGCGTCGAAGGCCGCGAGCGCGAGGTTGTCGTCGCGCAGCGACGGCCGATCGCACTCGAAGTGAAAATTGGCGGCCGGGCTAATCTCGAACTCGTCGCAGAGGTCCAGCGGGACCATCAGACTGCGTACGCCGTGATAGCCGTCGGCGCGTGGCTCGAGCACCTCGAGCGTCAGGTTGAGCTTAGCGGGCGCCTGCAGGCGTTGTGCGGTCCTCATGTGGGGTTTCTTGCTTCCGACGAAGGGCCGGACGCCCCTGGGGGAAACACAGAGCCGAGCATGAGGCCCAGCTACGACGCGCAGCATAACGAGTTTTGCGCCTACGTCCTCCCCGAGAGCGAAACCCCGTACGGCATGTTGCTGGGCAACTTCAAGTCCTTCGCGCAATCGACGGCCAAGGCCGGCGTGCGCGGGTTGTGGGACGCGGACACCGATCGCATCGTTTTCGGAACGCATCAGATCGCGTATCGATTGCTCGATGGAACGCAGACGTTCTTCCCGCACCAGGTCACCCGTGAGTTCACGTTTCTTCCCTACGCGCAGATCTCCGAGTTTACGCTCGAACATCGCCTGCACGTTTCCGAAGCGTTCTACGTGCCGCACGGACCGACGTTCGACCGAAGCGTCAGCTTCGTCGTCGACTTGACCTTTTACAATCCTACGTCGCAGGCCATCGAAATCTCGGTGTTTCCCTGGGCGCTGCTCGTCGGGCAGCGATTCTACGGCGAGCCCGAGCACGAGGTCGAAGCGCGCGTTAACGGAACGCTGATCTCGTCAAAAAATCACGAGAGCGGCTACGAGCGCTGGTGGGGCGGATCGCGCGAGCCGTACGAAGCCGTGGTCTCGCTGCGCGAACAAGCGTTGCTGCAGAACATGCGCCGCGGCACCCTGCGCGCCGAGCAGCATCTCGACGAGGTGACGCCCCAGCAAGCCGAGTGGGTAAGCCGCCGCATCTACGGCGCGTTCGAATATCGCATCGCGGTCGCCCCCGGATCGCGCGAATCGCTACGGCTGGCCGTGATCGCCCACTCCGACGGGGCGGCCAAGGTCCGTCCCGAACTCGAACGACTCTTGCGCGACCCGCGGGCGCTGCACGACACGCAGCGGTATTTTTCGGAAAAGATGTCCGACGCGCGCTTTATGGTGCCCTCGCCGACGATCTCGCGCGGAATCGTGTGGGCCAAAGCCAACATGCTGCGCATCGTCAAGGAGTATCCGCACGGGTGGGGGGCGACCAACTCGCCGCCCTCGGATATCCTCGTCTCTCGCGACACGTCGTGGTTCGTGCACGGTTTCGACTACTTCATGCCGCAGTTCAGTCGCGACGCGCTCGAAGTCTTCAACCGCTTTATCGACGACAGCGGGCTGATGATCGAGTACGTGCGCGGCGTGACGGCGTTCAAGACGGCTTACGATCTCAACATCAACGACGATACGCCGCTGCACCTCATCGCCATGCTCCACCACTACAACTCGACGCTCGACGACGCATGGGTTCGCTTGTGCCTGCCGCTGATCGTCAAGGTCGCGGACTACATGCTGACCCAGCGCGACGCCAACGGCCTGCTCTTCGCCAATGCCAAGGGCGTCGACATGTATGGAATCTCGTCTTGGCGCAACATCATTCCGAACTACACGCTGGACGGCGCCGTTACCGAGATCAACGCCGAGGGCGTCTTCGCGCTGGAGGCCGCCGCGATGCTGTGCGCGGTCGTCGGCGAGAACGCGCATTGGGAGCGTTATTCGGCCGAGGCCAAAGCGATGCGCGAGGCGATGATGCGCTACCTTTACAACGCCGACACCAACGGATTCGTTCTCAACTACGACAACGCGATGAACTATCAGGATAACTTCACCGCCGACGAAGTGTTCCCGGTGCTCTTCGAGATCGCCGAGCCCGAGCAGCGCGCGGCCATCCTGCGGCGGCTGGGAGAATCCGATTTCGTCACGCCGATCGGACTGCGTACGATATCGACCGCAGATTCGTGGTACTTCCCGTCCTACGGCTTCGGTTTGCTGGGAGGCGTCTGGCCCGATCTGACGTTGTGGTACGTCGTGGCGCTTTCGCGCCACGGGATGATCGAAGAAGCGACGCGCTTCTTGAGTGCGATCTACGAGACGATGGAAGGCGGAAGCGCGCGCAATACCGTGCCGGGGGAGTTCGGTGAATGGTTCGATGGCGGCTCCCTGACCAATCGCGGCATGTACCTGTCGCCGTGGACCAGCGCGAAATACCTATGGGGCGTTGCCGAAACCGTCGGCGGACTCAACGGCTATCGCACGAGCGGTCGCCCGCACCTCGAACCGCGCGCGCCGGCGAGTTGGAAGTGGGTTGCCGGAGCTCGCGTGCATTGGGGCGGTCAGCGCTTTAGCTACGTGATCGACCTGCGCGAGAAGATCGTCTACGGAAACATGGCCGCCCTCTCGGCCGAAGAGCCGTATACGTGCGTGTTTGCCGGACGCGATGTGAGCGACGAGGTCAACGTTTCGCCGGTGGAGGTCGGTGCGATCGCATTCGAGGACGAGAACGCCAACGTTCGGCTGTTCGTCTGCAATCTCGAGGATGCCGAGCGCAACGCCGTCATCGAGTTTCGCGGTCACACCGCGCGCGTTCACGTGGCCGCGGGGGACCTCGTCGAGGTGCAGCTGGTCGGCCGATCGGTCGATCGACACGCCCGCCCCGCGCCCACCGATGCAAAAAAGCCGGCCCCGCCCGCGCGGCGAAACATCCTGGGCCGTGCTTGATCCTTCAAAACGCTTTGCCACGCTCGTGCTGGCAGCGGGCGTGCTCGTGTTGCTTCTGGCGATCGTCTTGGGCGAATCCATGGGGCAGAACGTGTTGCGCAACGCCGTCGGGCAGAGCGAGGCCACCGTGCCGGTGGCCATCACGCCCAACCCCGCGCCCTCGAGCGCGGCGTACGGTCCGAACTGGACTCAACCCGAGGCCTTGGCGGCCGCCCCCGATCCGCGATTCCCCGATCCGCGAGTGCCGCCCGCAGTGGTGCCCACGCCCAGGCCCACGCCCTCGCCCAGGCCGGTCGTCGTCGTGGCCACCCCCACCCCGAACATGGCGATTCCGATTTGGCGTCGCCTGGCACCGCTGCCGACCACCGCACCCAGCGACCAGCACCTGGTTCCGCAGTCCGACGTGACGCCGGCGCCCCGCCCGCAAGACACCGTACCGGGCCCCAGCCCGGCTCCCCCAAAAGCCATGCTGCATCCCTAATGTCTCCATTGGGTATCCCTGATACGATAGAGACACCAAGTTCAATGTAGGGAGATCGTCGTGGAAGAGAAGGGCACACCCACCGTCAAGCGCGGGCTGGCGCAAATGCTCAAGGGCGGCGTCATCATGGACGTCGTAACGCCCGAGCAGGCCGTCGTCGCGCAGGAGGCCGGCGCGGTCGCCGTCATGGCGCTCGAGCGCATTCCATCGGACATTCGTGCCGATGGTGGCGTCGCGCGCATGTCGAGCCTCGAACTCGTGCGGTCGATCATGGACGTCGTCACCATCCCGGTGATGGCCAAGTGCCGGATCGGTCACTTCGTCGAAGCCCAAGCGCTCCAAGAGTTGGGCGTCGACTTCATCGATGAGTCCGAAGTGCTCACGCCCGCCGACGACAAGTATCACTGCGACAAACATCCGTTCACGACGCCGTTCGTCTGCGGCGCGCGCGATCTGGGCGAGGCGCTGCGTCGCATCGCCGAAGGCGCGGCCATGATTCGCAGCAAGGGCGAAGCCGGCAGCGGCAACATCGTCGAAGCCGTGCGCCACATTCGCTCGATTACCGATTCGATCCGCGAACTTGCCTCGGTGCCCAAAGAAGAGCTGGTCGCGCGCGCGCGCGATCTGGGAGCCCCGCTGGAAACGGTGAAGGAAATCGCGACGACCGGCCAACTGCCCGTCGTGCTCTTTTGTGCCGGCGGCGTTTCGACGCCGGCCGACGCCGCGTTGATGATGCAGTTGGGAGCACAAGGGATTTTCGTCGGCAGCGGCATCTTCAAGTCGAAGAAGCCCGCGCTGTTCGCCAAAGCGATCGTCGACGCGACGACGCACTTCAACGATCCGGCCGTCGTGGTTGCGGCATCGAAGTCGTTGGGTTTGAACGAAGCGATGCCCGGGTTGGATCTGCGTAAACTGCCGGCTTCCGAACTGATGGCCTCGCGCGGGAACTAGTTCCATCGTGCTGGTCGGGGTTCTCGCCCTGCAAGGCGACGTGATCGAACACGTCATCGCGTTAGAGCGCGCCGGCGCCGGGGCCCTCGCGGTGAAGACGCGCGCCGAGTTGGAGAGGGTCGATGCGCTGATCGTGCCCGGCGGCGAGTCGACGACCGTCGCGAAGCTGATCGATCGTTTTGCGATGCGCGAGCCGATCGTCGCGCGCGTGCGCGCGGGAATGCCGCTTTGGGGAACGTGCATGGGCATGATCGTCGTCGCGCACGACGTTGCAGACATGGAACAGCCCACGCTCGATCTGATCGACATCACCGTACGCCGCAATGCGTTTGGCCGTCAGAACGATTCCGCCGAAGTCGAACTGCCGATTCCCGTGCTGGGCGACGCGCCGTTTCCCGCGGTCTTCATCCGCGCGCCGTGGATCGAGCGCGCCGGCCCCGGCGTCGAC
>DATCDS010000099.1:0-29588 GCA_036510515.1 Vulcanimicrobiaceae bacterium
CCGTCTTTCTCAACCAAGCCGCCGCCGACGCGATCCGGGCCTACCTTGGGGTGCGCCAGCGATCCAGCGACGAGGCGCTTTTTCTCTCCAAGCGCAAGACGCGGCTCTCGCACCGGCAGGCATGGGTGATCTTCCGAGACTTCGCCGCGCTCTCTGGCTTGACCAAACACGTGACGCCGCACGTCATGCGCCATTCGTTTGCCACGCATCTGCTGGAAAACGGCGCCGACATCGTGACGATCAAGGAACTGCTGGGCCACGAGAGCCTCTCGACCACGCAGATCTACACCAATGTCTCGATGGAACACATGCGCCGCAGTTACGAAGACGCCCACCCGCGGGATCGCGAGAAGAATCGATGACCGGGAATACGGCGTCGCCGTGCCGCACTTATCGAACCGTGAAACGTTCGGGGCTTCTTCTTCTCGTGTTGGCTTTAGCGGCATGCGGCGCCGACGCGACGACGTCGTCGAGCGGCACGCTGGCGCCGGGTTCGCACATGACGGTGCACCTGGGTGCCGGCCAACTCGACGCCTATAAGCCCAAGGTCGGCGATGCGCCGGACAAATATACGATCGCATCCTCGGACCAAACGATGTCGACCCTGCTGCAGATCGCGCACGGTCCCAAATCGCTCTCGGTGACGTCGCGTCCGGCCGCCGATACCGGCGACGTTCTAGTGCGCATCCCCGACGGAGTCACCCTGGACGCGTCGTCGCAGCAAGGCGACGTAAACGTCACGGATATTACCGGCGTCGCCAACGCGCATGCGGACGACGGCAACGTCAAGGTCATGGTCGAAGGCTACGCGCAGGCGTCGGCGGGGAACGGCAACGTCACCGTGTACATGGGATCGACCGACTGGCCCGGCACGCTGCACTTTGGTTCCCAGCTCGGCGACGTCGAAGTCTGGATCAACGCCACGGCCAACTTCCATATCCGCATGCACACCGATCGCGGCACGATCTTCACCGATTTCCTTTTGCGCGGAACCTCAAGAGGGTTAGCCGAAACGATCGACGGCAACGTCGGTACGCCCAGCACGCACGGCATCGACATCGAAGCCCACAACGGCAGCATCCGCCTCCTCCAACTCAAACCCCAAATTTAGCTTGACCTCTCGATGCCTAGTGTGGCAACTGGCTTACCAAAGCGTCGTACAGTTGGGCGAACCGCAGCTCACTGACTGGCGCGGTGGTATCGTTCTCCGTAGCGCTCACGCAATACGTCGTGCCGTTGTTGCTGACGAGCCACGTTGTTATGCTCACGACTCCCCAATCCGACCCGCCTTTGAACGCGACGCGCTTCCAGTCGGAGGTGTTGATACCGCCAGGATTAATGCTCATAAGCGCAAGCCCCTGAACGGTCGACATGAGCCGGCAGAGATCGCGATTCGTATAGTGCCACTCGATCGTCGCGAGTCCCGGATCGGTATCGAGGTTGCTTAGGGATGGTAGCGGCATGCGCGCTACTCGATCCAGAATATCTCTCCGCTGGCCCACCCTTCCGCGAATGTAGCGCTGCCGTAGATCCGTGCCCTCCGATGACTTGAGAATGAACACGTCTCGCGTCGTGAGAAATGGTTCGTTTCGGCCCGCAAACGGCGCGATGGCCCTCTCGCCGACGATGTCGGCGAGCGCATCAGCGGCCGTGTTATCGCTGACGGAAATCATCTCCGTGGCGAGAGTTTGCACTGTTAGCGCGGTTCCGTCCGGCCACGTCTGGTAGACACCGCTGGGAAGGCTCTTCCACGAAGGTTTGAGATAGACGACGTCCGCCCAATGCCGGTGGCCGTGCTTGACCTCGCCGAGCAGCGCGTTGAGAACCGCCAGTTTAAACGTCGAACCTACCGCTAAAGCGTCATCCGCGTGGTAGGACTCTAACGCATGTCCATTAGCGATCACTAGAAACGAAACGGAGCCCGGAAGGCTCCGCAGGTTCGACAGCGTGGCGTTGAGGGCGTCTGGTGTCGGCGGCGGTGCTGGAATCCCGGGCGGCCTGCCGGCTGTGATGGAGAGCGCGAAGATGGTGCTGTTCGGACTCGCACCAAAGTTGAAGTACAAGGCTGCTCCACCAGGGTACGTGAGATGGTACACGTAGATTGGCCCGTTCGCCGTACTTACGCCGCCGACGTACTCCCAGTCCGGCGTGCCGATTGCGTTCAATTGCGCAGCAATGGTCGTCACGACCGATGGCGCCATAGCGTCGTTGAGAGTCGGCGAAAGATGCGTTCGATCGACCGCATTGTGAAGAATAGCGGCATACATCGCCTTTGCCTGCGCCGTCACACTGCTCACCTCGGGCAACGGAGATACGCTTGGCGTCGTCTTTGTCTGAGCAGCCAGGGTTGCCGACGCCATCGCGAAGAGCGCTGAAAACATGATGACTGAACGAAGCATTGACCTGACCCTCTCCTTCACTTTCAGTATAGCGGGACGCATTTTTAGAGGCTGCGGCTCTAGGACTTCGCCGGGACGCGCAGCGATTCGCGGGCTTTGATTAAGCGCACCATCGTGTCGTTGTAGGGGGTGGGCACGGCGACGCGGCGACCGGCGGCGACGACCGCACCGTTGATGTGATCGATTTCGGTTTGATGCCCGGCTTCCAGGTCGAACGACATCGACGTCTTGGCGTCGGCGCCAAGCGCGATGACCTCGGTGACGTACTGCCAGGGGTTAGCGAACGGCAGGTTAATCTTAAGCGCCGCGGCGACCGCTGCCGCTTCTTCTGCCAGGGCTTCGGAGAGGCGTGCCGCGTTGGGATCGCGCACGATCGCGCCGGCTTCGCAGTCGAGCAATGCGCTGACGGCGTTGATGGCGGCGTTGGCGACAAGCTTGCCCCAGAGATGCGGTCGAATATCGTAGACGACCGACGCACGCAGGCCGCCGCGCGTGAGCAGTTCGGCGACGGTGCGCGACGTAGCGGGAGCCGCGCCGGCCGAGCCGACGATCGTGTGGCCTTCCTCGGAGCTGCGCACGCGCCCGGGCTTGACGATCGTAGACGATTCCGTTGTGATGCCCAGGACGACCGGCACGGCTCCGCCAAGCGCGGTCTTGATCGCGTCCTCGTTGCCGATGCCGTTCTGCAGCGAGACCACCGGTGTCGCCGGATTCAGCTCGCCGGCAAACGGCCGTAGCGCGCGCAACGTATCGACGGCTTTGACGAAGAGAAACAGCACCGACGATCCGAACAAGTCGGCGGGGCGATGGGCGATGCTGACGGAGCGGCCCTTCTGATCGTTGACGACCAGCCCGCGCTTGCCGATGCGCTCGAGCACCGCCTCGTCGCGGTCCAGCATCGTCACGTCGCATTCGCCCGCCAAATGGAACCCAAAGAGCGTCCCCATGGCGCCCGCCCCAATAATCCCAACCCGCGGCCTGTTAGAATCCATGCCCCCGATTTTCGCGCCCGTCCTTGTCTTGCCCGCTAGACTTCGAAAGTTCGATGCCGCGGTCCTAACAGGTCACGGGCTCGACCTCCACATGCCACGTGTCTGGATCGACGAAGTAGTTGCGAAACGCGGCGGTGCAGGTCATCCAAGCGGGCCGGGGCGGCTGTACGGATGGAAGCAGCGAGACCATGATTCCCGGGCTATCGTCGATACGACTAACGCCTCGCCACACGAGAACGGTATACGCGTCGTTCCGCACGTCGCTTGCAAACGAATTGGGAAGCGACGCATCAGTCAAGCCTTCGTAGACGACGACGGCGGCGCGGGCCGCGACCCCGCTCAGCAGCAGGCTTGTCGACGGTGAGAGGCCGGCAAGATCGGTTCCCGGATCGAACCACACGCGCGGCGACCCTGGGCCGCCCGAAACGTATACGAGCTCGTTTGCGGTGCTAAGGCCCGCGTCGCTCCTCGCGATCGTTCCATCGGCGCCAGCCTTCTTGTAGGCAGTGTCCAATGCCCGTAAGAGGCTTGGCGACAGCACGACGCTGTCGCCTGGCGTGTCGCCCTCCGAACACTTAAGCGTCCGGTCTGGCAGCACTACGCAATGGCGGTAATCGAAACGCGGACGCACCTTCCCTGCCGCCGCTTGCCGTCGCATGTCCGACCAGGTGACGTTGACGGTAACATTTCGACGTAGGGGATCGCGGACGCTGATCGTGCCCACTGGGATATTCAGCCACGCGCTCCGGTCATTGGAATAAATCCGGATGATCGCGTTCCCGCTATGGAGTCGGGTTCCATAATACGTGTTTCCTACGATGGCGAGGGGAAACTCGGTCGCTCGATCGTCGGTCGCAGGATTGCCGGAGCCCGGTGGCACGTCTGGGAAGAGTACGAGAGTGGCGATCATCCCGGTTGTCGGCAGCGTCCCTTGGATCGAGGTTGGCCTAGGCCCGTCCAAAATTGCTACGTCGTCGCCGAGTGCAAAGAGGCGCTTGGCGTTGCCGTCAGCGGCCACGACGACATCGGACGAGCAACCGTTCGCGCCGAACATTACCCAGTAGACGCCCGCTGCCATCGTGAGGGTCACCTCCGCTCGCGGGCCGCTGACGACAACGCGCGGCGAGAAGCGCGAAAGTGGAACCTGCTTGTCGGTCCACTCGACGAAGACGTCTATCGAGAGATCGTGCTTGGTAATGTCCCTTCCGTCGCAATCGAAGTAGTCGATGGTGACCATAGACGACCGTGTAGCGCGTGGCGTACTTCCGGCCGCGTCGCAGGCGCCAACCGCAGAAGCGAAAATGGCGGCGGCTACAACGCCGTACGCGAGGAGCGATCGGACCTTCACACCTTGTCCTCCATATGGCGTAATCGCCCGTCCGTGACCGAAAACCCTCGCTATGCGGGTGACTCCAGGCTCTTGCGACGCAGAGGGCCGCAAGAATCGGCATGGGAAGAGTCAAGTGACTAAGCGCCGACTGGCGAATACCCGCCTGTCCAATCTTCTCAATTCGGAGGATGTTTGAATGCCAAGATTTATGGTGGAACGTACGTTTCCCGACGGCTTGCATATTCCAACCAATGCAAACGGCGCATCGGCGTGCCTTACCGTCGTCGATAAGAACGGGAGCAATGGCGTCACCTGGGTGCATTCCTACGTTTCCGCCGACAAAAAGAAAACGTATTGCGTCTACGATGGGCCGAACGAAAAGGCGATCCGCGACTCGGCCGAGCAGACGGGGCTGCCCGTAGATTCGGTGACTCCGGTGAGCGTGCTGGACCCATACTTTTATCACGAGGGGTAGCACCTTCCAGGCGAACATTCGATGGAGGCCCGCAGGATGGGCGCTTGACGGCGGAACCGTAGCACTGCTATAGTTGCCGAAATCGTGATGTTCTTGATTACGTCCTCCACGTCCACCACCACCACCACGCTCGTGCGGTTCGGTGTTAGGTTAACGTAGGCGTTTCCAAGGAGTCCAAGCTTACGAACCTCGCGCCGAACGGCGCGAGGTTCTTCTTTTGTCAGGGGTAGTGTGTTGAAACCGGTCTGTAGTGACTGCGGAGCAGAGGTCTCGCCGTACGCGATCTGCGCGTGCGGCGGGGTCGCGGCGTTCCCAGCGGCCGCGCCTCGCGTCGATCCGCTTGGTTTCAAACGCACCCTGCGCGACCGGCGCGCTTCCAACGATCCGCTGATGCGCGGGGGCGTCTGGCGCATGCGCGAACTCTTGCCGCCGATCCCCGCCGCGAGCATCGTGACGCTGGCCGAAGGGAACGTGCCGCTCTACGACAGCGCGCCCGGAGCGAACTACGCCGGCGTCGGACGCCTGGCGTACCTGCACCTGGGCATGAACCCGACGGGATCGTTCAAGGACCTGGGGATGACGGTCGCCGTTTCGGCGGCTAAGGCGGCGGGCGCGCGCGGCGTGGCCTGCGCGTCGACGGGCAACACCGCTTCTTCCATGGCGGCCTACGCTGCGAGGGCCGGGATGGAAGCCTACGCCCTGGTGCCGCGCGGGCGCATCAGCGCCGCAAAGCTCGCGCAGATGTACGACTACGGCGCGCGCATCGTCGAGGTCGACGGCTCGTTCGACGACGCCTTCGTCAAGCTCTCGCACGACGACGGCGATCTCGCCATCGTGAACTCGATCAATCCCTATCGCGTCGAAGGCCAGAAGTGCGCGGCGTTCGTGCTGCTCGAGCAACGGGAGTGGATCGTGCCCGATTGGGTCGTGCTTCCCGGCGGCAACCTGGGCAACGCCAGCGCCTTCGGCAAGGGCTTTCGCGAAGCGTTGGCACTTGGGTTGATCGATCGCCTCCCGCGTCTGGCCGTCGCGCAGGCCGCGGGTTGCGCGCCGTTCGTTACGTCCTGGAACGAGGCGCGCGACCTCACCGCGGTCGACCCGCACACCGTCGCCACGGCGATCGCGATCGGGAATCCAAAATCGTGGCGCAAAGCGACGCGCGAGTTACACGCGAGCGACGGCGCGTGCGTCGCGGTCGACGACGATGCGATCCTGGCGGCCAAGGCGCAGATCGGACGTGAAGGCATCGGCTGCGAACCGGCTTCGGCGGCGTCGCTGGCGGGAACGCGCGCGCTGCGCGCGGACGGCACGATCGCGCCCGACGCCGACGTCGTCAACGTCCTGACCGGGCACGCGCTTAAAGATACCGACGCCATCCTGCGCTACCACGACCTCCTCGAACGCCGTGAGGGCCGCCATGCTGCCGTCGTGTGATCCGTTTTCGCTCAGCGTTCCGGCCAGCAGTGCGAACCTGGGTTCGGGTTACGACGCGGTGGGGATCGCGCTCGATCTGCACATGCGCGCCGAGGTGGTGCCGGCTGCGGAGTTTCGACTGGAATTCGAACCGGGGCGGCATGCGCCCAGCCACGACGGCCTGCGAAGGACGATCGTTAATGCCATCGCCCGCGTCGCACCGTCTCTTCCGCACGTCGCGATTCGCGTCGGGAATGCGATCCCGTTGGGCAAGGGCCTGGGTTCCAGCGCCGCGGCGGTGGTGCTCGGCTTGGCGGTCGGCGCTCGCGCAAGCGGCGTCACGCTCTCGCGCGAGCAACTCGCGGTCATGGCTGCAGAGATCGAAGGCCACCCCGACAACGCGCTGGCCGCGGTCATGGGCGGTGCGGTCATCGCGTCGCAGGGCGAACGCTTGGAGTACGTCCGCGTTGCGCTGCAGCGCGAACTGCGCGCGCTGATCGTCATTCCCGACATCGATTTGACCACCGCCGACTCGCGCACGCTGCTGCCCGACAACTACTCGCGCGCCGACGCGCTGTTCACGACCGGTCGCGCCGCGCTGTTGGGAGCCGCATTGGCATCGCGCTCGTGGAAGGCGCTGCGCGCGTCGATGGGCGATCGCCTGCATCAGCCGTTCCGCGCGGCGCGAATCCCAGGAATGGAAGCCGCGCTCGCGCTGCCATCGCTCGATGCGCTGGGCGTGGCCATCTCGGGCGCGGGGCCCAGCCTGCTCGCGCTGTTCGCTGCGAATGCACCGTGGGAAGCGTCGGCGCGGGCCTTCGAGGCCTGTTTCGCACAACGTGGCGTCGCGGCTACGTCGTTGTGGCTGCGCGTCGGCGGCCGCGGACTCAACGTTGCCGCGCCCGCCCAACCGCGCAGGGCGGCATGAGATCGGTCGTTGGAATCGGGCTGCTCGGCTGCGGCACCGTCGGCGGCGGCGTCGCGCTTTGCCTGATTCGCGATGCCGCCGAGATCGAGGCGCGGACCGGCGTTGCGTTCGATCTGCGCCGCATCGCCGTGCGCGATCTGCACAAGGCGCGCGCGGCCTTGCTGGACGGTGTCTCCTTCACCGATCGGGGGAGCGAGGTGGTCGAGGATCCCGAGATCGACCTGGTGATCGAGTGTATCGGCGGCACGACGGTCGCAAGTGAGGCGATCGAAGAGGCGCTGGATCGCGGCAAGCACGTGGTAACCGCCAACAAGGACGCGATCGCGACGCAAGGGCCGCGCTTGAGCGCGCTGGCCGCGGCGCGTTCCGCAGCGCTCTACTACGAGGCGGCCGCGTGCGGCGCGATCCCGATCGTGCGCGCGCTGTCGGAGTCGTTAGCGGCCGATCACATCCTCGCGATTGCCGGCGTCGTCAACGGCACGTGTACCGCTGTGCTTTCGGCCATGGAGGAAGGCGCAGAATACGCCGAGGCGGTCGCGGAGGCGAGACGCTTGGGGTACGCCGAGGCCGATCCTTCGAGCGACCTGGGCGGCGCGGATGCGGCGCATAAGCTCGCCCTTCTTCTGCAACTGGGCTTCCGCAGCGCGGTCGTTTCGCCGCGAATCCCGCGCGTCGGAATCGAGGCCATCGGCAAGCGCGACATCACCCGAGCAAAGATGTGCGGATATCGCATTCGCCTGATTGCTGCGGCGGCGCGCGCCGGACGCGAGATTCTGGCGCAGGTGTCGCCGATGCTGGTCGTCCAGGATCATCCGTTCGCGCAAGCGCGCGGACCGCAGAATGTGATCTGCGTCGTCGCACGCGATGCGGGCACGATTCTCATGACGGGAGCCGGTGCCGGTGCGGACGCGACCGCGTCGGCGGTGATGGGCGACGTCGCCTGCGTTCTGCGCGCGGTGGCCCAACGGCACGATCTCTCGCGCGGCGCCCCTCGCGGCTTAGCGGCCCCCGAAGCGGTGATCGATTTCGGCGAGCGATTCGCGCAGCATCCCGAACTTCCACACCTGCGCATCTGGGACGACGAGCCCCGAGATCCTAGAACTGCAGTTGCAGGCCGTATTCCGAGCGGCGCTCGGCGTGCGTGATGTCGCGTTGGCCGATGAAGAGGCTGGTGCCGGTAAAGACCTTGAGCTTGCCGAGCAGGTCCAGGGTCGGGCGGCGCGGATCGTAGAGCTTGCCTTCGATGCCGAACGCGTGTGCATTGTATTGGCCGATGAAGCCCAGACGCGAATAGAGGACGCCGCCCCCCAGTCGTAAACCGCCGCCGTACGACTGCAGGACCGCGAGGTTGGCGGTCGTGTGAAAGCCGATGTCGTTGGCTCCGATGATGACGCTGGTTCCGTGCGAGGGCAAGAAGATCGCATTGATGTCGGTCTGCGGACCGCGGTCGGCCGAGAGGAGCGGGTTGGAGCAACAGGCCGTCTGGGGGCTCAACTCATCCAAACGCACTTGAATGGCGACCAAGTTGCGCAACAGACCGCCGATTTTGCCCTTCAGCTGCGCGCGCTTGGCCGCGCTCAAGACGGATCGGCCTGCGGGCGCTGGGGTCGCCGCACCGGGACTCGCATCCGGAAACGGCAGTTCGGGATAAGCCGTGGCTCCGGGAATCGGCACGGGCGCCGGCGTCGCGCCGGCGTCGACGCCGTAGACGCTGGACGTTCCGCCGAAGCTGCCCAACAGGGACGTCGCCCGCTGCGAAGCCGCGTCCACGTTGGCCACGGTGTCGCGCACTTGCGCTTGCGTCTGCGGATTGCCGGTCAACGTGCGCACGTCTTGGGTGAGTTCGGCGATCGTTTGCGTGGTAGCGGAGATGTTCTTGGCCGTGGCGATGACCGAGGCGTGCAAGTCGGGATTGGTCGCCAGTTCCGCGAGCGACTTCGACGAGGCATTGAGCGAGCGCGACGTTTCGTCCAACTGCGTCATGATCGCATTGAGGTGCGCGCTGTTCCCCTTGACCGTGGTGTCCAGAGAGCCCGTCAGATCGTCAATGTTGGCACTGGCCAACGTGAGGCTGCTTTGCAGGGTGTCGGCGATCGCGCGCGCCTGCCGGGAGAGCATCGTAACCGAATCGTTGGCATTGAGCAGCGTCGCTTGGATCGTGTTGAGCATCTTGGGTTCGCGCGTTTCGATATCGGCGAGCACCTTATCCATGCGCCGCACCTCGCCTTGACCTTGCTGGAGCAAGTCGGAAATGGTCGCGCTGTCGGTGCCTTCGGGTTGTTGAGAAACCGGCAGGACCACGCGCGGCAGATTGGTTTGGTTGGCCAGACGTTCGCTGGCGGGAGGCGGGACGATCAGCATGGCGGGGGATCCGGTCAGCGGCGCTTGGATCAAGAACTTGGATTGCGACGGGACGTCGACGTCCTTGTTGATCGCCATGATGACCGAGACGGTATTGTCGGGTTGAAGGACGATCGAGTCGACGGTTCCGACGGTGACGCCGCTGAAGTACACCAACGCTCCGGTGCTCAGACCGGCGGCACTAGCGAAGTGGATACCGATCTTGTAACCGCTGTGCCGCGTGCCGAAATCCGTGATGACGTAGAACACGCCGAAGAGCAGCAGTAGCGCGACCACCGCAAAAAGACCGACCTGCGCCTGCTTGTTCATGGTGCTGTACTCCTGTGACTCATCTAAATCGGGATTGGGCCGACCTCCGACCCTCCCAGAAACTGCTGGACGATCGGATTGAGCGAACGCTTCATCTCCTCGACGGTGCCGTAGGCGATAATCGCCCCTTCGAACAGCATCGCGACGTAGTCGGCCATCATGAAAATCGACTGAAGGTCGTGCGAGATGACCACCGCCGTTCCCCCCAGCTTGCGACGTAGCCGGACGATCATATCGGTAATCAGGTGGGTGACGATCGGATCCAGGCCGGTCGTGGGCTCGTCGTAGAGCACCAACTCGGGACGCATGACGATCGCCCGCGCGAATCCGGCCCGTTTAAGCATGCCGCCCGAGAGTTCGCTGGGCAGGTTGTCGTAGGTATGCGAGAGGCCGACGCTGTCCAGCGCGTCCAGCACGATCTGCTTGATCTCGGCCTCGGGCAACGGCGTATTTTCGCGCAGCGGTAACGCCACGTTTTCTCCAACGCTCAGGCTGTCGAGCAGGGCGGCGAACTGGAACGAGAGGCTGATCTTCGCGCGGATCTTGTTGATGTCGGTCTCGGTCATGTGGCACAGATCGCGGCCGCGGATGTACACGTGCCCCCCATCGGGCGGCCGCAGGCCGTCGAGCAGACGCAGGATCGTCGACTTGCCCGCGCCCGAGAGCCCGATCACGCAGGTAATCGCGCCTTCGACAATATCCAGCGTGCAGTTTTTGAGCACGATCTTGTCGCCGTAACACAGCGAAACGTCATCGAGGCGAGCGATTACGCTGGGCACCTCCTAATTCCCACCGTATAGCAAGTAGGACATGATGAAATTCGTGATAAAGATTGCGATGATCGAGATGACGACGGCGCCGGTGGTCGCCTTGCCGACGCCGGCGGCGCCTCCCCTGGTCGAAAGGCCTTGATAGGCTCCCACCAGCGCGATAATCACGCCGAACACGATCGACTTGAAGAGTCCCTTGAGGACGTCCTCAAAACCGACCGTCTGGCGTACGGACGAGATGAAGTCGCCCGAGCCGATGTGCGCGACCGCACCGGCGATCCACATTCCGCCGACGATCGAAACGACGTCGGCGAAGATCGCCAACAGGGGAAGCATGATGATCAGTGCCAGCAAGCGCGGCACGACCAGGAAGCGCGCGGGCGCCAGCCCCATCGAACGTAAGGCTTCGATCTGCTCGGTGACGACCATCGAGCCGAGTTCGGCCGCGATCGCGGCACCGCAACGTCCGGCCACGACCACCGCGGACAACATCGGTCCCAACTCACGAACCGACGTATAGGCGACCGCGCCGCCGACCAAACTGCCGACCCCGTATTGGACCGCTTGTTCGGCCGATTCCAACGAGAACACCATCCCGGTAAACAGCGACGTCAGGAGTACGATGATCAGGGATTGGACGCCGAGCAAGTAGCATTGGCTCAGCGTTTCGCCGTAGCGAATGCGCAGGCGCGCGACGAAACCGACGGACTCCCCGGCAAGTGCGGTGATGCCGCCGGCATATTCAAAGAACCCGATCGTGCCGCGGCCGATCTTCTCCAGCGCTTTCATCGCGCGGGCATCTCCAGCGTCTGTGCGACGAGCGCGAGGACGTTGGCCGTGACCTCGATGCGTTTGGCGGCGACCCCGCGTTCGGCGGTCAAGTTAAAAACGACCTGATTGGCGTGCTCCAGCCGACGGTCGAGGTCGCGCAGATGGGCGCGCGCCTCGCGCTCGAAGCCATCGAAATAGCGGGACACGGCCCCGACGTAGGTACGAACGTCGGCGGGACCGGGCTCGCCCTGGGCCAAGGCGGCCTCCATCGTCCGCTGGGCCGCGAGCATCGGGCGGTCGGTCAGATGGAAAGCGCCGACGCGCGCCACCAGGCTCCGCAGTGTCGTCGGTTCAGCCGGCATGCGCCCGGGTTTTCAGCCCGGCAGCCTCCAGCGCCTCGCGCTGAGCGCCGAAGAGCGAGAGAATCCCCGCCTGCGCCAGACCCAGCAGCGCGTCGAGTTCGCGCCGGTCGAATGGTGCGGCTTCGGCCGTGCCTTGAATTTCGACGTAGCGCAGGCCGTCCGTCATGGCGACGTTCATATCCACATGCGCGCGGCTATCCTCGTCGTAGGCCAAGTCCAGCAGCGGCATGCCGTCGACGATTCCTACGCTGGTTGCCGCGATCGCGGCCTGGAGCGGCCACCCGGCATCGATCGGGTCGAAGCGCTTGGACAGCGCCACGGCCAGCGCGACGTACGCGCCGGTCAGTGCGGCGGTGCGCGTTCCGCCGTCGGCTTGCAAAACGTCGCAGTCGATCCACAGTGTCCGTTCCCCCAGCTTGGCGAAATCGACGACCGCGCGCAGGGCGCGGCCGATGATGCGCTGGATCTCGTGCGTGCGGCCACCCACTTTGCCGCGCGACGATTCGCGCTGCGTTCGCTCCGACGTGGCCCGCGGGAGCATCGCGTATTCGGCGGTCACCCAGCCGGTGCCGCGCCCTTTCATCCACGGCGGCACGCGCTCTTCGAGCGTGGCGGCGCAGAGCACGCGCGTGTCCCCCAGCACGATCAGCGCGCTGCCTTCGGCAAACTTCAACACGTTGGGCTCGATGCTAACCGGGCGAAGCTGGTCGGGCTTGCGGCCGTCGCTGCGAATCATACGTTCCTATTCGACCGTAACGGTCTTGGCGAGGTTGCGGGGCTGATCGATGTCTTTGCCCTCGAGGTCGGCGATGTGATAGGCCAGGAGCTGGAGCGGGATCACGTTGACGATCGGCGAGAGCAGTTCGTCGACTTTGGGAACCCAAAAAATGTGGTCGGCGATGGCTCGCGCTTCGTCGTCGCCGTGATTGGCGACGACGATTACCGGCGCTTCTCGCGCCTTGGACTCTGCTAAATTTGAGAGGATCTTTTCGCGCACGCGTCCGGCCGTCATGATCCCCACGACCGGTACGTTGGAATCCAGTAATGCGATCGGCCCGTGCTTCATTTCGCCGGCGGCGTAGCCCTCGGCGTGAATGTAGGAGATCTCCTTGAGCTTGAGCGCGCCTTCCAACGCCGTCGGAAAGTTGATATATCGACCCAAGAACAGCACGCTCTTGGCTTTGCGAACCTTCTTGGCCACCTCGCGAATCGCATCCGAGGTGTTGAGCACCACGTCGACGGCGGCGGGCAGCAGCCGGAAATCTTGGGCGATCGCGCGCAGGCGTTCGGCGGGGACGGTACCGCGAACGCGCGCCAGGTAGAGCGCGAAGAGCGTCATTGCGGTCACTTGTGAAACGTAGGTCTTGGTCGCGGCAACGCCGATCTCGGGGCCGCCGCGCGTGAACAGCGTGCCGTCGGCGACGCGCGTGAGATGCGAACCCAGGACGTTGCAGATACCCAAGACGCGGCTGCCTTTTTGTTTGGCGATCTTGACGGCTTCCATCGTATCGGCGGTCTCGCCGGATTGCGACATCGCGATGGTCAGTGTGGTTGGATCGATGACCGGGTCGCCGTAGCGAAACTCGCTGGCCAGCTCCATTTCGACCGGCAAGCGTACCAGCGAACGCAACAGGTACATCCCGACCATGCCGGCGTGATACGCCGTGCCGCAGCCGGTGATGGCAATCTTGGAAATCTCGCGCAGATACTCCGTCGAGATGTCGCCCAACTCGCCCTCGAGGGTCACGTCACCGGACTCCGCGACGCGGCCCGTCAGCGTTTCCTTGATGACGTTGGGCTGCTCGAAGGTCTCCTTGAGCATGAAGTGTTTGAAGCCGCCCTTTTCCGCCGAGGTCGCGTCCCACGTCACCTGCGCGACGTTGCGCGCGATCGGATTCCCGGAGTAATCGGTCAGCTTCCAGCCGCTTCGTTCCACCACGACCATCTCGCCTTCTTGCAAGATGATCTGCTTACGCGTGTACTGCAGGATCGCCGGGGTATCGGAGGCCACGAACATCTCACCTTCGCCGATGCCGATCACCAGCGGCGACGCACCGTTGCGCGCGAAGATCAAGCGATCGGGTTCGTCGGAGGAGATAACCCCCAAGGCGTACGCCCCGCGCAACTGCGCCAGGGTCGCGCGAACCGCCTCGGCCAGATCGCCGTCGTGATGCACTTCGATTAGGTGGGCGATGACCTCGGTGTCGGTCTCGCTCTTGAACGTGTGGCCCTTTTCGACGAGCGCCGCACGCAGTGCGGCGTAGTTTTCGATGATGCCGTTGTGGATGACGGCGATCCGGCCGGTGCAGTCCATGTGCGGGTGCGCGTTGGCGTCCGACGGTCGCCCGTGCGTGGCCCAGCGCGTGTGACCCACGCCAACCTTTCCGTGCAGCGCTTGCCCGTCGCGCAAGCGCTCGGCCAAACGAGAGAGTTTACCCTCGGCCTTGGATCCGGTCAGGGCGCCGGTCGCATCGATGACCGCGATGCCCGCGGAATCGTAGCCCCGGTATTCCAGGCGTGCCAGCGACTCCATGATGATCGGGACGCTGTCGCGCTCCCCGATATAGCCGACGATTCCACACATAGTGCCGCCTAGGACTCCGGTCTTACTTGATACCTTCTTTGGTACGATGGTAGGCGATGCGGCCTTCCGCAATCTCGTCGAGCGCGATCGAAACCGGCTTGTTGGGATTGATCTCTTCCTTATCGACCAGCGGCTCGCTGACGTAATACTCGCGCCGCTCGGTGGCGGGCAACTGCTGGATGCGGATCCAGTTGTTAAGCTGGCGCGCGCGCTTGGTCACGATATTGACCAGGCTGAACTTGGAATCGACGTGCTCGAGCAGCAGGTCGAGGTCTCCGAAAACGGTCTTACTCATGGCTTAGGAATGTTCTACTTTCTGAAGGGTCGCGTCGGGGTAGCGATGGATGCGAAATTTCTCTGCGTGGAGGAGCGCCTCCAAGTCGCGCACGGCTTCGTCCGAACGCTGTTGTTCGTTGATGACGATGTAATCGAACTGGCGAATATATTGCACTTCGCGGTGTGCGATTTCGAGACGGCGCGCGATCTCTTCGGTCGTTTCCGTGCGGCGTGCCACCAGACGCTCGCGCAAGTTCGAAAACTTGTCGGGAAGCAGAAAGATCAGCGCCGCCTCGGAATAGGCCGCCTTGATCGCCAGCGCGCCGTTGACCTCGGGTTTCATGATGAGGTCGTAGCCCTCGGCTAGCGTGCGCTCGACGAAATCGCGCGGCGTTCCATAGAGGTTGCCGTTATATTCGCGCCATTCGAGGAACCCACCCTCATTTCGACGCCGGTCGAACTCCGGGCGGGAGATGAAAAAGTACTGCTCGCCCTCTTTTTCGCCGGCACGGGGGTCGCGGGTCGTGGCGGAAACGGAATATCGGAGCCTGGGCATTCGCTCCCGCAGGGCGTCCACCAGGGTGTCTTTTCCAGCGCCCGAGGGACCGGAAACGATAAACAAAAGACCGGGACCGTGAACCAACCGGGCACTCCAGGACGGCGAGCGGGGGAAGGCCCCCATGTTCACAGCCCGGGTTCCCAGCCCCTGGTCGCTCTACGCGGGCTAGGGATGCTCTAGGTGTGGCAGATGGCCGAGCGCATGGCGGCCATCGCGGCGGGATCCTGGGCGCGGGTGGCCGGCCGCGTGTAGGTAATCAGCGTCGCGGTCGAATCGCGGATCACGAAGGCCTCGAGCAGGGCGAAGGACCCGTGGGCCGTCGTCTGCCGGAAGGTCATCAACGCCCCCAGACCCGGACAGTCCGGATAGGGGTCGCTGCGCACGAACTTGGCGCCCTTGGCACGCAAGAGCACGTCGACGGTCTCCTGGTTGGCCAGATCGGTGATCGTGCCGTCGAATGCCTGGCTGGCGACGGCATAGGTCTGACCGTCCTTGCTCCACGAGGTCGCCGACGTGGCGGTCCAGCCCTCGGGGTGAGCTGCCCCCCAAGCGCAGGCAGCCAGTCCTAGGCACGCGAACGCGACGGCGGCAATGCGCAGGGTAAACGGACCGTTCATGGTGACGTCTTTCCCATGTTGACCGACTGGCTCCTCATCCGGCGCGCCGCATTGGAGATCGAGCAGCGCCTCGCCGGCTCGCGCGTCCGCGACGTTGCCAAGCTGCCCGATGGCCGCATCGCCATCGCCCTGTGGGCTCGCGGCACGACCCAAACGCTCTGCATCGACGTCTGGGCCCCAACCCCGCTGGTGGAACTCGAACCCGAGATGGAGTTTCCGATCGCGGTCGACCCCGGCTTCGTGCGCGCCATCGGCGCCGCGCTGCGCGGGATGACCTTGGCCGGCGCGCGCGTGCGCAAGGGCGATCGTCTCATGCGCCTGGACTTCGCGACCCGCTCGCGCTTCGGCGTCGCCGGCGGAGCGTCGCTGCTGCTCGAATTGGTACCGCGCTTCGGCAATGCGATCTTGCTCAAAGACGAAACGATCGTGCACGCCCTGCGCGAGTTTTCGCTCGCCGAAAACGGCACGCGCAGCATTCACGTCGGCGCGCGCTATCAACCGCCATCGCTCGAAGGCCGCAGCATCGTGCCGCGCGCGATCGCCGATTCGTACCCCGCCGACGACGCGATGGCCATCGTGGACGATCTCGAGCGGCGGACGTCGCTCGAGCCGCTCTTCGTCTATCGCAAGCCCGACGGCGCCTTAGTGCAAGCGCACCTGGTTCCGCTCGCTCGTTTCGCGGAGTACCTCGGTACGCGCGAGCCGTCGCTCCTCGCCGTCTTCGCAGAGATGGCAGGCGCTACGAGCGCCGGTGCGGCCAACCAAACGGTCGAGCGGCGCCGCGCGGCGCTGTGCAAACTTCTGACCGCTACGAAAAAAAAGGTCGACGTCGAACTGCGGGCCATAGACGCCAAGCGCGCGCAGGCGGCCGGCCGCGAACGTTTGCGTGAAGATGGCGAAGCCATCTATGCAACCCTGCACGAACGCGATGGCGGCGACCGCGACAGCGAGAAAGAGCGCGCGTCAAAGATCTTCGCGCGTTACAAAAAGCTCGGCGCCTCCATTCCTCACCTGGCGCAGCGCGAAGCGCATCTGCGCACCAACCTGGACTCGATCCAGGCCTTACTGTGGGAAATCGATCGCTGCGCGCCCGGCGATATCGGCGAGGTCGGCGAGGCCATCAGCGCGTTGGTGCGGCCGCGCGCCGCGCCTACGAACAAGCCGGCCGGCAAACCCAAACGACGGGCGCCGCTCCAATGGCGATCTCCTTCGGGCTCGCGCATTCTCGTCGGCAGAACGCCGCAAGAAAATGCCGACCTAACCTTCCGCATCGCGCGTCCCGACGACCGCTGGTTTCACGTGCAAGGCCAACCGGGCGCTCACGCGATCCTTGCGCGCGACGACAAACAGCCGCCGCCCGATGTCGATCTCCAGGTCGCTGCCGCGCTGGCGGCACTTCACTCAAAAGCAAAGACGAGCCCGAACGTCGCCGTCGACTGGACGCTGCGAAAACACGTTCGCAAACGTCCGGCCTCCGCTCCCGGACTCGTCTTCTACACCAATCCAACGACGCTGTTCGTGACCCCGTCGGAGCCGCCGCCGGACTACGTCAAGGTCTAGCCTAAGCGGCTTTCGCAGGCTCCCCACTTGAGGTTGGAATAGAACGCTTCGATGTATTTGGCGCGTTCGGAGGGTTTGTAGTCCTTGATGAACGCGTGCTCCCAGCAATCCATCACGACGATCGGGAGAAAGCCGGCCAGATTGCCGTCTTGGTGCAGTTCGACCCAGTGATTGGAGATTTGCTTGTTGGTGGGATCGTAAAACGCGATGGCCCAGCCCACGCCGCGCATGCCGCCGACGGCGAAGAAGTCTTTCTTCCACGCGTCGAAGTCGCCATAGCTCTCGCCCAGCAAGTTGTAGAGTTTGCCGCCGGTGAGATCGTGCGGCGTCTTGGTCATGTTGTCGAAATAGTATTCGTGCAGGCGCATCCCATCGAACTCCCAGCCCATGCGGCGGATCAGCTCGGCGTAGACCGGATTGGAGCCGGCGCCTTCGCCCTTTTGGCGCAGTTCCTGCGTCTTCTCGATCAACAGATTCGTGTTCTTGACGTAACCTTCGTAGAGCCCGAAATGCATCTCGAGCGTGGCGTCGGAGATGCCTTTGAGGCCGGCTAGGTCCCACTTTTTCGGGGTGTAAGTCTTCATAGCGATAGTCGATGTCCTTGTCTGGTCGTTTGTTGGGTAAGCGACCGTTTCGCTACGGCGTTAAAACGATCTTGCCGATGTGTTCGCCGGATTCCAGGCGTCGGTGCGCCTGCGCCGCATCCTCAAAGGTAAACACCGAATCGATGACCGGGACGATCCGCCGTTTTTCCGGCAGCAGCGGCCAGATGCGTTCTTCAAGCGCGCGCGCGATCGCGGTCTTTTGCGCAACGCTGCGCGGCCGCAAACTCGACGCGAGGATGGAGGCGCGGCGAGCGAGCATCTTCCCAAGATCGATCTCGCTTCGTGTTCCCCGCGCGGTCGAGAGGCAAACCACCCGGCCGTCGGGGGCCAGACATTCGACGTCGCGCGCCACGTAATCGCCCCCAACCACATCGAGCACGACATCGACGCCGCGGCCATCGGTCAAGGCGGCGATCTCCGCCACGAAATCTTTCTCACGATACGGGATGGCATCCAGGGCGCCCAGACGCACGCAGGCGGCGCATTTGTCCGCGCTGCCGGCCGTCGCATAGACGCCGGCACCCAGCGCGGTCGCGAACGCGATCGCGATCGTCCCAACTCCGCTGGTCCCTCCGTGCACCAGCAAGAGCTCCCCGGCGGCCAGGCGCGCGCGCGTGAAGAGGTTGTCGTATACGGTGAAGCCGTTCTCGGGTAGGGAAGCCGCTTCGATGGCGGTCCACCCGTCGGGAATCGGCAGCACCTGACCCTGCGGCGCGGCCACAAACTCGGCGCACGAACCGCCGGCGACCAGCGCGCAGACCCGATCCCCGACGCGCCAGCGCGTGACCTCGGAGCCGACGCGGGCGACCGTCCCCGCGGCTTCGAGTCCCAACCGGGTCGTCGTTCCGGGCGGCGGCGGGTAGGTGCCCTGGCGCTGCATGCGGTCGGCATTGCCGATGCCCGCAGCCTCGACCGCGATCAGGACCTCATCGGCGCCCAGCCGGGGCGTGGGAACCTCTGCGACGTGCAGAACGTCGGGTCCGCCGTAGTCATCGAAAACGACGCTACGCACGCGCACCCCGCTCGACGAACATCGCGTCGCCGAACGAAAAGAAGCGGTAGCCGGCGTTCACCGCTTGGCGATATGCGTCCAATACGCGCTCCCGACCGGCAAACGCGCTGACCAAGACCAGCAGCGTCGATTCGGGAAGATGAAAGTTCGTGATCATCGCATCCACCACCGCAAATGGAAATCCGGGCCGGATAAACAGATCGGTCGATGCGCTGTCGGCAACCACGCGGCCGTTCGCGCGCGCGCTGCCTTCCAGCGCGCGAACCACGGTCGTGCCGGCGGCCACGACGCGCCGGCCCTCGCGTCTGGCGCGTTCGATCGCGCCGGCGGTCCGCTCCGAAATAGCGTAGGTTTCGGCGTGCATCGTATGGTCGTCCAAGCGCTGGGCTTGCATGGGGCGAAACGTACCCAATCCGACGTCGAGCACGAGCGTTTCAATCTGAATCTCCTTCTGGCGGAGCTCGTCCAGCAATTCGGGCGTGAAGTGAAGCGATGCCGTGGGTGCCGCAACGCTGCCGGGCACGGTCGCGAACACCGTCTGGTAGCGTGCCTGCGCGTCGGCGCCGTCGTTATGGATGTAGGGCGGCAGCGGCATGCTGCCGTAGCGCTCCAAGAACTCCTCGAACGCGACGAAGAACTCGAACTCCAGCTCGCGCACGCCGTCGTCGCGCACCCCGATCACGACCGCGCGCGCCGCTCCGTCGAAAAAGATCTCCCCGCCGGCAGGCAGCCTGCGCCCGGGCTTAACCAGTCCCAGCCAGCGTGTGGCCGACGTATCGTAGCGCGGTCGGTCCGCCGGACGCAGCAGCAGCACCTCGGCCCTTCCGCCGGCCGCGCGCCGTCCGTGCAGACGAGCGGGGATCACGCGCGTTTGGTTGAGTATCAGGAGATCGCCGGCGCGCAGCACCGATCCTAACTCGAAGAAACGTTTGTGTTCCACGCCGTCGTCGCGCACGACCATCAGGCGGCTGGCGTCGCGTCGAGCGGCGGGTTCCTGTGCGATCAGGTTTGCGGGAAGCTCGAAGCGATATGCGGCCGTCAGATCCGGATCGTCAATCACCGGCGATCTGCGTGCCGGGAAAGTAGAACGCGGCGATGTCCGCCGCGCTGCGACCGGCCGCCGCCATAAAATTTGCGCCCCACTGGCACAACCCAACCCCGTGACCCAAGCCCGTGCCCGAAAGCAAGAACGAGGGCGCGCTCGCCGCACCGTTTGGGCTGACATCGCTCACCAGCAACGAGCGAACGACGCGCGTCCCGATCGCGCTGCGGAATGCGCCGGCCTTGACCACGGCCGACCCCAACGCACCGACGATCGTGAACGAGCGAACGCGTCCGCTGCGATCGGCCGGTCCTAGCTGCAGGTCGGTAACATCGCCCGTCGGCGATGCGGCGTTGGCCGTTGCCCGTACCAACGCGTTCGCATCGACGCTGGACGTCCACGCATACTCCGGCGAGCCCGCACACCACGGGCAGGAGACGCCCAGCAAATATGGGATCGGTGCGCCGTTCCACGCATCTGCAGACGATTCGGTATGGCCGCCGCAGCACGACGAATACGCGATTTGCGCGAAGGCTCCGCCGTAATGCAAGACTTGGCCGACCGTCGCGTCAACGGCATCGGTAGCGGCCTGATATTCAGAGGCAATACCGCCGTAGACCTGATCGGCCTCGGAGGTGGCAACATCGTAGGGCCGGCGCGGGTCGCTGCGCTGCAGCACGTACGTGCGCGCGCAGATCGCCTGGACTTGGAGCGCAGCGGGCGGCCACGACGGCGGCATTTCGCGGGCAACGACGCCGTAGAGGTAGCCCTCCAGCGGCACGACGCTCAAAACGTTCCCGTCGTCCATGCGCGAAAACGTTCCGCGATAGCGTCGCCCGTCGTAGAGAAACGTCGCCCCGTCGATCCGGCGCGCTGCGGCGTTGCCCAGGAGCACGCGCAACGATGGCAGGGTCGATGCCGAGGATGCGTCGCTGCCGCCGTCGCCCGAAGCGCCCATTGCCAGCAACGCCAACGGCGCGGTCGCCGCGCCCAAAAAACGCGAGCGATTCATTTACAGCAGCCGCTCTTGTTGTGCGTGGGGCGCGACGAGGTTGAGATGCTGGTAGGCTTGCGCGGTGGCTTTGCGGCCGCTGGCGGTGCGCACGACGAAGCCGGCTTTGAGCAGATAGGGTTCGACGACATCCTCGAGGGTTTCGGCATCTTCGGTCAGCGTTGCGGCGATGGCCGCGATGCCCGCCGGACCGCCGCCGTATTGCGTGACGATCGTTCGAAGAAACGCGCGATCCAGACGATCCAAACCCAGCTCGTCGACGCCTTCGCGCGCGAGGGCTTGATCGGCGATCTCCCGGGTGATCGCGCCGTCGGCGCGCACCTCCGCATAATCGCGCACGCGACGCAGCAGCCGGTTGGCAATGCGCGGCGTGCCGCGGCTGCGCGCGGCGATCGTCTTGGCGCCCTCCTCGTCGATGGGCACGCCGAGAACGGCCGCCGAGCGGCTTACGATGCGTTCGATCTCGGGGACGGCGTAATAGTCCAAATGGTGAACGATGCCGAATCGCTCGCGCAGCGGCGCGGAGAGCATCCCCGCACGCGTGGTCGCGCCGATTAGCGTAAAGCGTTTGAGCGGCAGTTTGATCGTCTTGGCGTACGCCCCGCGATCGACCACGAAATCGATCTTGTAATCTTCCATCGCCGGATAGAGAAATTCTTCAACGACGTTTCCCAATCGATGGATCTCGTCGATGAACAGAATGTCGCCGTCTTCGAGCGACGTGAGGATGCCGACCAGATCCTTGGGCTTTTCGAGCGTCGGTCCGCTGGTCGGACGCAGCGCCGCGCCCATCTCGTGTGCGATCAAGGCCGCCAGCGTCGTCTTGCCCAGCCCCGGCGGTCCGTAAAAGAGCACGTGTTCGAGCGGCTCGCCGCGCTTGCGCGCCGCATCGATCGCGATGCGCAAGTTTTCGACGACTTGCTCTTGCCCCACATATTCGTCGAAGTTGCGCGGCCGGAGGGAGGCTCCATAGACCTCGTCTTCGAGCGTATCGTTGGGGTCGACGATGCGCGACTCCAAGGAGGCGTCGGGATCGGCGTCCTGCGGGCCCAGCAGCCGTTTGCGCGCGCTATCGCTCATCGGCGCTCTTCTTCGCCTTTTGACGATAGACTTCCGCGAGCAAGGATTCGGCGTCGGCGATTGCCGGCGACGCTTCGAGCGTCGTACGGATCATCGTTTCGGCTTGGGCCGGCGAATATTCCAGCTGCAGCAAGACGGCCAGCGCCTCGCTTGCAAAGTCCGGAATCGGTGCCGCGGCGCCCGCCTCGGGTTCTTGAATCAGCAAGAATCGCGCGACCTTGCCCTGCAGTTTGGCCACGATATCGCGCGCCTTCTGTTGACCGATTCCCGGCAAGGTCTTGAGAAACGTGTGATCGCCGCGATCGATCGCCGACGCGATCCGCGACATCGACTGCGAGAACGCGCGCGCTGCCGACCGCGGCCCGATCGACGAGACCGAGAGCAGCGCTTCGAAGAACGCGCGCTCGATCGCGTTGGTAAAGCCGTAATAGGTGAATCGCCCGGCGTTCTTATCCAAACTTAGGACCGAGTAGATCTCCAGCGTGACCCGCTCGCCCGGTTTTGCGGTAATCTTCTCGGCGACGCAGGGCGGCAGTACGATGTCGTAGCCCAACCCTCCGGCGTCGAGAACCACACCGTCGCCGGTCCGTTCCAACAGCGTCCCGGCTATGCGCGAGAACACTAGTGTAAACTCACCACGCTAGCGTGCGTGCGCGAGCACGGGCGCGAGTCGATCGTCGTGTTCGCCGATGTTGGCGTAAGCCAGGGCGATCGCCAGGGCGTCCGAGACGTCGTTGGGGGACGGCGAGCGGCGCAGTCCCAGCATTTGCATGACCATTCGATTGACCTGCTCTTTGCTCGCGCTGCCCGAGCCGACCAGCGCGCGCTTGACGCGCGAATGCCCGAGGGTCTTAATCGGTACGCCGCGCTGCGCGCCGGCCAAACATAAGACGCCGCGCGCGTGGCCCATGAGGATCGCCGTCAGTGGATTCTTGTAGGACGTATAGAGTTCTTCGATCACCACCACGTCTGGGCGGCTGCTCTCCATCACCTCGACGATGCCGTCGTGCAGTTGACGCAGACGCCGCTCCAGGGGCGTGCCGACGGTCGGGGCGACGACGCCGGCTTCGATCAACGCGACGCGCGCGCCGTCGCATTGGATCACGCCGTAGCCGGTGACGCGCAGGGCCGGATCGATTCCCATCACGCGCAGCGGAACGCTCACTGTCCGCTGCCGTTGACGACGAGCGTGACGGACGTCCCGGGCTGCAGCGTCGTTCCCGCCATCGGATCGGTACGTGCGACGTTGCCGTTGGAGCCTTCGATCGTCGTGTACGTAATCTGCGGATCGGGGTAGCCATCGGCCGCCAAGGTCATGCGCGCCTGATCGATGGACTCGCCGACGGTGTCGGGGACCTCGCCCGAAACGGCCAGCGTCAACGCGGGGCTGTCACCATCCACGACCTGCGCGACGACCGTTCCGTGGCCCGTCGACTGTATGCGATAGTTCCATTGCACCGTGGCGTGAACGGCCGCGATAGCCGCCAGCGCGTCGGCGTAGCTCTCCCCGGTGAGGTCCGGCAGGCTATTCGCCGCGGCCGCCGGCGTGCTTTGCGCGCTCACCGCAGGCTGCCCGCTGGAAACCACGACCGCGACCGTGGGCGGCGCCTTGGGGTCGATCAACGTTCCGGCCGGCGTGTCCTGCGAGCCGATCGTTCCCGCGGGCACGCCGGCAAACGACGCGCTTTGCGAAGCGTCCAAGGTAAAACCGTCTTTGCCTGCGAGGGCTTGCGCCGCGGCGACCGTGAGACCGACGAGCTTGGGCAACGCGATCTGCGCGGGGCCGAGCGAAACGTCGAGCAAGACCGTCGATCCTTGACGAACGTTCGAGCGCGCTTTTGGTTTTTGGGAGATCACCGTATTCTTGCTCAACGCGTTATGGACGTATTTGACTTTGACCACGAACTTGTCGCCGGTCAGGACGGCTTGCGCGTCCGTGAACGTGAAGCCGGTAACGTCGCGCAAGCCGACGACCGGCAAACCGTTGCTCACGAACAGCTCGACGGTCGACCCGGGATCGACTGCGATTCCCACCGCGGGGTTCTGCGAGATCACGCGGTGCGCGGGGATCGTGTCGCTGGCGGTAAAAACGATCTTGTGCAGCAGTCCGGCGTTGTCGAGGGCGCGCACGGCATCGGTGTCGGTTTGATTCCGATAATCGGACAGCGCAACGGTCGGCCCGAAGTGCGCAAGCGCGCGCCCGAAGAGCAGATATCCGCCGACCGTGGCGATCAGCAGCAGCGCGACGACGGCGGCAACGGCGCCCGAGCCGACGCGCCGGCGCGGCCGGTCCTCGACCTCGGCATACGAGCGATCCGGCTGTGGCGAGCGACGCGGCGGCGGCGTTACCGCGGCAAAGCGCTGCGTCGGTGCGTCGTCGGCGATCGACCACGCGGCGACGGACGGCCGCTCGCGGGCCTCGCGCAGCGCGGAGCCGACCTCTGCGGCCGATTGGAAGCGGTGCTCGGGTTGTTTTTGCAGCAGTTTGTTGACGATGGCCGCGAGCGCCGGGCTGACGCCCAGCGCGGACGTATCGATGCTGGGTACCGGATCGCTGATGTGCTTGAGGGCGACGGTCACCGGCGACTCGCCGGTGAACGGCAGTTGACCGGTGAGCATCTGGTAGAGCACGACGCCGACGCTGTAGAGGTCGGAGCTCTCGTGCAGTTCGTGGCTTTGCGCCTGCTCGGGCGAGATGTAGTAGACGCTGCCCATCACCAGGCCGGGCTTGGTCAACGCCATCGTTTGTGTCGAAACCGCGCGAGCGATGCCGAAGTCGGAGAGCTTGACGACGTCGTCTTTGGTTACCAAGATGTTGGCCGGCTTGACGTCGCGATGCAGCAAACCCTGACGATGGGCGTAGGCCAGGCCGTTGCAGATCTGCGCGGCGTAGTCGATGGCCACGGGCTCGGGCAACCGGCCGTCCGCCCCGATGATCTCGGCCAACGACGGGCCGTCGATCAGTTCCATTACGATGTAGTAGAGATTGTCCTCGCGGCCGACGTCGTAGGTATTGACGATATTGGGGTGCGAGAGACGCGCGGCCGATTCGGCTTCTTGATAGAAGCGTCGAACGAACTCTTCGTCGGCGGCGTACTGTTCGCGCAGAACCTTCACCGCGACGCGCCGCCGCAAAACCGAATCGGTTCCACAGTAGACCGTCGCCATGCCGCCTTCGCCCAGCTTCTTTTCCAGGCGATAGCGGCCGTTAAATACTTGCTCTTCGATCACGTTCCCACGTTCTGCAGCGCCGTTTTCAAGACATCGCGCGCGATCGGCGCGGCCACCGCGGCCCCGTATCCGGCGTTTTCCACCACGATAGCCACGGCCACTCGCGGTGCGTCGGCCGGTGCGAAGCACACGAACCACGAGTGCGCCGCCCCCAGCGGGTTGGTCGCCGTCCCGGTTTTCCCGGCGACGACGACGCCGTCGAGTTGTGCCGGCGTTCCGGTGCCGTGCGCGACGACGGCGATCATCATCTTCTTCACCTCGGCCGCGGTATCCGCCGATATCGGCTGGGTGAGCGTGCTGGGTTCGAAGACCGACGACACGGTGCCCGAGCGCACGATGCGGCGCTCGATGAAGGGCCGCGGCTCGTTTCCTCCGCCGGCGATGGTGGCGTCGATGAGCGCCATCTGCAGGGGCGTCATCAGCAGGGCGCCCTGCCCGAAGCCCATCTGCGCGAGCTCGCCCGGCGTCAGGCCGTCGCGAACCGGTATGCGCGCGCGCGATGCGGGGATCTGAAAGTCCAAGGAATCGCCGATTCCCCAGCGATCGAGATATTGATAGAACGTGTCGAGGCCGACGCGCAGGGCGATCTGCGCGAAGTCGACGTTGCTGGAGAGCGCGAACGCGGTGGTCAGGTCGGCGTTGCCCGTGTACTCGTCTTCGTCGTTATGCAAACGAAAGTTACCCACGTCGAGGTAGCCCGGGTCGTTGAAGCGCGAATCCATCTGCACGGTCTGGGAATCCAGCGCCGCCGACGCCGTGAAGATCTTAAACGTCGACCCGGGTGGATAGAGGCCATCCAACGCGCGGTCCAGCAACGGGCTGGACGAATCTCCCGCCAGCGACGAGAACGTCTGGTCGACGGTGTTGGGGTCGAACGACGGCACCGACGCGATCGCCAGCACTGCGCCCGTTCGCGGATCTAAGACGACGCCGGCCGCGCGCGCGTGACGATCGAGTTCTGCATAGAGTTCGGCCTGAATCTTGGGCACGATCGTGGTTACGACATCCGCGCCCCGTATCTCACCGGAGCCGCCGCCCATCGATCCGATCAGCGCCATCACCTGCGCGTACGGATCGCCCGCGGCTTGGGGTGGACTCAAGGCCTGGTCGTAAGCGTCCTCCAGGCCGCTGGTCCCATAGCGCGTGGAAACGTACCCGATCGTGTGGGCTAAGGAGGCTCCCAGCGGATAGGAGCGCTTGCCGTCGACGGTTTGCGCGAGGATCGTTCCGTCGGTGGCCAGGATACGTCCGCGGCCGGCGTCGAGCAGCGCGTGACGCGGATTATCGGCGTGCGCGGCGATCGTCGGCGCGGCAATCAGTTGCACGTATCCCTGCCGAACGGCCAGAATCGCGAACAGCACGACGAACAGACCGGCGATACGCGTCATCGCCCGATCGATCATGCGGGCGCGCCGGGCGTCGCGCTCTCGCGCAGCACCGTAAAGCCGCCTTCGGTGCGCACGGCCAGATGCGGGGTCGAGGGGTCGGCCTCGAGCAGCAGGTTGATCGCGCGTTGCCCCACGTCGTCCGAGACGCCGCTGAGCGCGAGCACGGCTTCGACGCCTTCCTCGCGCAGGAGAATCGGCGCCACGTACGCGCACGCCGGCAAGGTCGCGAAGTACCGCTCCTCGTAGGCACCGTTGTGCCAGGGACCGCGCTTCCCAAACACTTGGGCGTGGTAATCCCACGCACACAATTGCTTTTCTTTCCAAACGAAATCGTCGCGCACGCACAGACGGCGGCAGGCGCCGCACTGGACGATCTGGGCGGGCGGAATCATCAGCCCCTCGAGCACGTCTTCGGGCAGATCTTCAGAGTTGAGCAGCGCGTTTTCGTCCAAGCGTTCGGGCAGGTCGGCGTGCCATTCCACACGAGCCAGCAATTCGATATCCCGAACCGGCGCGACGAACGAGCGCTCGTCCTCGGGCGGGAACGTCTTGTCGATCCAGTCCATCAACGACGGCAAGGCGACGCCGACGTTCTGCCACCTGTCGCCGACAACGACGCCCAATGGCGTCCAGGCGACGGGCAGCAGTCGTGCGGTGAGGCTCCCGCCTTCGGGACGAAACGAGTTAACGAAGGCCAACGTGCTGTTGTTGCCGCCCAAGACGAAAGCGCCGATCATGTGGGCTTCTTTAACGAGGAGGCGGTATCTCCGCCTGGTAGAGCTGCAGGGAACGCGGCGGACCGGCGGATCCGGCCAGCGCCTCGGCGAGCGCGCGGGCCGTATCCAGACTGGTCAAGCAAGCGATCCCGGCCTCGACCGCGGCGCGCCGGATGCGATAGTTGTCCGTCAACTCCCGCGGCCCCGATGCGTCGTTGATCACCAGGTCGACCTCGCGCCGCGCGATCAACTCGAGCGCTGCGGCGCCGCTGGTTTCGATCAAGGTGTGTCCCAAATCTCGATATCGTGCGAGCACGTCGGCCGCCTGCGCGTCGTCGTCGCCGCGCATGGAAACCAAGATACGTCCGCCCGATCCGGGAAGGCGAACTCCGGCGGCCGTGAATCCCTTCAACAGCGCGCCCGCGAAGGTCGCATCGATCCCCAGCACCTCGCCGGTCGACTTCATCTCGGGACCCAGGATCGTTTCGACGCCGCGCATTTTCGAAAACGAAAAGACCGGGACTTTCACGACCGTGAACGGCACGCGCGGCCGCAGGCCCGTCCCGTATTCCATGTCCGCGAGCCGCTCGCCCAGCGCGATGCGCGTCGCGGCAGCCACCAAGTTGATGCCCGTGGCCTTTTGGATGATAGGAATCGTGCGGCTGGCGCGCGGATTGGCCTCGATGATGTATGGCGCGCCGTCGTGGAGGACGAACTGGATATTGATCAGCCCGCGAATCTTTAGCTCGCGCGCGATGGCGGTCGTGACCTCGACGATGCGCGTCTCCATCGCCGGGTCGAGCGAGCGCGGCGGATAGACGCCGATCGAGTCGCCCGAGTGGATCCCGGCGCGTTCGATATGTTCGAAGATTCCCGGTATCAGGATGTCGGTGCCATCGTAGACCGCGTCGACTTCGATTTCGAGGCCGGGCAAATACTTATCGACCAACAGGGGGGCGCCGGGTTGAATCGGCGGCGCCGACTCCGCGTACGAGGCCAGCTGGCCTTCGTTATAGACGATCTCCATACCGCGGCCGCCTAAGACGAACGACGGACGCACCAAGACGGGAAATCCCAGCGTACGCGCGATCTGGCGAGCGTCCCGAAAACTCCGAGCCGCTCGTCCTTGCGGCCGCGCGACGCCCAGGCGCTGCAAGGCTGCCTCGAACTGCTCGCGGTCCTCGGCCATATCCAATGACGCGCGATCGCTGCCGACGATCGGAACGTTGCGCCGGCTCAGTTCCGCAGCGAGATTGATCGCGGTCTGCCCGCCGAATGCAAGCATCACCCCCAGTGCATCGGTCGCGCGATAGGCGGCTTCGACCTCGTCGGCACCGGGCGGCTCGAAGATCAACGTGTCGGAGACATCGAAATCGGTCGAGACGGTTTCGGGATTGTTGTTGACGATGACCGCCGCACGGCCCGCTCCACGCAGCGCCCACGCCGCGTGCACGCAGGAATAGTCGAACTCGATGCCCTGCCCGATCCGAATCGGCCCGCTGCCCACGACGACCACGGACTCTTTGTCGCCCGTCCGCATCTCGTCGGCTTCGCCGCGCGATAGGTAGTAGTAGGGAGAGCGCGCGGGAAACTCCGCCGCCGCCGTGTCGACCATGCGAAACGCCGCCGGCAGGGCGTCGACGGGCGTGCCGCCCAACTGCTCGATCCCCGCGGTCGAGTACCCGCATTCGTAGGCGCGCGCGACGACGTCCGCGCCGGAGCGCAGCGCCGCTTCCAACTCCACCAAGTCCGCAAACTCGTCGAGCCAAAAGCGGTCGATCGTCGAGAGCGCGGCG
>DATCDS010000100.1:0-3225 GCA_036510515.1 Vulcanimicrobiaceae bacterium
CGCCGGCAGCGCTTTCGAGCGCCGCGACATCCCGAGCGAGCGTCGCGTTGGCAGCTCCCGTTGTCGGGCACGCCAGGTCGGGGGATCGCCAGCCATGCCACTCTACCCAGACGCTCGTTCCGAAGGAGACGGATTTCATGCAGGGCCGCTCGGCGATCGCAGCGGCGCGCGCGGCGGCGGCGGCGTCAAGAAATGCGGCGGCAAGGGCCGGGGTCTGGAGAAACCGGCGCGTCGCGCCCGCGGCGATCCTCAACCAGCCCGCTCCGTCGGAGCGAACCGCGAGCGTCCAGCCCGCGGCGTTGCTGGAGCCGCTATCGACGACTCGGGCTCCATCGAGTACTCGCGCGGCGCCGGCCGGGAGACAGAACGGCGCGGCCAAGAGGGCCAGACAACACAGGATCCGGATCGGCTGCATATTCTCTCCAACGTTCGATCCCGACCAATTGGTTCGTTTGGACTGTCGCCTCCGGGGCACGCGAGGACCCGTTTCGCATGCCATATAGGTGGCATGATGGCCTTGCCAGCCCTGCTATAATCTAGGGGTTGTGAAAGAGAAGATCCACCCCACCTGGTACCCCGAAGCGCGCGTCCATTGCGCTTGCGGCAGTACGTTTACCACCGGTTCGACGCTCAAGGACATCTCGGTTGAGATCTGCGCCGCCTGCCACCCGCTGTTTACCGGCCAGCAGAAGCTGATCGATACCGCGGGCCGCGTCGATAAGTTCAACCAGCGCGCGGCCGCTGCCGAAAAGAAGCAGCAAGAAGCCGCCGCCCGCCAGGCCGACCGCGACGCCAAGAAGGCCGCCGCCGCGCAGGCTTAGCAACCCCGAACCTTTGAAAGACGAGCCGTACCGAGCGGCTCGTCTTTTCTTTTTGTGCGATGATGATGAACGAACGATTGGAAACCATAGTCCGGCGCTTCGACGAGATCGAGGCGGGATTGGCCAATCCCTCGGGCGGGTTCGATCAGGCGCGCTTTACGGCCATGGTTAAAGAGCGTGCGTCGCTCGAAGAGACGGTCCGCGTGTATCGCGAGCTGCGCAAGATCCTCGAAGAGATCGCATCGAACGAAGCGCTCTTGAGCGAGAACGACGCCGAAATGCGTGCGCTGGCCGAAGACGAAGCGCGCACGCTGCGCGCGCGGCGAGACGCCCTGGATGCAGAGCTCCAAGAGCTGATGATCCCCAAGGATCCCAACGACGAGAAGGATGTCTTCGTTGAAATTCGCGCGGGGGCGGGCGGCGACGAGGCTGCGATCTTCGCTGGAGACCTGGCACGCATGTACATGCGGTATGCCGAAAATCAGCGCATGAAGGTCGAGTTGTTGTCGGGTTCGGACAGCGATGCCGGCGGCTATAAGGAAATCGTTTTCGCCATCAAGGGGAATGCGCCGTACCGGCGCTTCAAGCACGAATCGGGCGTCCATCGAGTTCAACGCGTGCCCGCGACCGAAGCCCAAGGACGCATCCACACCAGCACGGCGACCGTTGCGGTCTTGCCCGAAGTGGACGAGGATGTCGACGTGGAGATCAAGCCCGCGGACCTTCGGATCGATACCTACAAGTCCAGCGGCGCGGGCGGCCAGTACGTCAACAAGACGGAATCGGCAATTCGCATCACCCACGTTCCGTCGGGCATCATCGTGGCGTCGCAGCAAGAACGTTCGCAGACGCAGAATCGCGAAAAGGCGATGCAGATGTTGCGTGCGATGCTGCACGAACGCAAGATTCGCGAGCGCGAGGAGGCCGAAGGATCGCTGCGCCGCAGCCAGGTGGGTACCGGAGATCGTTCCGAGAAAATTCGGACCTACAACTTTCCACAAGACCGAGTGACCGATCATCGGATCAATCAAAGCTTCGGCAACATCCGCGGCTTCATGGACGGTGACCTGGGAGCCCTCATCGACGAACTGCTTAAGGACGAACGCGCGCGCTCCCTCGCCGGCGAAACGGCATGAAAGCGGCCGGCGCGCTCGCACTGGCGGCCGTGCTGCTCGCCGGGTGCGCGCGCGCGGGAACTCGCGCGCACGATTCGCAGACGTTGACGATCGTGCAGCAGCGGGAGCCGCTCTCGCTTAATCCGGCGATGGACAACGGCACCTCATCGACGCAATGGGGCCTGCTGCTTTTTTCGTATTTGGTGAAATTCGACGATCGCGACCGGCTCGTCGGCGATGTCGCGGCCCAAGTGCCTTCGCTGGCCAACGGCGGCATCAGCAAGGACGGGCGGACGATCACGTATCACTTGCGAGCGGGGGTGCGCTTTTCCGACGGCGTGCCCTTGACCGCGCGCGATTGCGTGTGGTCGATCCGTGCGATTCAGAATCCGGCGAACGACGTGCAATCGCGGTACGGCTACGATCGCGTCGTAGCCGCCGACGCGCCCGACGATCGGACGCTGGTCCTCCACCTCAAGGCGCCGTTCGCGCCGCTCACCACGATCGTGCTGGCGCCGCAAGGCTTTCCCATCCTGCCCGCGCACGTGCTGTCGAAGTATCCCAACTTCAACGACGTGGCCTTCAACGGCGCGCCGGTCGGCTCCGGACCGTACGTCGTGCGGTCGTGGAATCGTGGGGATCGCGTGGAGCTACGCGCGAACCCGTACTATTTCCGCGGAAAGCCGAAGATCGATCGCATGGTCGTGCGGTTTGTCGCCGATTCGACCACGGCGATCGATCAACTGCGTACCGGAGAAGCCGACGGATTCTTCAACGATCAAGATTTAGGGAACTATCCGATCCTGCGCGCGGTGCCCGGCGTTCGCACGACCGGTCGTCCGATGAACGCGGTGGGCGCGCTGATCTTCAACACCCGCGATCCGCTGACCGCCGATACGCGGGTTCGCCACGCCTTGGCCCAGGGGTTCGACATCGCAACGACGGTAGCCAAGGCCTATCGCGGCGCGCTGGATGCAAAGCAAGCCGGTCGCGGTTTGTTCATATGGGCCTACGATCCCGCGGCCTATCCCGACGTTGCGTACGATCCCGCGCGGGCAGCGCGGCTGCTGGACGCAGCCGGATGGGTGCGCGGAAGCGATGGCGTCCGGCGCAAGGGCGGGCGTTCTTTAGACCTGCTCCTGATCGTCCAGGCTGCCACCCCCGGCGATGCGGTCGTCGCCAACGTCATCGCCAAGGCCGAGGAGGCGATCGGCGCTCGCGTCGAGATCAAGGCGTTCAGCGCCAACCAGTTCGTCGCGCCGGCGAGTCTAGGCGGGCCGGTCTACGGC
>DATCDS010000101.1:0-6298 GCA_036510515.1 Vulcanimicrobiaceae bacterium
GTCAACCTGATTCGCCCGGAACGCTTTGCCGGCCGAGATACGCCCGTGCTCGCGATGGTGCGCTACCGCTCGACGCCGTCGCCGGCGACGGCGACGGTGCGCGACGACGGCGCGCTGGCGCTGCGCTTCGATCAAGCCCAACGCGCCGTCACGCCCGGCCAGCTCGTCGCCCTCTTCGACCGATCCGGCGACGAAGTACTCGGCGCCGCCACCATCCGAGAAGCCCGCTAATGCTCCTGCCGCAACCGCGCCAATCATGCCGGACCATCGACGGGTGATAGTCAATCCGCCCGATTTCGACAGTGTTGAAGCACTTGTTCGTGCTTATCTTACAGAATTCGATGAAGCATTAACGCGGTTGTCGCTCGGATTTGAGGGCAGAACGCACGACTTGCCCTCGTGGGCGTTGACACCCCGCAAGATAACCATCGGATATGTCCCCAGCGAGAACATCTATACGATTCGCGCCGCTGCTGACGCAGAGGCGCCAGCGGATCATTACCGTCGTCTACTAGTCAATTCACAGGCAGAACTCCAAGAGGCCGTCTCGCCGATACAAATGGGCTTTGACTTCCCCCTTGGCGGCGGGTACTGGATGGGTGATGCGCGCATGACGCCGCAAGGCGATCCCACCGTGCCATCGATCGAATGCTTGCCGGGGCTTCTCGGCGTAATACGAAATGACGGGGCGATGGCAAAGATGCTCACAGAACACGAGGCTCAAACGAGCGCCTTGCGCCACTGGGAAGCGGCGTGCTTCGGGCTAGACAAGTCGCAGCGTACGGTTTATGACGAACTCGCCTCAGTCTTCGCACGTTTTGCTGCCATTATCAAGCGAAAAGCATTTCTTGAACGTCGCATCCACAGGTTCATTAATGAACACAGAGATATTATGTTGCCATTTTCGAAGAGCGTATATTACGAGCATCCATTGCGGCGTCTAGATGGTACCGAATATTATGCGGACTTCATCCTTGAGCGAGAATTCGGACAGCCCGCCTGGCTGATTGAGCTGGAGAGCCCCTCAAGCGCCCTGTTCAAAAAGAACGGGGAGCTTACCGCAAACGCCAATCACGCTAGGGCTCAGATTAAGGACTGGATCGTCGCGATCGAGGAAAACGCGGCAAACTCCGCAGATGCTATGTCTTTTCTTAAGGGCCCTAAGACGCGACTCGTCGTTTCCGGGTGTGGCCTTGACCATGAGATTGAGATGCGCGACAGCGCATTTGCAGACACGGTCACTTGGACCTATGATCTCCTGCTTCGCGAGGCCAAGGAACGCGCCCATGCCCAAATGGTAGAGTTCCGGAAGCGCATTGGCCTGAGCGATGGCGACGTTCCTAAATTTCAATAGGCTCACGCCCGCGTTGTGTAACGTGGGGCACGCACTCGCTTTGTCTGCGATCCAGACGGCTTCGATGGAAATGTGCACCGCTTGAGAGGACTGTGCAATCGTCCCAAGCGCGAACTTTCACTAGGCCGCCCTGTCATATCAGCGTAGCGCCGCAGGGCGCGGAGTCGAGCCACGCGACGCAGCGTTGGTCAGCGCGTAGCTCGACTCTGGCGCCTTCGCGCCTACGCTCGCCATGACACGCTCGCCGTGACACTCGGGCGGCGCTCACCGTGACACCGGGGCACCGGGGCATGGCTTTTTAGGCGGTTGCCAGGGCGACGTCGTGGCGGAGGTTCCAATAGGTGTCGCGGATGACGGGTTTGAAGCCGGCGCCGATCACGAGGTTTTCCAGATCGCGGCGAGTCGCTTCGTTGGTGCTGCCCGCGTCGTGCACGACTTGCTCTTCGAGAATCGTCCCGCCCATGTCGTCGCAGCCGTAGAACAGGGCCATTTGCCCCATCTTCAGCCCCGGCGTCAGCCACGAGGCTTGCAGATGCGGAAAGTTATCCATGTAGAGCCGCGAGACGGCCAGCACGCGCAGATACTCTAACCCGGTGGCTTCCTTGCCGCGCAACGGCGTCTTATACGGAACGTAGTACCACGGGATGAAGGCCGTGAAGCCGCCGGTCTCGTCTTGCAGTTCGCGCAGGACGTGCATGTGCTCGATGCGCTCTTGGTCGGTTTCGATCGAGCCGAACATCATCGTTGCGGTCGTCGGCATACCAAGCAACTGCGCCTCCCGCATCACGCCCAGCCATTTGTCGGGCGTCACCTTGCGCGCCGAGATCCGCTTACGAACGCGTTCGACCAATATCTCCGCGCCGGCGCCGGGCAGGGACTTCATGCCGGCGGCCTTCAGGCGCACGAGGATATCGCGAACGGGCAGTTTCTCGACGGTCGATAGGCCAATCACTTCGGAGACCGAGAGCGAGTGGATGTCGACGTCGGGATATTCGCGTCTCACTCGATCGAACAGCGCTTCGAACCAGTCCAAGCCCAGTTCGGGATTGACGCCGCCTTGAATCATGATCTGCGTCGCGCCCTGGTCGGCGGCGAACTTGACCCGTTCGAGCACCGAATCGTGCGACATCGTGTAACCTTCTTTGTGCTTCTCGGGCCGGAAGAAGGCGCAGAACGTGCAGTGAACGTTGCAGACGTTGGTATAGTTGATCGTCGTGTCGATCACGTAGGTGACGACGTTGGAGGGATGCAAGGACATCCGGCGTGCGTGTGCGGCCATGCCCAGCTCGTGTAGATCGGCTTCGTTATAGACGCGGACGCCCTCTTCGAACGAGAGCCGGCCGCCGCCGGCGGCCTTGTCGAGCAAACTAGCGACTGACGACACCGATAACCTCCGGGAGAACGGGCGGCGGCGCGTCTAACGCGCCGATCGCGACCAGCTCCCGGCAGTATGCCGAGAGGCCGCTTTGGGCTGCGGAATGGAACGTGAAGTTCAACTTCGCGTAATAGTTTTCGTAGAACCCTTCGGGGCGCGCGACGGTGCGTTGCGCGGCCGCGACAACCTGTCCCATGTTGCCGCGCGACCACGTGTACGCATCGGTCAACGCGTGCATGCAGGCACGGACGCCCTCCGGGTCGCGCGCGTAGGCATCGCGGGTCGCGCACCAGACCGCAAAAACCGTCTGCTCGCCCGTCCATTCGTGCCAGAGCGTTCCCAAGTCGTAGACGTTCTCGCGCGGAAACTCCATCAGCGCATCGATCGCTCGATCGCCGATCAAGAGGGCGGGTTGCCCCAAGCGCGCGCGAGCGATCGGCGCGCCATCCTCGATGTAGTGCGGGGCGATGCCATAACGTCGTTCCATCAGAACGCGTAAGAGATTACGGCCGCTGGCCGATTCGGTCGTCACCGCGATCTGAGCGCCGTCCAGCAACGCCGGCGGCGTTTGCGAGACCAGCACGACCGAGATCACCTCGTCGCGCGCGCCGATGCACAGATCGGGCAACAGCACGAGCCGGTCGGCATTGCGCGCGTAAGCAAACGCGCTGACCGGGCTGAGGTCCAGGTCACCGTCGATCAGCATCCGGTTCAATCGGGCCGGAACGTCGGCGTACAAGGTCCCCGGATACGCGATCGCCTCCGCATCGAAGGCCGCGTAGATCGGCAAATCGTTCGTGTACTCGATCCGCCCGCAGCGCAATGCCGTCACGCGAGTACTGCCGGTGCGTCGGGAGCCCAATCCCAGGGAAACTCGTCGTAGGTCGAGTTGCGCCGAACGGGCTCGTATCCGGCACCTTCGATCAAGCGGCGAAATTCGCGATCGTCGACGTACTGTCCCGAGCGCGTGCCGGCCGAATGATAGATCATCTCGTCGTCGGTCGAGCCGTGCGTGCCGTCCATATCGTCTGCACCGAACTGCAGGGCGACCTGACAAACCTTTAGACCTTGAATCATCCAGTAGGCCTTGATGTGATCGAAGTTGTCGAGCATCAAGCGCGCGACGGCGAAGACGCGCAGATCTTCCAAGCCGGTCGTCCAGCCGCAGTCGTTGAGCTCGTTACCGTCGGGATGGAACGCCAGCGGAATGAAGGCGTTAAAGCCCGGGGAACGGCGTTGCGACTCGCGCAAGCGCAGCAGGTGATCGACGCGATCTTCGAGCGATTCGATTTGTCCGTAGAGCATGGTGGCGTTCGAGGCCACGCCCTGGCGGTGAAGCTCTTCGTGAATCGCCAACCAATTGTCGCTGTTGACTTTGTTGGGACAGATCTTCTTGCGGGTGTCTTCGGCAAAGATTTCGGCGCCGCCGCCGTTGACGTTGTCCAATCCGGCACCTTTGAGCTCGCGCACGATCGCTTCGAATGACAGGCGGTGACGCTTGGCCATATATTCGATCTCGGCCGCCGTGAACAGGGAGAGCTGGACGTGCGGCAAGGTCTCTTTGAAGCGCCGCATCAGCGGCAGCCAGTAGTCCAGCGAGAGCTGGCGCGGATCGTGCCCGCCGACGATATGGATTTGGTTGAAGTTCGTGCCCGTCTCCAGAGCCTTTTCAAAGACGACGTCTGCCGGCATGCGCACCATGCGTTCTTTTTCTTTGAACTCGTCGACGGCGAACGAACAAAATTTGCAGCCGGCGTAGCAAACGTTGGTCGAGTTGATATAGCGATTGAGGACGTAGAAGACTTTCTTGCCGCTCTTGCGCTCTTTGACCTTACGCGCGATCCGTCCCAGATTGTGAATGTCGAACGTGCGGAACATCGCCAGGCCGTCTTCCATGCCTAACGGGATGCCCTCGTCGACCTTGTTTTCAATCGCGCGTAAGGCTGGATCGATCGCGTATGCCACGTGTGCTTCCATCGTATGGTGACTGTAAGCGGCCGGGGTCGGCGCGCCAAGGACCTTTATCGACGCAGCGCCCCGGCTCCCGCGAAGACGACCGCCGCGCCCAAAAGAACGCCTCCGGCTAGGTCGGTGACGTAATGCGCGCCTAGGGCTAGTCGCGACCAGCAGATGCCCGCGACCAAAAACGCCAGCAAGACGGCGATCGGCACGCGGGACGGCAGACGGCTGCGGGCGACCACCCAGGCCCACAAGCCATAAAATCCCGTTGCGATCGCCGCGTGCGAACTAGGATACGAGAACGAGGTCTCGTGCTTGACGACCCAATCCAACCGCCGAGGACGATCGAAGAGATGCTGGGCGAGATCGGCGAGCAGCCAGCAAAGCAACAGGCTGACCAGGCTCCAGACGATCCTGACCCGCCACTGCGGGTAGCGCCAAGCGGCCCCCAGCAGTATCAGCCCGATCGGTCCCAGCACGTACGCGTAACACGCCCACGTCAGCCACCACGCCAGCAACGTCGAGTGGTTCACCCAGGCCGCTTCCCACGCGCGCAGCGGCGCCGGCTCCCCGAAGCGGGTGACAGACCATCCCAACGCCACAAACGCAACCGCGCACAGTACCACCGCCCAAAGGCGCGTGCCCGTGGTTCGACTTCGGCGCGAAGTGCCTACGCTCACCATGACACAACCGTGCGAGCTCGCCGCTAGTTGCCGGCGGCGAAGAGGTCTTGCTGGTTGCCGTTGCCCGCTAGGCGGTCGGCGATCTGTTCGAGCTCGGAAAGGCCTAAGAGGATGCGGCGTGGCTTGGTGCCCTCGTGCGGACCGACGACTTTAAATTCTTCGAGTTGTTTCATCACGCGAACGGCACGCGGGTGTCCGATCGAGAATTGCGATTGCAGCTGCGCCGTCGAAGCGTACTGCGTTTCGATGATGAACTTCGCCGCTTCGTAACAGAGCGGATCGGCGTCGCGTTTCTCGTCGTCGCCGATTGGAACGACGTCGACCTCGAGCAAGTTATCGGGGCGCGCCTGTTTGGCCCAGAAATCGACCAGCCGCTCGACCTCGCTATTGGTGATCAGCGCGCCCTGCGCGCGTACGGGTTTGGGAGCGTCGATCGGAAGAAACAACATGTCGCCGCGTCCGAGCAGCCTCTCGGCGCCGTTCATGTCTAAGATCGTGCGCGAGTCGACTTGCGAGCTGACCGCAAAGGCAATACGCGACGGGATGTTGGCCTTGATCAAGCCCGTGATGACGTCGACCGAGGGGCGCTGGGTCGCGACGATCAGATGAATGCCGGTCGCGCGCGCCAATTGCGCCAGGCGCATGATCGTGGTCTCTACCCTGGCCGGCGCGATCAGCATCAGATCGGCGAGTTCGTCGATGACGATGACGACGTAGGGCAGTTTCTCTTCGGGATACTTGACGTTGTATTCTTCGATCTTGCGCACGCCGGCCTTGGCGAAGCGCTCGTAGCGCGAATCCATCTCCTTGGTCATCTCGAAGAGCGCGCCGGCGGCCAGGCGCGCGTCGGTGATGACCTCTTTAATCAAGTGGGGGATGCCGTTGTAGACCGTCAGCTCGACCCGCTTGGGATCGATCATCAGCATC
>DATCDS010000102.1:0-5345 GCA_036510515.1 Vulcanimicrobiaceae bacterium
GACCGTCGTCCGCCGTCGCCGCGAATGCCTCGACCCGCGGTGCAAGCATCGATTCACCACGTACGAGCGGATGGAAGCGCCGCGTCTTTTCGTCGTGAAAAAGGACGGTCGACGCGAGCAATACAGCCGGGACAAGGTGCTGGCGGGCCTGCGCAAGGCCTGCGAGAAGCGACCGATCTCCGAGAGCCAAATGGAATCGACTGCCGCCGATATCGAGCGGGAGTTGTTCGCGCGCGGCGAGAGCGAGGTCCCCGCGACCATCGTCGGCGAGAAATTGATGGAAGCCCTGCGCACGCTCGATCCGGTCGCCTACATTCGTTTTGCCAGCGTCTATCGCTCGTTCCGCGACGTCGAGTCGTTCCGCGAAGAACTCGCGGCGTTGCTCTCTAAGTAAGGCGCGATGATGTCGTTGGACGTTCGCGTCGCGTTGCGGCGCCTGCCCGAGGGCGAAGGCCTGCCCGTTCCCTGCTACATGTCGGCGCTGGCCGCCGGTGCGGACCTGTGCGCCGCCGTGGCCGACGACCTGACGCTATCGCCCGGCGAACGCGCGATGGTGCCGACCGGCTTTTCGATCGCGGTGCCGCCCGGCTACGAAGCTCAAGTGCGCCCGCGCAGCGGCCTAGCGCTGCGACACGGCGTGACGGTCTTGAACTCACCGGGTACGATCGATGCGGACTACCGCGGACCGGTCAACGTGATTTTGGCAAATTTGGGCGACGAGCCATTTTCGATTTCGCGCGGCGATCGGATCGCGCAATTGTTGATCGCGCCGGTTTCGCGCGCGAACTTCGAACTGGTCGACGCCTTGCCGGAGAGCGCGCGCGGCGATGGCGGCTTTGGAAGCACGGGCCGAGCGTGAACGTCTACATCGTCGGCAAAGGGGCCGTCGGAACGTTCTTGGGCGAACTGCTCGAGGGCGCGGGCGTCAACGTCGTCTACGCGCCGCGCGATCTGGCGGCGGTGGAACCGTACGATGCCGATGTCGCCATCGTCGCGACCAAAGCCTACGACACCGACGGTGCGATCGAAACGTTGCGCAAAGCGATCGTCCGTCCGCAGACGTGCGTTTTCGTGACGCCGCAAAACGGTGTGGGCAACGAAGAAAAATTGGTCGCCGCGTTCGGCGCCGACGCGGTCGTCGCTGCGGCGCTGACCGTTCCGGTCGACCGGGATCGCGACGGTCATGCCAACGCGACGCGCGAGGGCGCCCTGGCGGTGGCGCCCGTCGGCAACGCCGCGTTCAACTGGCTCAACGCGACCTTCGCGCAGACCGGCCTCAAGGTGCAGGTCGTCGACGATTGGCGCGCGCTCAAGTGGAGCAAGCTCGCCCTCAACGTGATCGCCAACGCCTCCTGTGCGATCCTTAACGTCTTGCCCAATCGCTTGGTCCACTTCGATAACGTCTTCACGCTGGAAATTCGGGCGATCCGCGAAGTTCGCGCGGTGATGTCTGCGATCGGCGTCAAGCCCGTCGATTTGCCGCGCTATCCGGTACGCGTGCTGCAAGGCATTGCGACCTTGCCCAGTCCGGTCTCGCGGCTGATCCTCAGCAAGCGGATCGCCGACGCGCGCGGCACCAAGCCGCCCTCGCTGCTGCTCGATCTGCGCGGCGGGCGCCCGCAAACCGAAGTGGAGTTTCTCAACGGCGCGGTGGCGTTTGCCGGCAGCGCGCACGGCGTTCCGACGCCGGTCAACGCGGTGTTCTGCCGCGTGCTCGACGACATCGCGCACATGCCGCAGCTGTGGGCAAAGTATCGCGAGCGCCCCGATACGCTCAGCGCCGAGGTCGATGCGGAAGTGCATCGCGTTCGCGCGCTCGCGCGCAGCCAGAAAGCGCGCTGAGCGTCGTGCGCGATCCCAACGTCCCCGAATCGCTGGAAGGCTGGTGGATTCTCCATCGCATGTTCGCGTTCGACCGCCGTTCGTGGGATCGGCTGCCGGCCAAGCGCCGGCGCAAATACGCCGAACGCGCCGGCGAGCTGTTCGCGCATCTGGCCGGCCGTCCCGAGGGTGATTGCTCGCTCGCACAGTTGGTCGGACACAAGGGCGACCTGATGCTCACGCACTACGCGGAAGATTACGAGGGCCTGGCCTACGCGCAGACGCTGGTCGATAAGTTAGAGTTCGCGGAGTTCTTGCTGCCGATGAGTTCGTACGTCTCGGTGCTCGAGATCGGTTTGTACGATGCGACCGCGAAGATTCACGCCGAGTTGGCCGCGCGCGAACTCGCGCCGCATTCGCCTCCGTGGATGAAAGCCTTTGACGAGCTCTTGGCCGCGCAGGCACAGGGCCCGCACGTCGGCCCGCGCTTGCACGCCAAGGTGCCGCGGCGCCGCTACGTCTGTTTCTATCCGATGGACAAGCGACGCGGCGAGACGGTCAACTGGTACGATCTACCGTTCGACGAGCGTTTGAAACTGATGGCCGAGCATGGCAAGGTCGGCCGTTCCTATCACGGTCACGTGACCCAGGTGATTTCCGGTTCGATCGGCTTTGACGATTACGAGTGGGGCGTCGACTTATACGCCGACGACCCACTGGTTTTCAAGAAGTTGATCTATGAAATGCGCTTCGACCCCGCCAGTTCCCGATACGCTGAGTTCGGGCCGTTTTGGAGCGGCGTCCAGTTCGGCGCCGATCAGTTGGGCGCGTTTTTAGACGGGGATACCGTTCCGGCTTTGTCGGAGGCGTAACCCTCCTCGGCATCTTGTTTGTCGAGATCGTCGGCGTGCTCGTCGAGCACGAACCGATTGGCCTGCGCTCGCTGCTCGTCGGTGACGTGTTCGTCGAAATACGTGACCAGGCGGTCGTCGTCATACTCGTGCGCGATCATCGTTTCAAACGCGTCCTTGGAAACGCCGGTGCGATCCAGAAAGCCCATCGAGAGCGGACAGTACGCGATGTACTCGCCCTGGGTTCCCGCGTGCTGCGCGCGAGCCTTATCGGCCAATCGTGCCAGCCAAGCGTAACGTCCCAAGGTCTCGCGCCCGCTGCGCGGCGCCTGCTTCGAAAGATCGGGTGCCGTTAATGTTGTCATGCCTGAGGTGTTCCCACAAAACGGCGGCTCCAACGCCGGGGTACTCGCCGGTAGGGCCGCCGGGGACGCCCTCGCTCGATCGTCGAAGGCGGCGATATGTCGAGCGCGAGCGTGGGAGATATCCTCGCCGGAACGGCTATTTCCGCCGGCGTTGCCGTTGCGGTCGTGCTTTCTTTTGTCGTGCTGTGGCTGCTCTCGTATTCACTGCGAGGTAAGCGCGCCGGCGACGTGACCGAGCCGCGCCTTCGCGAAGCGCTCGGGAAATTCAGCTGGGCGACGCTGCTCGTCAGCATTGCGTCCATCTTTGTGGCGTTCTTGCCGATCTATGGGACTCTTGAATTACGTTTCATCGACGTTCTGCTCGGCATCATCGGCATAATCGCCGTCAATCGCACGCGCGCAGATCTGGCGTCGCCCAATTTACGTGAAAGGGGTCTCTCCGGCTGGTGGCTCCTTCTAATAGTACCGTGCGCGTCTTGCATCGGTGTGTGGCTGGCTGCAACCTTGTTCGTTTCCGGTGGCCCGTTTCTGGACGCTCGGTCGGCCCTTCAAATGATACGCGTCGCCCGAGAGATTCCGCCCGGCACGCCGCGCTCCGTTGCCTACGATCGTCTGCGAGCCGAACATTTGGTCGCATTCAACTACGATTACGCCCACGCGACGGAGGACAGCGTTGGTGATTTCGAACGATTCGATGAGGGGCCGTGGCCCGATCCCAGTCGAACTCCCACACCGGTAATGATGCAGCAGGGGGAACCGGACGACGGTCTCGATCCCGCTCATCCCTTTGCGCTGGTGAAGTATCGCATGAGCACGATGATCCTCTGCACGGCTTGGCAAATCCAAAGGATCACCTTCGATAACCAAGACCGCGTGCGCGCGATCGTCAACGACGGACCGCCGGAGAACCTTTGCCCATGACCGCGCTAGTATGGTGAAATCCAACCGCGGAGACGATTGAACGCCGATGCTTGACGGGATGGTATGATATAGTGTAGTTTGTAGATATTATGGCGAAAGGCGCGTTTTTGGGCGAGTTCGAGCATACGGTTTTGCTCGCGTTGATTCGGTTGGGCGAGGGCGCGTATGGAGCACCCATTCGACAGGAGATCGAGGTGCAGACCGGACGCTCTCCCGCGATCGGCGCGGTGCATGCGACGTTGGCGCGTTTGGAGCGCAAGGGGTTGGTGCGATCATGGATCGGGGCGCCGACGCCCGAACGCGGCGGGAAAGCCAAGCGGCATTTTAAAGTGGAACCGCTCGGGTTAGAGGCGGTCAGGCAAGCGCGAACGGCGCTCGAACGCTTGCAGAGCGGCCTCGCAATCCGCGCGAGGTTTGCGTGAAGCCGCCGTTGGTGCCGCGCGCGCTCGTCGCGGCGGTCGCGACGCAGAGCGACTACGAATGTCTCGCCGGCGATCTTTGCGAGGAGTATTCGCAGCGCGTCGAATCGTTTGGCGCCGCGGCCGCGGATCGCTGGTATTGGTCGCAAGCGCTTCGCTCCGTGCCGACGCTCCTCGTCTTGTCGCGCTCCGACGACTCGCTCGTGGACTCCCTCAAGATCGGAGCGTTGGTCGTCGCGACGCTCGTGGCGACGATCCTGGTCGGGGCGCTTGCGAATGGCGCACTCGATAGTTTTTTCAACGGTTCGTATGCGCCACTCTGGCTTCATTTCGCGGCAAGCTGGTCGATCGTGTTGCTGGCCGGCTACGCGTTGGCTTATCTCGCGCGCAGACGCAGCGTACGATTGGCGATCGGCGCAGCGCTTTTCTTTGTTGCCGCCTTCGCCATCCCGTCCGCGCTCGGTCTTTCGGGCCGGATCTATCCGCTGGCGTGGCTCCTGTTGCTCGGAACGATCCCGGCTATGACGGCGGGCGCGTCGCTCGGTCACGTCCTGCGACGCCTCTAAAACGTCGATCTGCCGACAGAATGGTGATTCCTTTGATGCGCTCCGCAATGCGACTCCTTGCCGTTGTCCTTGTCGGCGCGATCTCGATCGGCGCCGATGCTCCGAGCGCCGATCAAATTTTCGCGCGCGCGTGGCAAACGTGGGAGGAGAGCGGTGATCCGCCGTTCGTGCAGTTTACGATACCGTGCGAGGCGGGCATACGCTGCCAAACCAACGACGTGCGCATCACGATGCGAACGGCGGACGGTCTGCTGTATATCGAAACCGTCCCGACCGTTGCGGGGGAACGGCCAAGCGCGATCGTTCGCGGCGGCCAAATGTCCTTCGGAGGGATGAGCTTGGGGTTCTTCCGATCGCTTCGTGCGTCGCACGCGCCCGCCATCACGATCGCGCCCGATCCAT
>DATCDS010000103.1:0-15430 GCA_036510515.1 Vulcanimicrobiaceae bacterium
GGCTTGGGCTCGCCGTCGGACTACATGGAGATGTCGCTCAAGCTGAGTTTGGGCGACGAGCTCGACCGCGATCTGCTCCTGCGCAAGCTGGTCGACATGCAATATCGCCGCAACGACCTCAACTTGGTCCGTGGGACGTTCCGCGTGCGCGGGGACACCCTCGAGTACGTCGGCGTCGAAGAGGAGTTGGTGCATCGCATCGAATTCTTCGGCGATACGATCGACGCGATCAACGTCGTCAACATCATGACCGGCGAGTACGTCGAATCCAAGGACGAACTGCTGATCTTCCCAGCCAAGCACTTCATCACGCCCGACGAGAAGCTTCGCCGCGCGGTCAACTCGATCGAGGTCGAGCTCGAAGAGCGGCTGAAATACTTCAAGGACAACGCCAAGCTGCTCGAAGCACAGCGTCTGGAACAGCGCACGCGGTACGATCTGGATATGCTTCGTGAAGTCGGCTATTGCAACGGAATCGAGAACTACTCGCGTCACCTGACCGGGCGCGAGCCCGGCTCGACGCCGTCCTGTTTGATCGATTTTTTTCCGAAAGACTGGCTGCTGTTCGTCGACGAATCGCACGTGACGCTTCCGCAGGTCCACGGCATGTACGGCGGCGACCGTTCGCGCAAGCTTTCCTTGGTAGAGCACGGATTCCGGTTGCCCAGCGCCCTGGACAATCGCCCGCTGACCTACGACGAGTTCGACGCCCACCTCAATCAGGCGATTTACGTTTCGGCGACGCCCGGGACGTACGAGATCGGGCGCAGCGCGCAGACCGTCGAGATGATCATTCGCCCGACCGGCCTGGTCGATCCCGAAGTGGACGTACGCCCCACCCGCAACCAGGTCGACGATTTGATGGAAGAGATTCGCGTGCGCTCGGCCCGCAAGGAGCGCGTGCTGGTGACGACCTTGACCAAGAAGATGGCCGAGGACCTGACGGATTTCTTGCTCGAGATGGGCTTTCGCGTGCGCTACCTCCACAGCGAGGTCGACACGCTCGAGCGCGTCGCGATCTTGCGGGACTTGCGGCTGGGCGTCTTCGACGTGCTGGTCGGTATCAATCTTCTGCGCGAAGGGCTGGATCTGCCCGAGGTCTCGTTGGTCGGCATTCTCGATGCCGACAAAGAAGGCTATCTACGCAGCGCAACGTCCCTGATTCAGACGATCGGCCGTGCGGCACGCCACGTCGAGGGCAAGGTCGTCATGTACGCCGACAACGTCACCGAATCGATGGCGCGCGCGCTGGGCGAGACCAAGCGCCGGCGCGAGCGGCAGGTGGCCTACAACCTCGAGCACGGCATCGAGCCGCGCAGCGTGCGTAAGGAGATTCGCGATATCCTCTCGATGGTCGGCGCGACCGAAGAGACCGCCGCCGCCTTGCGCTCGGAAAAACTGCCCAAGGACGTGGCGATCAAGATGGCGACCGAGATCGAAGCCAAGATGCGCGAGTTCGCGGGCAACCTCGAGTTCGAAAAGGCGGCCGCGCTGCGCGACGAGCTGATCGAGCTGCGCAGGCAAATCGGCGGCAACGAGTCACTGCTCTTCCAAGGCAAAGCCCCCAAAATCTTCGAGCGGGCTCTCAAGGAACTCGTCGGATAGCCGCACCGCTTGACGGGGCTGGCGCTTGGTTGGGATAATGCCGGACATGCACGGCTACGTTGGTCTGAGCGTCGAGTTGCTCGTTATCGTCCTGATCGCGGCGAGCGCGACGGTGCTTCATCGCGTGATCCAGATCCGATTCCCGCACGATCGTCTGCGGACGCAAAACGATGTGGCCGGCTTTCTCTTCTCGGCCGTCGGCGTGATCTATGCGGTGGTCTTGGGTTTCGTCGTCATCATCGTGTGGGGAAAGTACGACGCCGCGGTCGCCAACAGCAACTCCGAGATCGCCGCGGTCGCCGATCTCTATCGCAGCATCGCACCGTTCCCGGTCGCGCAACGCGATAATATTCGGATGCACGTGCACGAGTACATCGACGAAATCATCAACGACGACTACCCGTTGATGGCTGCGGGCGGCCACCCCGCAAACGTGTCGCGTACGCTTGAGGGCATCGCGGGCGATGTGGAGATGTTTTCTCCTACAACGCGGCGCGACCAGAACGCGCAAGCGGCGGCCTTGATCTACCTGCAGAGAATCTTCGACACTCGTCGCTTGCGTTTGGAGGAGAATCGGCACAACGTCCCGGGAATTCTATGGTTCGCGCTGATCGCCGGCGCCGCGGCTATTCTGGGGTTCGCGTATCTGTTCGGGGTCGAAAACTCGCGATCGCAACTGGTGATGACGGCGGTCCTGGCGACGCTGATCGCGATCCTGTTCGTCGTGGTTTACGATTTCGACGTGCCGTTCAGCCACGGCATTGGGATCTCGTCGGACCCGTGGACGGCGTTACACGCGCGATTATATTACATCCGCTAACGTGCTTAATGTGGACGCGGTGCTCTTCGATCTCGACGATACCTTGCACGACGACACGCTGGCGTACAAGAGCGCGGCCGGTCGCGTCGCCCGAGATGTCGCCGAGCTGCGCGGCATCGACCCGGCGCAGCTGCGGGCCGCCTATATCGCCCAAGCCGAGGAGTTTTGGACGGGCCTCACCGACGATCAACTCGCGACCAAGCTCGCTGGGGTACGCATACGGCTCTGGAGCGCGGCGCTGGCCGAGGTCGGCATCCTCGACGCGGCGCTCGCCGGTCGCTGCGCCGACGATTACAACCGCTATCGCGGCGAATATCTGCAATTGTTTCCGGGGGCGATGGAACTGCTGGAGGCGCTGCGCGCGGCCGGACTCAAACTCGGCCTGCTGACCAACGGCTTTGCCGAAACCCACCGCGAAAAGATCGCGCTGCTGCACTTGAGCGACGCGTTCGACGAAATCTTTATCGCCGACGAAGTCGGCATGCTCAAGCCGGATCCGTTGCTGTTCGCCCACGCGTGCGCCGGGCTGGGCGTCGCCCCCGAGCGAACCGCGATGGTCGGCGATCGTTACGAGCGCGACGTTCGCGGGGCCCACACGGCCGGCTTGGTGACGATCTGGATGAACGTGCACGGCGGAACGCTTCCGCCCGGCGCGCCCTCGCCCGACGTGACCGTGCCCGACCTGGCCGGCGTCGCCGCCGCGCTCGGCTACCATTCGTAAGGCTGCTTCGCTTCGCGCTCTGTTGAAACTGGCGGTTCGGGGGAAGGTTTAAGGAGCGAGTATGAGTTCCGGTCTGGATGCGATCGTCATCAAGGGCGCGCGCGAACATAATCTCAAAAACGTCGATCTCGTCCTGCCGCGTAACCGCTTGATCGTGGTCACCGGGCTGTCGGGTTCGGGGAAATCTTCCCTCGCCTTCGACACGATCTACGCCGAAGGTCAGCGCCGCTACGTCGAGTCGCTGTCATCGTACGCGCGGCAGTTTCTGGGGCAGATGGAGAAGCCCGACGTCGATTACATCGAAGGCCTCTCACCGGCGATCTCGATCGATCAAAAATCGACCTCGCGAAATCCGCGCTCGACCGTGGGAACCGTCACCGAGATTTACGACTACCTGCGCTTGCTGTACGCGCGGGTCGGAACGCCGCATTGCTATTCGTGCGGTCGCGAGATCTCCTCGCAATCCTCCGAGCAGATCGTCGACGCGGTCGCCGAGCTGCGCGAAGGCTCGAAGATCGTCCTTCTGGCGCCCTTGGTGCGCGGTCGCAAAGGCGAATACGCCAAGCTCTTCGAGGAGATCGCCAAAGAGGGCTTCTCGCGCGTTCGCGTCGACGGCGAGACCAAGGAACTGCGCGAGAAGATCGTGCTGGACAAGAAACGCAAGCACACGATCGAGGTGGTCGTCGATCGGCTGGTCGTCAAGCCCGACGTTCGCAAGCGTTTGACCGACTCGATCGAGACGACGCTGCGTCTCTCCTCGGGCATCGCGACCGTCATCGTCGAGGAACCCGGGAGCAAGACGCCGCGCGAGCTGACGTTCAGCGAGGCGTTCGCGTGCGTCTATTGCGGCCTGTCGTTCGAAGAACTCGCGCCGCGGCTCTTTTCGTTCAACTCGCCGTACGGCGCGTGTCCTTCGTGCAGCGGCCTGGGCGAGAAGATCGAAATCGATCCGTGGAAGGTCATCCCCGATCGCAGCAAGTCGATCTCGGGCGGCGCCATCGTGCCGTGGAGCAAGAGTTTGGGCGGCGGGAAATACCCGTCGATGAATCCGTACTACATGCAACAGGTCGAGCGCGTGCTGCGCGGCTTCCGGGTCAAGGCGTCGACGCCGATCGAAGACATCCCCGAAGACGTGCTCGACGTCATTCTCTACGGTACCCAGAGCGAACAGAAATTCGCGTATACCTCGCGTGCCGGCAAGGTCTGGGAATATAAATCGACGTTCGAGGGCGTCGTCAATAACCTGCAGCGACGCTACAGCGAAACCTCCAGCGAGTCGGTGAAGGAAGACATCGAGAAATTCATGTCGGCTTCGACCTGCCCGACCTGCAAGGGCGCGCGTTTGAAGCCCGAAGCCCTGGCCGTCACGATCGGCGACCTCAACATCGATGCGGTGACGCGGATGTCGATCGAGAATGCCGAGCGTTTCGTTCGCGAACTGCAGCTCACGGCTCGTCAGGAACAGATCGCCCATCAGATTCTCAAAGAAGTTCGCGCGCGGTTGGGTTTCTTAACCAACGTGGGGCTGAACTATCTCACCCTTTCGCGTTCGGCGACGACGCTCTCGGGCGGTGAATCGCAGCGTATCCGCCTGGCCACGCAGATCGGCTCGTCGCTCGTCGGCGTACTCTACATCTTGGACGAGCCGTCGATCGGGCTGCATCAACGCGATAACGATCGCCTGTTGGCCACGCTCAAGACGCTGCGCGACTTAGGGAACACCTTGATCGTGATCGAGCACGACGAAGATACGATGCGCGAGGCCGACACGATCGTCGACATCGGTCCGGGCGCGGGCGCCGAGGGCGGCGAGATCCTCAGTGTGGGAACGCTCGCGCAGATTCTGCAGAACCCGCGCTCGGAGACCGGCGCCTATCTCTCCGGACGCAAATTCATTCCGATTCCCAAGAAGCGCCGCGTGCCGCGTGCGTGGCTGGAAGTCAAGAAGGCCAACGCCAACAACCTGCGCTCCATCGACGTCGCGCTGCCGCTGGGTGTGTTTTGCTGCATTACGGGCGTCAGCGGCTCGGGGAAATCGACGTTGGTGAACGGCGTCGTCGTCAAGGCGCTCAACCAGTATCTGCACGGTCAGCCGTCGGCCGGGACGTACGGCTCGGTCAAAGGCGCCAAAGAACTCGACAAGCTGGTCGTGATCGATCAGTCCCCGATCGGGCGCACGCCGCGCTCCAATCCGGCGACCTATACGGGCGTCTTCGATTACGTGCGCGAGCTGTTTTCGATGGTTCCCGAGGCCAAGATGCGGGGCTACGCGCCGGGACGCTTTTCGTTTAACGTCAAGGGCGGCCGCTGCGAATCGTGTCAGGGCGACGGCATCATCAAGATCGAGATGCACTTCCTCCCCGACGTGTACGTGCCGTGCGAAGTGTGCAAGGGCAAGCGCTACAACGCGCAGACCCTCGAGGTGAAATACAAGAACAAGACGGTCTCGGACATTCTCGAGATGCGCGTCGACGAAGCCAACGAATTGTTCGCCAACATTCCGCGCATCCACAATAAGCTCAAGACGATCTGCGAGGTGGGTCTGGGCTATATCAAGATGGGCCAACCGGCAACGACGTTGTCGGGCGGCGAAGCCCAGCGCGTGAAGTTGGCGACCGAACTCTCTCGCCGTTCGACCGGCCGCACGTTCTACGTGCTCGACGAGCCGACGACGGGCCTGCACTTTGCCGACATTCACAAGCTGCTCGAAGTGCTGCACCGGCTGGTCGAGACCGGCAACACGGTGCTGGTGATCGAGCACAACCTCGACGTCATCAAGACCGCCGACTACATCGTCGATCTGGGGCCCGAAGGCGGCGACAAGGGCGGCACGCTGGTCGCCGTTGGAACGCCCGAGGCGGTTGCCAAGAATTCCAAGTCGTATACCGGCGACTATCTCAAGCCCGTCCTCAAAGATCAGCGCGCGGTCGGGCACCACCCGGTCGATGCGGTCAAGCTCGCGCGGATGGAACGGGAAAACTTCGAGGTCCTCGACGACCTCGCCAAGAGCGAGCGCGTCGCCGTCGAAGCCTAGCGGCGATGGATTCCAAAGCGCGCTCCGACGAACTGCGGGTCCGCATCGTCGAAGCCAACCGGCGATACTACGTCGAGGATAACCCGACGATCGACGACGCCGAGTACGACGCGATGCTCCGAGAACTGCGCGAGATCGAAGAACGCGAACCAGCATTGCGAACGGCGGATTCGCCGACGCAAGCCGTCGGTGCGCCGCCCTCCGCGCGCTTCGCGCCCTATCGTCACGCCAGGCCGATGCTTAGCCTGGCCAACGCGTTGGGCGGCGACGAGTTGCGCGCGTTCGACGAGCGCGTTCGCAAACTGGCCGGCGGCCCGGTCGCCTACGTCTGCGAGTTGAAGATCGACGGTCTGGCGATCGCACTGGACTATCGCGACGGCTCGCTCGAGCGCGGCGGCACGCGCGGCGACGGTCGTGTCGGCGAGGACGTCACGCCGAACCTCGCAACCGTCGGCGACGTTCCGGCGCGTTTGCGCGGGAAGCCGCCGTTCTTGGAAGTGCGCGGCGAAGTCTATCTGAAGAAGTCCGACTTCAACAAACTCAACGCGCAGCGCGAGCGCCTGGGGCTGGCGCCCTTTGCGAACCCGCGCAACGCCGCCTCGGGCGGCGTCCGGCAGCTCGACGCCGGGATGACCAAGCAACGGCGACTCTCGTTCTTCGCATATGCCATCGCGGCTATCGAGGGCGGCGCGGCACCGCGCACGCAGTGGGAGGTACACGCACGCTTACGCACGCTTGGGTTCGCGGTCAACGAATACGTCGCGCAGGCTGCAAACATCGACGACGTCGTCGCGTACTGCCAGCGATGGGAGCAGCGGCGCGACGAGTTGGATTATGAGATCGACGGCGTGGTCGTTAAGGTCGACGATCTGGCGACGCAGGAGCGCTTGGGCAGCATCGCGCGCGACCCGCGCTGGGCAATCGCGTACAAGTTCAAGCCACGCGAGGCGCGGACGCGTCTGCTGGATATCGCGGTCACCGTTAGCCGAACCGGAACGCTCAATCCCGTAGCGGTCCTGGAGGCCGTCCAGATCGGCGGCGTCACGGTTCGCAACGCCACCTTGCACAATGCGGAATATATTCGCGCGAACGACATTCGCATCGGCGACGTGGTAACGATCACGCGTGCCGGCGACGTAATTCCGCGTGTGGTCGGACCGATCGCGAGCGAACGCAACGGCAAAGAGCGCGTCTTCACGATGCCCGACGTCTGCCCGGTCTGCGGATCGGCGGTCGACCATCCGCCGGACGAAGCGATGTCTCGCTGTACGAACGCCACCTGCCCGGCGCAGCTATCAGACCGCGTGCGCCACTTCGCTTCGCGCGGTGCGCTGGACATCGAAGGCTTGGGCGACGTCATGGCCGAGCAGTTGACCGAGCTCGGATTGGTGCGCGACATCGCCGATATCTACGCGCTGGATGCCGCCGCCTTACGAACCGTGCCGCGCACCGGCGAAAAATCGATCGCGAACCTCCTAGCCGCGATCGAGGGCTCCAAGCGCCGCGGTCTAGCGCGCTTGCTGGCCGGCTTGGGCATTCGTTTCGTCGGCGAGCAGACCGCGCAGATTCTGGCCGGCGATTTCGGCAGCATCGACGCGCTCGAAGCGGCAACGCTCGACGATTTGCAGGCTAGCGACGGCATTGGCCCGGAGGTCGCGACCAGCGTGCGCCTGTTTTTTGACCAGCCGGCCAACCGTGCGATGATCGAACGCTTGCGCGGTTACGGTCTCGACACGACCGCGCCCAAACGCGAACGCAAGACCGACGGCCCGCTGGCCGGCAAGACCTTCGTCTTGACCGGAACGCTTCCAACGCTCACGCGCGAAGCCGCGAGCGAGTTGATTATCGCCGCCGGTGGCAAAGTGACCAACGCGGTGAGCAAGAAAACCGACTACGTCATCGCCGGCGGCGAAGCCGGCAGCAAACTCACCAAAGCCCAAACGCTAGAAATCCCCATCCTCGACGAAAACGGATTCCGCAAACTGCTCGGTTAGCCGCGGGAGGGGATCGCGTCGGCGAGGGCGCTGGGGATGTCGCCGGCGATGACGCCGACGCGGCGGCGATTCGCCAGCAGGCGTCCCGCAAGACCGTGCCAGTAGGCGCCCGCGCGCGCGGCGTCGACGGGCGACAAGCCTTGCGATAGGAGCGTCGCGATCATGCCGGAGAGGACGTCGCCGGTTCCGGCGGTGGCCAGCGCGCTGGTGCCGGTCGTGTTGATGTGCAGCGTTGCGCCGTCGTCAATCAGCGTAACGCGCCCTTTGAGAAGCGTCGTGACGCCCGTGCGCCCGACGAACTCCCGCAAGCGTTCGACACGCTCGCCAGGCGCGATCGTGCCCTTGCCCGAGAGACGCGCGAACTCGCCTGCGTGCGGCGTCGCGACGACCGCCTTCCCGCGCAGAACGTCGAGGTGCTTGGCGAGATGAAAGAGCGCGCTGGCATCGACGACGCACGGAAGCGCCGTTCGCTCCAGCAGCCCGCGCACGATCGCGCCGGTGCGCTCGTCTAAACCCAAGCCCGGCCCGACCGCGATGCTGCCGCTGTGTCGCGTGAGCTCCATCAATTGTTCGACGGCGTCGTCGACGCTGCCCCGGTCGGTAATCGCAACGACGACTTGCTCGACCAGATGTCCGCGCAGAACCTGCACCGCGTCAGGCGAGGTGGCGACGGTCACATAGCCCGCGCCGGTTCGCGCGGCGGCGAGCGCGCAGAGTACTGCCGCACCGGGAAACTGCGACGAACCTGCGACGATCAGCGGCGCGCCGGCGCTGCGCTTGTCGGCATCGGGGGCGCGCGTCGGAAGCAGTGCCAGAAACTCGGCGGCATCCAGCGCGGCGAACGCGTGCGGCCGCGCGTCGAGGATCTCTTTGGCCATGTCGATGCGAGCTAGCCACAACTTGCCGACGGCATCGATGCCCGGTTCGAGCAGGAGGCCCGGCTTGAGCGCGCCCAGCGTCAGCGTCTGCGTGGCGCGGACCGCGGGCTCGACGATCGCTCCGGTCAACGCATCGACGCCGCTTGGGATGTCGACCGCCAAAACCGAACGCTCGCGCGCGTCGAGAACGGCGACGGCCGGTGCGAACGATTCGCGCAGCGGCAGGCGCGCGCCGGTTCCAACCAGCGCGTCGATCGCGAGCGCCGCGCCGGCAACCACATCGCGCGCCTCTGCGACCGTCTGCGGAAACGCGCGCACGTGCACGCCGGCGGCCAGCGCGCGCGCTTCGGCGTCGCGGCGAGCGTCGGATTTTTCGTTGGCCGGGGACGCACAGATCACGCGCTCGTACGCAGCGTCCAGTTCGGCCAACGCGGCAAAGGCGTCGCCGCCGTTGTTCCCCGGTCCGGCGAATGCCACGATGCGACCGGCGTGCGGAACCATGGCGCGTATGCGGTCGGCCAACTGACGGCCGGCTTCGCGCATCAAGGCGTCGCCGCCGACCCGCGTGGATGCGGCCGCGTCGGCGGCACGCATCTGCTCGGGACTCAGGACCGCGCTCATCCTTCGAGGATAACGACGGCGGCGGCCGTGCGCTGCGTGTGCGTGATCGTCAGAAGGATGGAGGTGACGCCGCGTGCGGCCGGCAGCCGTTCGGCCTTCCCATACAGGGCAATGGTCGGACGCCCGGAGCGTTCGTGCACCACCCCGATGCTGCGCCACGGGATTGCGTGGCCGAAGGCCTTGCGCGTGGCCTCCTTGGCCGCGAAGAACCCGGCCAAGCGTTCCTCCCAATTGCGTTTGCGTAAGGCGTAGGCCATCTCATACTCGGTATAGATCTTCCGCGCGAACCATGCGCGTTCGCGCTCGTCGAAGCGATATCGCTCGACCTCCGCGAGGTCCAGCCCTAGGCCCAGAATCATCTTTTGGCCGTTCGGAGGAGGCGACAAGTTTTCCGTTCGCCGGCGGCGAAGTATTGGGCCCGAGATGGAGTCAAGTATCCGCATCGTTCCGATCAATACCGTCGACGGCGTTTTCCTGGATCGCTTGGCGCTGTGTCTTGAGGAGCGCTTTCTCTTTCCGGCGCGCGTCGAGCGTTCGCTGGCGATACCGCGCAGCGCCCTCAACAGCACGCGCGCGCAACTCTTTCTCTCGACCCTAACCTCGAAGGTCTTGCGCGCGTTTCCCGAAGACGGCGGCCTCCTGCTCGCGGTGACGGAGTTCGATCTGTACAAGACTTCGCACCGGTTCATCTTCGGCGACGCCGACGAGCAGCAGAGCATCGCGGCAATTTCGCTGCACCGCTTACGTGCGGAGTTTTACGGCGAGACGGCCGACGACAACGCGCTCTTTCAGCGTACGCTCAAAGAAGCCGTACACGAACTCGGTCACGCGCACGGCCTCAAGCATTGTTACAACGCCCGCTGCGCGATGTATCACGCCAACTCGATCTTCGAGACGGATAACAAGATGCCGCACTTTTGCGAGGTCTGCGACAAGCGCATCAGCCGCGCCGTCTAAGAGCCTAAAGCCTAACGTAACGCTCGAGCGTCGGCGAGCGAAATCGCTTCGCGCCGCCCCTCGCGTTCGACCAGCAGCGCGCCACCGCGTTCCAAGCCGGCGGCGGTGGCTTCGAAGGCCGCGACCTCACCATCGCGCAGAATGCGATAGCGCGCGCCCGGTATGCCGGCGGCGCGCTCCCATGCGCGTGCGACCAAATCGGGCGCGTGCAACCGATCGAGCGTGCGATCGAACCCCGTCAGGATGCGGCCCAGCAGGCTCGCGCGATCGACCGGCGCGATGTCGTCGCAGAAAGCAGGCGGCGGAACGATGTCGCGGGCCTGCGGCCAGCGCGTGACGTTGACGCCGACGCCGCACCCAACCCAGGCGCGCTCGCCCGCGACCCGCGAAACGCACAGAATGCCGCAGATTTTTGCGTCATCGACGAGCAAGTCGTTCGGCCAATGAAGCGCGGCGGGGATCCCGAACTCGGCCAGCGCCGCGCGGACCGCCAGCGCCGTCCAGAACGGCACCACCCACAGGTCGGCGGCGGGCAACTGCTCGGGCAAAATCGTCGTGAAGAGCAGAGCCGCTTCGGGCCGCGCGACCCACGTGCGTCCTTTGCGGCCGGCGCCGCGCTGCTGGTAATCGGCCACGATGGTCAAGCCGCGCGCTTCGGCCTGGCCCAGGAGGGCGGCGGCGTCCTCGTTGGTGCTGCCCGTCTCTCGATCGTGACGCACCCGCGAGAAGGCGCTCCCTGCTAGCAGGCGCTCGACCGCGGCGAAATCGTCGTCCATCGTTTCGCGGCTTCGCGCGCCCGAGAGGCCTTCCCCGGCGAGCGGGCGTATTCGGCCCTGCTATGAGTATCGAACGAACGCTCCTCCTGTGCAAACCCGACGCGGTTTCGCGCAACCTTTCCGGCGAAATCATCTCGCGTTTCGAGCGCCGCGGCTACCTGGTGGTGGCGATGAAGTTGATGCAGCTCGACGGAGAAAAAGCACGCAAGCACTACGCCGAACACGAGGGCAAGCCGTTCTTCGACGGGTTGGTGAACTTCATCACGTCGGGGCCGCTGGTCGCGCTGTGCGTCGAAGGCGAAAACGCGATCGAGGGTTGCCGCCAACTGATGGGCGCGACGAATCCGCTGCAAGCTGCTCCCGGCTCGATCCGTGCCGACTACGCCCAAGCCATTGGACGCAACCTCGTTCACGGCAGCGATTCCAAAGCTAGTGCCGAGCGCGAGCTGGCGATCTTCTTTCGCGACAACGACTACGTGACGCGCAAGCACGATTTGGAGCGCTGGGTACACGAGAAGTAGATGGCATTGGAATCGTTGCGCGGCGGCGGCCGGCCGCTGATCGAAGGCGTGCAAGCACGCGAGATTTTAGACTCGCGCGGCAATCCTACCGTCGCGGTGACCGTCGCGACCAGCTTCGGCGCGGTCGAAGAAGCGATGGTGCCGTCGGGAGCGTCGACGGGTTCCAACGAGGCGGTCGAGCTGCGCGACGGCGACGTCACGCGCTACAACGGGAAGGGCGTGCGCAAGGCCGTGACCGCGGTCAACGACGTTCTGGGCCCGGCGCTCGAAGGCTTGGACGTCACGGACCAGCGGGCGCTGGATCGACTGCTGATCGACATCGACGGCAGTGAGAACAAGGGAAATCTCGGGGCAAATGCGATCCTGGGCGTGTCGTTGGCGATCGCACGGGCCGCGGCCGCGAGCATGAACCTCCCGCTCTACCGCTATTTAGGCGGCCCGTCGGCCGCGACGCTGCCCGTACCGATGATGAACGTCATCAACGGCGGCAAGCACGCCTCCGGCGCGCTGCAATTTCAAGAATGCATGATCGTTCCGGTCGGGGCGCCCAGTTTCAGCGAAGCGGTTCGCTACGGTGCCGAAGTGTTTCACGGGCTGGGCAAACTGCTCCACGAAGCAAAGCTTCCTACGCAAGTCGGCGACGAAGGCGGCTACGCGCCGCCATTGGATTCGATCGAAGAGGCCTTGGATCTCTTGGTCAAGGCGATCGAAAATGCCGGCTACACGCCTGGGGAACAGATCGCTATCGCGCTGGATCCCGCCGCTAGCGAGTTCTATCGCGATGGGAAATATTTCGCACGCGACGAGCAGCACGGCATCTCATCGGGCGACATGGTGAAACTCTACGCGCGCCTGCGCGAAGGTTATCCCCTGATCTCCGTCGAGGACGGCTTAGCCGAAGACGATTGGAGCGGTTGGGCGCAGCTGACGACGACGCTCGGCAAGAAGATGCAGTTGGTCGGCGACGACAACTTCGTTACGAACGTCAAGTTTCTCGAGCGAGGCATCCGCGAAGGCGTCGCCAACGCGATTCTCATCAAAGTCAATCAGATCGGAACGTTGACCGAAACGCTCGACACGATCGACGTCGCCCACAAAGCCGGGTACGCGACGGTCATTTCGCATCGCTCGGGCGAGACCGAGGACACGACCATCGCCGACATCGCCGTTGCCACCGGCGCCGGCCAGATCAAGACCGGATCCCTATCGCGCAGCGATCGCGTGGCCAAATACAATCGCTTGATGGCCATCGAAGAGCAGCTCGGTTCGGCCGCGACCTACGCCGGCGCCGCGGCCTTTCGAGCGTAAGTGGGCCCGGTAGGATTCGAACCTACGCGCTACCAGTTATGAGCCGGCTGCTCTACCGCTGAGCTACGGGCCCGCAAGGCGCGAGCCCGGCCAGTCTTCCAAGTGCGAGCGCGACGTTCCCGCATCGCCTGCATCTACGCCGCTCGCCGGCTCGCCAGCGCGCGTTCTTCCTGGTGGATCCGCAGCCACAGCAACGCCGCGTTGAGTACCGTGAAAACGATCGCGACCGCGTATTCGCCGAAGGCCAGCGGCAGCACGGCGATCTCCAGCACGACCACGAGGTAGTTCGGATGGCGGACGAATCGGTAGGGGCCACTGCGTACGAGCGGTGCGTCGGGCAGCGTCAGGATGCGGGTCGTCCAATAGGGTCCCAGGGTCGCGAGAATCCACACTCGCGCGCATTGCAGCACTGCGAAGAACGCGATCAGCCACCAGTTCGCCGACGCGTGGGACGCGAACGCGCCGACCGCCGTACAGATCAGCCACGATGCGTGCAGCAGGATGAAGAGCGGGTAATGAGCGGCTCCGACCTCGACCGCCCCGCGCGCGAGCAGGGCCCGCGTGTTGCGAGTCGCGTACGCCAGCTCGACGAGTCGCTGGAGTGCGACCAGCGTCACGACGATCGCGATCGCGATCATCGCTCGAGCGTTACGAACGCGGCGGTGAAGCCGGGCCCCATCGAGGTGACCAGCGCGCGCTGCCATTGAGGCGACGCGAGCGAGCCGCCGTGCAGCGCGCGCTCGAGGACGAACATCACGGTGGCCGCGGACATGTTTCCAAAGTCACGCAAGACGCCGCGCGATTCCACGAGCGAACCGGATTCGAGTTGGAACGCGCCTTCCAGCGCGTCGAGCACCTTGGCGCCGCCCGGATGGCAGAGGAACGTGTCGACGTCGCGCAACGTGAGATTGGATTCCGCGAGATGGGCGGATGCGACGCCGCGCATCTCGGTGTCGACGAGCGCGGGTATGTCGCGTGAGAAGATCGCTTTCAAGCCATCGTCGGCGACTTCCCAGCCCATGATGTCCAGCGAGTTGGGAAACGTGCATTCCCCCGAAGCCGCGATTGCGGGACCGCTGCCTTGCGTGGAGAGCAGCGCCGCGGCCGCGCCGTCGCCAAAAAGCGCGGTCGCCACGATATTGCTCTTGCTGAAGTCGTCCTTCCGAAACGACAGCGCGCAGAGTTCGACAACGAGAAAGAGCACGAGGCTGCCGGGGCGGCTCTGGGCCATCGCGGCGGCGCGCGCGAGGCCCAGTACGCCGCCCGCGCACCCCAGACCGAAGATCGGCAACCGGCGCGCGGTACGCTTGAACGGCAAACGCTCCATCAATAACGCGTCGAGGCTCGGCGTGGCGATGCCCGTCGTCGAGACCACGACGATCGTGTCGACGTCCTGCGGCGTGCGTCCGGCCCGCGCCAGCACGTCGGTCGTCGCGCGCTCCAAGAGGTCGACCGCAGAGGCGAGGTAGATCGCATTGCGGTCGGGCCAGCCGTGCTCGTCGTAATACCAATCGATCGGTACGCACGAATAGCGCCGTTCGATACCGGTGTTCGCAAAGACCGGGAGCAATCGCTCGACCACGGCCGAACGCGAACCGAAGACGCCCTGAACTCGTTTCATGACGTCGCCCTGGTCGAGTTCGTATGCGGGCACGGCCGTAGCCGCCTCGAGGAAGCGCGCGTGGATTCCCATCCTCGTCCCCTTCCCGATGCTGCGAAGCAGGCCTCTCCCATCGTTGCGTGGTTCAGGAACTCTTCATGTCTTGGGACGTGCGCGACCGCGAGCGCGAAAAGGTTGGGTGAAGCTTCGGAGAACGTGCAGGCACGTGAAGTGCTTTGTCTACGCCACGATCATCGGAGCGCTGCTCGTCAGCACGATCGGCGCGGCGCCGCTTTCGCGGGAACCGGTCGCACCGGCCTCGCCCGATCCGCCGGCCGATCCATGCGGCGGCACGTCGCGCCTGCTCGCAACGCTGGACCGCCCGACGATCGGCTATAGTCCGTGCGCGGTCGCGCCGGGCACCGTCGTGTTCGAAGAAGGTTACCAAAACCAGCGGCAGGGCCCGGATTTTGCGGCGGATCTCGCCCAATATCCACAGAGCTTCACGCGCATCGGCATCGAGCAAGGTCTGGAGTTCGATGTCATCGGGCCGTATTACAATCGACAGTCGACCCCGGACGGCACGGGCGGCTCC
>DATCDS010000104.1:0-12496 GCA_036510515.1 Vulcanimicrobiaceae bacterium
CTTATCCAAAACGTCTGCGTGGAGCTCGGCCACCAGCGGGCGCAACTCGCTGCGATCCAATCCTTTGGTCGCGGCAACGTGCAGCGCGAGATCCAGCGGGCCGGTAATCGCGGCAATTCGGCGCAGGAACCCTTCGAGCGAGGCACCCGGCAACGCGATTGCAACCGCAAAGGAAGCGCGTTCCGCGCGGACGGTTGCGGTTGCGATCTGATCGACGGTTCGCAGCAGGAGTTCTCGCAGCGCGTAGAGCGAGGTCTCCGAAAACGGTCCGGAGAGGGCGCGTTCGACATCGTCTTCGGCGACGATTTTCCCCGATCGCAGACGCCGTTGAAGCAGCTGCGGCGAGATGTCCAACGCGATGACCTCGTCGGCACTTTGCAGAAACGAGAATGGCACGATTTCGCGGACCGGTCGCCCGGTCGCGCGTTCGGCCGTGGCGGCGACCGTTTCGACGTGTGCGATATTGAGCGCGCCGATGACCCCGATGCCGGCTTCGCGCAATGCCAACGCGTCTTGCCAGGCTTTTTCGTTGATGCCGCCCGGCAGGTTGGCATGTGCGAGTTCGTCGAGGATGACGATATCGGGATGCAGTTGCAATGCCGCTTCGAGGTCGAAATCTTCAAACGTACCACCGGCAACGTCGACTCGGCGTCCCGGGAGAAACGACAATCCCGATGCATGGGTGTCGAGGTCCGGACGGCCTTTGGTCTCCAATCGCCCGACCACGACGCGAAGCCCGGCCGCCTGCAGCCGCCGCGCGTCGTCGACCAAGCGCCGCGTCTTGCCCGCGCCGGCGGCGGCGGCCAAATACACCGTCAAGCGTGCGCGACGCGTATATTCGCGCAGGAGGTCGTCGGGGGATGGTCGGTCGTCGTGCATGGTCCGCGAGCGCTTTCGCGGGCGATACGCGCCTCCCCGCCGAAGGGCGTCGTATCGTGAAAGGCTCTTCCGGCGTCGCGATCGGCTGCACGCTCTTGATGGCGGCGTGCTTTGCGCTCGACGTCGTGACGCCGCAGCTCCTGGTCGTGGCGATCCTTCTCAACGTCCCGATCGCCTTGGCGAGCACCGCGCTCGGTCGGCGCACGACGATCGCCTTCATGCTGGCAGCCGAAATTCTCAACGTGCTTGCAGCGTTCGTCAACGGCGCGCACGACGGCTACTCATGGAGCGCGCTGGCAGTGGGCGATCGCGGATTGGTGGCGTTATCCTTTCTGTTTGTTGGGTTCTTGAGCGTGCGAACGCAGGAGGCCGTTGCCTTAGGCGCGATCTCGGCCGAACGCCAGCGAACCGCCGTCCGCGAGCGCAGATTGCGCCAAGCGATCGAGCGCGTTCGCGAGAGTCTCTCGCCGGAGTTGGTCGAGCGCGCGATCGTTGCCGAGTTGCTCGGATTGCTGAAGGCCGAACGCGTCATCGAAGGACGTGACGGCGACATCGCGCCGTGGCCGTTACACGGATCTCCGGCTGCCCTGGCCGCGCGGTTGCGCGAGCGTGGTCGGCGCGCGATTCGATTGGAGCGAAACAACCCGGTCGACGGGTTACTGCTGGATGATTTGCGGGCTCGCGCCGGCGCGATCGTTCGCGTCGACGATGCCGCGGGGGCACTAGTTTTGGCGTTTGCCTTGAACGCATCGGTCGCGGACGACGACGTGCTTGCGATCGAGTCGTTCGCCGCCGCCGCCGCGTTGGCGCTCGAGCAGGCTCGTCTGGTCGAGCGGCTGGACGAACGCACCGTCGCCATCGCCGCGCAAAAGGATCAATTGGTGCAGCGCGGTGAGGTGATTCGCGACATCGTCTACGCGCTCGCACACGATCTGCGCACGCCGATTCAAGCCGCCGACGTAACCATGCGACACGCGATGGAGGGCGTCTATGGCGAACTGCCCGAGCGGTATCACGAGATCCTGCGGGCCACGTTGGCTTCCAACGACGATGCATCGCGTTTGATCGACACGCTGCTCATGGTCGCGCGTTATGAATCCGGCGACCTAAGCTTGGACGACCGGCCCGTCGTCCTGCGCGAGATCGCGATGCGAGCGGTCGCCGATACGGCGCCGATTGCGTCACTGCGAGACGTGACCGTGACGGTCGAGATCGGCTCCGATGCGGTCGTCTACGCCGACGTTATGGAGTTGCGTCGTGCGCTCGTCAACCTCGTCTCCAACGCAATTGCCGCATCGCCGGCCGGGTCGCACGTGACGTTGGACGTTCGGGACGACGGTCCGAACGTGCGAATCGCGGTGGCAGACGACGGCTATGGCGTCCCGGCCGTTGCGCGCGACCGCTTGTTCCAACGCTTTGGCCGCGATGGTCGAGCGCCGGGCGCGGGAACTGGGCTGGGTCTCTACGTCGTTCGGCGAATCGTCGAGCGCATCGGAGGAACGGTCGCGTACCGGCCGCGGGATTCGGGCAGCGAATTTTCCATCGAGTTACCGCGATACCGCGCGGAGGACGCATGACGACGCCGAACCGGCTTCGAGTCGCGATCGTCGAGGATCACGCGCTGACGCGCGCGGGCCTTCGTACGACCATGGAACGCGAATTCACGGTCGTTGCAGAGGCCGCCGACGGCCCCGGCGGCTTGGCCGCCATCCTGCGCGAGCGCCCCGATGTCGCGGTCGTGGACCTCGGATTGCCGGGGCTTGACGGCATCGCCCTCACGCAAGCCGTGCGCGAAGGCGCGCCGCAAACCCACGTCGTCATCCTAACGATGCTCGACGATGGCGGCGATGTGTTGGCCGCGCTCGCTGCGGGCGCGGATGCCTACTGCTTGAAGAGCAGCCCCGTACAAAACATCGTCGATGCGGTGCGTGTTGCCGGCGAAGGCGGCGCCTATTTCGATCCGCGGATTGCGCACGTCGTACTGGCGCGATTCCATGCCGAGGCGGGCGCGCGGGCGGATTCGCCCCTGACCCCGCGCGAGACCGACGTCTTGCGTTTGGTGGCCGACGGCATCGGCAACGCCGAGATCGGCGAGCGGCTATACATCGGCCTGGGCACGGTCAAAGGACACGTCCGCGATATCCTTGAGAAACTTAAAGCCAGCGACCGAACCCAAGCCGCCGTCGTCGCCCTGCGCCGAGGATATATCTAGGGAACCTCGCGGGCTAGTGCGTTGAGAAGAGGTCGCGCATCTGTTCGGTGGCGCCGTCTTTGACGATGGCGATCAGATTGTCGCCGGCGTGGAGGACGGTATCGCCATCGGGAATTGTCAGCTCGTCCGCCCCGCCGTCGACGGCGACCAGCACGCTATTGCGCGGGAACGCGACGTCGGAAAGGCGTTTCCCGTTGAGTTTCGAGTTGATCGGAACGCCGATCTTCATCAACTGCAGCTTGCCTTTGCCGAACAGATGCATCGTTTCCAAGGCGGCTTCGTAGGAGCAGGCGTTGACCTGCTCGTTGAGTACGTCGAGGATGATTTCGGTCGAGGAGATCACGGTTACCGGGTCCTGCGTGTCGAGCGATTCGAAAATGGTCTTATTGCGCGGATTGTTGACGCGGGCGATGCACTTGGCCTTGGTTTTCTTCTTAGCGATCAGGACCACGACGAGGTTGTCCTCGTCGTCGCCGGTGTCGGCGACCACAACGTCGGCCCGCGCGATGCCGGCTTCTTCGAGGACCAGCGGATCGCAGCCGTCGCCGACGACGGTGACCGAGCGATCGATCAAGTTATCCAAAACCTTGGCCTTTTTCTCGATCTTCTCGATGACCAAGACTTCGTGACCTTGGTTGAGCAGCGCTCGGGTCAGATAGGAGCCGACCTTGCCGCCGCCGATGATGAGGATGAACACTGCTTTACGCCTTCTCTTCAGGCTGCGGTGCGACGGTGGAGAACATCTGCGCGAACTCGCTGATCGCGTCGGGAGAAACGATCGCGTTGATTTCGTCGCCGGCTTGGAGAACGAGGTCGTTGTGCGCGACCATCACGCTGATCTGACGACGCAGCGCGGCAATGCGAATGCGTCCGGCGCGCTCGACGTCGCCGACGCGCTTGCCGGCATCTTCGGGCGCGACGATCGCGCTGAGCGAGGTCACCTTGCCGTAGTCGAACGGATGCGACCGGTTCCACGGAGCCTCCATGAGCGTATCCCGAATCATCTTCGCGCCCAGCGTCGTTGGAATCACCGTTTCAACGCCGAGATCTTTGTACATCTGCCCGCGCGGCGGATCGTAGATACGGCAGACGACTTTCTTAATCTTGAACATGCGCTGGGCGATAAGCGCCGCCATAATGTTGCGATTGTCGCCGTCGGTGACCGCGACGAAACCATCGGCGTTCTTGGCGCCCGCTCGCTTGAGGATGTCGTAGTCGATGCCGGTCCCGACCACGACGTTGCCGCTGAAGTTCTTGCCGAGCCGGCGAAAGGCCGATGGCGTTTCGTCGACGACGGTGATCTGGTGCCCGTCGGCGTCGAGAAGTTTTGCAAGGGCGGAGCCGACGCGGCCGCAGCCGACGATAAGGTATCTCATGAACGGGTAGGAGGGTTCGTAAGCGCGGGGGCGATTCCCGCAGGAGAAGGAGGCTCGTCCGACCGCACGAACCTACCAGCGTTTTATCGGGGCGTGGCTCAGCTTGGTAGAGCGCTTCGTTCGGGACGAAGAGGTCGCTGGTTCGAATCCAGTCGCCCCGAGATTGACCCTCGAGTCCCCCGCGTTTGCGCGCGGGGGACCGATGTTTCCGATAGGCTACGGTGTTTTCCAGATTTAGCCCAGCCTCGCGACGCGTGCTTCGTGCCGCCGAGCAAGAGTGTCGCAATCACAACCACTATTACGTCGGGGCGGAACATCTGCTCGAGGCGCTTCTTCAGGAACGCGACCCCGAAATTCTTGCGGCTTTGCGAGCCGATCGCATCGACGCCGGCGAGGTGCATTCCGACGTGCGCTCGTCGCTGGGGACCGGCGAGGATCGCGTCTGGGAAGGCATCTTGGTGACGCCGAGATTGCGCAAAATCGTTCTGCTGGCCGAAGAGCGAGCGGGCGACCGTGAGGTCGAGCCATTGGACCTCTATGAAGCACTGCGCGCCGAGGGCGGGAGCATGGCGGCGGGCATCCTGCGACGTTCGGTCACGCGTAACTCGGACGCTAGGGTCGAGTAGGAGCCTCTCTTGAACCACCTTCAACAGATCGCCGTCGGTCTCATCGATCATTACGGCTACCTCGGCTTGTACGTCGCTATGGCGCTGGGCAACATCGGAGCCCCCGTCGGTGCCGAAGTGCTGGTGCCGCTGGCCGGCGCGGCCGCGGCGACGGGACACTTGAGCAGCATTTGGCTGGTGATCGTCATCGCCGTGCTCGGCGAGCTGACCGGACAGACGGCCGCCTACGCCGTCGGATACTTCGGCGGACGCCCGGCCGTCGAGCGGTACGGGAAGTACGTCCGGTTTCATCACAGTCAGCTCGACCGGGTCGACGGCTTCTTCGCGCGTTACGGAACGTTTGCGATCTTCATTTGCCGGTTCGTGCCGGTCGTGCGGGGAATCGTCGGCATTCCCGCGGGCATCGCGCGGATGAACCTCGTACCATTCTACCTATGGACGTTGCTCGGATCCGTCGTGTTTTGCGGGGGCTTAGGGTTGCTGGGCAACAAACTGGGGCAAAACGTCGACCAGCTGGCGCCCGAACTGCACCGCTGGTCGTACGTCCTCTTGGGCGTCCTGATCGTTCTCGCCGTTGCGGTCGCGGTCGTCGCCTACATCCGATCGCATTCGCCCAGGGACTAGTGGGCCCGGCGGGTTTGCGATGACCCTGCACGAGCGACTCGCGCAGATCCCCGACGCGCCGGGCGTTTATCAGATGATCGGAGAGGATGGGGGCATCCTCTATATCGGCAAGGCGATCTCGCTGCGCAACCGCGTTCGTTCGTATTTTCAGGAGAGCGCCGTGCATCACGTGCGCACCGCAGCGATGGTCGAGCGGGTCGTCGACGTGCAGACGATCACCGTCACCAACGAAGTCGAAGCGCTGATCCTCGAAGCCAACCTCATCAAGCGTCACCAACCGCCCTTCAACGTGCGCTTGCGCGACGACAAGCGCTACCCGTATTTGAAGGTCACCGCCGAACCGTTTCCGCGCGTGCTCTTCACGCGCATGGTCAGGGATGACGGCGCACGATATTTCGGTCCCTACACCGACGCGCGCGGTTTGCGCGAACTGATCGACCTCGTACGGTTGGTCTTCCCCTTGAGAACGTGTCGCGAACCGATCGACGGCCGGCGTGCGCGTCCGTGCCTGCAGTACCATATCAAGCGCTGTTTGGCGCCGTGCGTTGGCTACCAGGCGCAGGACGACTACGACGCGATGATCGAAGAGGTCGTGCTGTTCTTGGAAGGCAAGCAAGACTCGCTGCTCAAGCGCTTGCAGCAAGATATGCTCGCGTCCTCGGAAACGTTGAATTTCGAAAGCGCCGCACGCCTGCGCGATCGGATCGTGCGCGTGCGAAAGGTGACCGAAGGGCAAAAGGTCGTCTGGAGGTCGCGCCTGGATATGGATCTGATCGCGGTCGCACGCGCGCAGGGCCAGGCGTGTATGCAAGCCTTCCTGGTGCGCGGCGGCAAGCTGATCGGACAGGAACATTTCATCCTGGATGGAGTGCACGATCAACCCGACGCCCAGCTGTTCGATGACTTCCTCAAGCAGTTCTATACCGCGCGCACGGCCGGAGCGCCGCAAGGCTCGGCGATCTCGGCGGCGCCGCCGCCTCGTCCGGGTCGCGACAACCAATCGCCCGTGCCCGAAACGCGTCGGACGCGGACGCTGTCGTCTAACGCGGTGCCCAAAGAGATTCTGGTCGGCGCCCAGCCGCCCGAACGTCCGGTCATCCAGGCGTGGCTCTCGGGCCTCAAGGGCCAGCGCGTGCGCGTGTTGGTTCCCCAGCGCGGCCCGCGCGCGGAGTACATGCGCTTGGTGCGCAAGAACGCCGAGCAGAACCTTAAGGCGTTCCTGGCCAATCAGGAGATTCAAGAGAACGCACAAGCGCAATCGCTCACCGAGTTGGCCGACGCGCTCGAACTGCCCAAGGTGCCGCACCGCATCGAGTGTTACGATATTTCGAATATCGCGGGTACCAATGCCGTCGCGTCGATGGTCGTTTTCGTCGAAGGGCGCGCCAAGAAGAGCGACTATCGCAAGTTCAAGATGCGCTACGATAAGGGTCCCAACGACTTCGCGATGATGCAGGAGACGCTGCGCAGACGGCTGCGCTACCTGCGCCGCGAGACCGATGGCGATCCGCTCGCCGCCGAGCTGGCCAAGAAAGAAAAGTTCAACAAGACGCCCGACCTGCTCTTGATCGACGGCGGCAAGGGTCAGTTGGGCGCGGTGGTCGAGGTGCTCGACGAGATGGACATGACCGGCATTCCGGTCGCCGGCCTAGCCAAGGAGCACGAATGGCTGTACGTGCCGGGGAACGCCGATCCGATCGTGCTGGCGCCCAACAGCCCCGGACTCCACCTGGTGATGCGGCTGCGCGACGAGGCCCATCGTTTCGCGGTAACCTTCCATCGTCAGCAACGCGGGAAGGCGATGAAACGCTCGGCGCTCGACGAACTCGAAGGGGTTGGCCAGCTTCGGAAGAAGCGCTTGCTTGCGGCCTTCGGGTCCGTGGCGGCGATCCGTCGAGCGAGCGTCGACGAAATCGCAGCCGTGAAAGGCATGACGGCGACACTTGCGTCGCGCGTCAGGATCGCGTTAGGAGAGTGACCATGCACTTTCTCATTCGTTTCATCGTCAACGCCATCGTGCTGTACCTGATCATCAACTACGTTCCCGGGTTCGTAAATGGCAGTGGCGTCCCTCATCAATTCAGCGTCACGACGGCGATCGTCTTGGTGATCGTGTTCGGCTTGGTGAATGCGTTCATCGGCCCGGTCTTACGGCTGCTGAGCTCGCCGATCACGTGGCTCACTCACGGAGCCTTCTCGGTCGTCATCAACTGGATCGTCTTCGGTTTGGCGGTTTGGCTGATGCCCGACATCAAAGGCGGCTGGGCCCCGACCCTCATCGGCGCGGTCATCATGATGATCGTCTCGACCCTGCTCCAGCAGATCTGGAAAGCCGACGCGGAAAGAGCGCCGGCCTAGCGCCCGCAAGGCAACCGTCAGCCCCGCGGCCGTGTTATAGTGAATGACCGGTCGCGGGGCTGAACTAGGCTCGACGGAGAGATCCACGATCGGCGTCAGCAGGCGGAGTTGCGAGCCCTCCTAAAACGATCGCAACGGCAATACTTGCCGATAATCAATACGCACTCGCTGCCTAATCTAGGTTAGCGACGGGACCCGGAGGGTCGGCCCGAACCGCCCCGGACTCCCGCCATAAATTCGGGCTGGTACGCGCGCGTGATCTAACGTGCGTACGAGATAAAGGATCTGCAGCGAACGATAAGCCCCGCTTTGAGGCGTGCGTTCGACCAAGACAAACTCAAAGCTAAGCCTGAAGAACGCGCCGACGAGGCTTTTCGGACTCGGGGGGCAGTACCCCGACAGCTCCACCAGTCTTTTGCTGCATCACAAGAATCCGATTTCTTACAGGATTCTTGTGATAAGCACGACCTTTCGCGCCTCGTAACAGCCCCGGATGAAGCCCGATGGTCATGCCGGAAGCTTAGATTTTGGTCCGCGGCGGCTTGCCTTTCCGAGGGTTGTCCAGCGGTCGCACATAGGAATACACCGTTTCTCGCAGGGCGGAGGAACCCGAACTACCGGCGCGAGGAGCGAGTCTGGGCGCTCGACCGGCGTCGCTCGGTTCTGGGAGACGTAATTTCAGCCAGCGGCGGGTTCCCTTGCTCCGAGCTGGGCGCTGACGAAAAGCGGCCAAGCAATCGTTCCGAGGGTGCAGCGGAAGCCGTTGCGTCAAGATACGTTGCGTAGGTCGCAGGCGTGAGGAAAACCCTGATAACCCGATGCGCTGAGTATTCACGTCGCCTACGTCGACGGCGAGCCGGTGTCGTGTGGACGAATCCATTACGGCCCAACCCCCGGAGTAGCCGAACTCGCCGACGGTCGTACGGTCACGACGCATCGCCGGCAAGGCTTGTTCGCCGCCGTCGCCGCGGCGCGCTTGCGCGAGGCGGCTGCGCGGGGGCGCCGGTACGTCTTCGTCGATGCGTTACCGACATCCGAACCGACCTTGACGCGGCTCGGGTTCGTCGCGCTGACCACGACGCAGCCGTTCACCTATGAGCCTTGAGCGCGGTATTCTTGCTGCATTGCGTGCTTTATCGTCGCGAACTCAGGCAAGGTCAAGCCGTTGGATACGCCGATGACTACCTCCGAGCCCAGTTGCCAGAATATGACGGTTTTGCTTTTCAGCTGTAAGGCATATCGTGCCGCTACGGGCGATGCATAAGGTCCGGTCATCGTCGTGACGTTTGTCAGGATCAGTTGCAGCATATGATGCGATCGACGCCACGCACCCGGCAAATCATACTGGATTGCAAGCAGGCTCGTTCCGGTCGTCGAGAGTCGTACCGGCGTCGCGCCGGCCGGCAACCCTGCAGGCATGACTGCCGAAAAGTCAAGGGCGGCGACCGCTTGGCGAATCTCCGCGATGCTATGAATCGGCCGCGACGAGGGCCGTGCATTCGAAGAAATGGTCAGTCCACTTGAGGGGTTGAAATGGACGCGCGTCTGTTGGACTACCGCCGCCGCTGCGGCGATTGCGACGATCGAAAAGCCCGCGATCACCGAGACCGCAAGCGAGCGCCGTCGCGGAGCCGATTGCGCGGCGCTCGCCGCAGCCGTGCGGATCGACGCCAACGGGAACGCCGGGACTGCCATATGTTCACGTGCTTCGCTGCAGAGTTCCAATAGGTCAGAGTGCATAGATTCCTTCGCCTTTCGAGTGAGAGGAGTCGTGTTCTTGAAGGAGCGGCTGCAACCGCCGCCTGGCAGTCATCAACCTGAAGCGTACGGTAGCGTCCGGGATGCGCAGGAGGTCGGCGATTTCTCGCCCGCTGAGATTTTCAAAATAGTGGAGGACGATGACGGTACGAAGATATTCCGGCAACGTGCCGAGCGCGTGCCAAATGTCGATCGACGTTGAGCAGTCCTCGGAATAGGCAGCGTTGGCCCCAAGCGTCGTCGTTGCAGCCTCCGTTTTTTTGTGCTTGAGCGCCTCGCGGACGACGATTCGATAGAACCAGGTGCGGAAGGCGTTTGAATCCCGCAGCGATGCGATGCTGCGGAGCATGATGACGCACGCTTCCTGAGCGATGTCTTCGGCGCTCTGGGTCTGCGCGACGATCGCTCCCGCTAGGCGGTACGCGTCGGGCCAGATCGCCTCGAGGAGCCGCTCGACATCGGCCGAGCCGCCGTTTCTTGCGGCGTCTATGAGTTCGACTGGGACCTGTTGGCGCATCGGTTCTCCCTGTGGGCAACGTGCGGTATCGGTCTATAGAGCGTGAAAGTGGCTGAATTGTTTGATATGCCGGAAATATTCTTGCTGACCTTCGCGACCGGTGTCGATTTTGAGCCCTGCCGCTCGTCTTAACCCGCATTCCCCGGATGATTTAGTCGAAAATACATCTTAACTGCAATTTCCCACCTCCGGTCAAACTGGCGCACTACAGCGGCAATTGACTTAGCATGCCATTTCGTACCAAAATGAACAGATACCGATGCCCCGGCTCAATATCCATCTGGGGTCCGAACCACGGAAAAGCTAGGTGTGTTACGTCGAGCGCTCTTCCTGTATAGGAAACGAGTGCATGCGTCGATCCTCGGAATTCGTCGAAAACCTCCAGTTCATATTTTGCGCTGGGGTCCTGGCTAACGTCAAAAGACACATGCCAGGTCGGCGCATGACGCAGTTGCACTTCGCTTCCAGATTCCACGGCAAATGAGCCGATTATGCGCGAATTCTTCACCAATCGCGCGTGGCGTGCACCACGTGGCCCCGCCGTCGTAATAAAACGAACGGTCGCTCCCTGTGTAGGTGACAAGACATAATCAACGGTCGCATCCGCTGAAAATCCACCAGCACACGGAAACTGCCAAGTATCGCTCTAGAATGTGCCCGACCTCTATTGCCTGTTCTGAGCCGTCTGCGAAAGTGACGAGCATGTCGGGCTCCGGCGGCGACTTTGGGGTAACGATCACCGGATCGAGTCCTAGAGCGCGAAGCGCGCGCGTGAGCTCGAGTCCTTCGCCATACTGCTTCTCCCATCGGAAGCTGAATGGATCGTTCTTATCGATCCGAAGCCGGCCGTCGCCGAATGCCTCGCCGTCGAAAACGATATCAAAGAGCTTCCGCTGGCGAACGAGGTCTTCATTACTGGGTGGTTCAACACGGTTGAATGTTTGGTAGTACTGCCGCAGCGTGACCATGCGAAGCCCGACATGATCGAACGGTGATCCCCCTGTGGGCGCGGAGACGGCTGCGCTAGGCATACACCGAATGTACTACGGGTACCGCGGGCATTTCATCCCACGTGCGGCCATCGAGTTCTCGACCTGTTCCTGCCTTGTGCCACTGCTTGAAGAAGAACCGTATGCCGCTCGCTATCGCTCGATCTCGAACCTCCCGAACCCACCGCGGGTCGAGTGGACGCTTATGCGGCCCAGACTCACCACCGACGATGATCCAATGCATTCCCTCGAAGAAGACCTGATCAACCGGGCCAATCATCGGTTCCACCGAGAGGAACCGTACGCCGGCGTTGACCTCGCGCAGCATGTCGGCGCGCCACGCGTACTTGTTGCTCTCGATACTTACGCCTAGCCAGACTTGTGCGGGAACGACGGCTTTGCCGTACCGACGCTTGACGTAACGCCGCATACGCTCGGGACGCTTCGTGAGCACCTGGTACGTATGCCGGTCAACGCTCTCCATGCGACCGAATACGGTCTGGATGTAGACAATACACTGCGCAATGATCTCGAGATATTGAACGAACATGGGAAGACCAAGATGCTCTTCGAGGTAAAGTCGTCGGGAGACTCTCAGTCGATGTATACTGCCGTTGGGCAGCTGTACTGTAACGCCAGGGCCGCCGATCCCGATTTGCGCCTAGCTCTTGTAGTTCCAGAGTTCGATGAGGCAATGGCTGACACGGTAAGGCGACTTGGGATTTGGACCTTCGGCCCGCTCGCCTAGCAGCCGGGTGCTCGCCGCATAGCGGGCTTGGGAGGGAAGTGCCCGCCATACCGTGGTGCCCGTATTCTCGGAGCGCTCGGCAAGTTTATGGACGAAATGGCGGTCATGGTCGCCCCATTCTTCGGCGTAAAGGACCGAGAGGAAGGCGAGGGCCGCCAAGACCGGGTCCATCGACGTTAAAGCATTCGAAGATGGCGATCTCAGGCGTTCGGAGATTTTGAAGCTGGCCCGCTTTCGCGGAGAGTTTTTGATTATTCTATGGACGCGAGTTGACCCTCACCCCGTTACTAGACCAGCGTGAGCCGTGGAAAATCGGCTGTCGTGATCGGTTCGAGTCGATGCCGCGAACTCTTTCGGCGTTTTGTTGGCCAGCATTGAGTGCGGTCGAAATTCATTATACTCCGTTCGC
>DATCDS010000105.1:0-17997 GCA_036510515.1 Vulcanimicrobiaceae bacterium
GAAGAGGCGCGAAGCGCCATCTTCCAGTACATCGAAGCCTGGTATAACATCCGGCGCCGGCACTCGACCCTCGGCTACCTCAGCCCGGTTGAGTTCGAACAATGCGCTTAACTATTTGTCTACAAAATCGGGTGCGACCCACGGCGAGCGTAGGCGCGAAGGCGCCGGAGTCGAGCCGGCAGCCGCGCCAAACGCTGCGTCGCGTGGCTCGACTCCGCTCGCTCCGCTCGACTACGCTCACCATGACACACTGACCCAAGGTGGTTTCGCTGGGCGGACGAAGCACGCGGCGATGGAAGGTGCGCCGCTGGTCGGGATCATCATGGGGAGTTCGAGCGATGCCGCCGTGATGGCGGCGGCGCGCGAGACCCTCGACGAGCTCGAGGTGCCGTGCGAAACGCTAGTCGTTTCCGCGCATCGGATGCCCGACGAGATGTTTGCTTATGCGGCCGGCGCGGCCGCGCGCGGGCTACAGGTGATCGTCGCGGGCGCGGGCGGTTCGGCGCATTTGCCCGGCATGACCGCGGCCAAGACGCAGCTGCCAGTGATCGGCGTCCCGATCGAAACCGCGGCGCTCAAGGGCTTGGATTCGCTGCTCTCGATCGCGCAGATGCCCAAGGGCGTGCCCGTCGCGACCGTCGCGATCGGCGGCGCGGCCAACGCGGCGTTGATCGCCGCGCGCATCATCGCCTTGCACGATGCCGCGCTCGCACGGCGGCTCGATGCGTACGTGCGGCGCTTACACGACGCCGCGGCGGCCAGCCATACTCAAACAGGCTCCTAACGTGCAAACGATCGGCGTGATCGGGGGAGGCCAACTCGGCCGTATGATCGCGCTCGACGCCAAGCGCATGGGCTACGACGTGATCGTCCTCGATCCGGCCGACCGCTCGCCCTGCGGTCAAGTCGCCGACGAACAGATCGTCGCCGCCTACGACGATCTCGCCGCGATGGAGGAACTCGGCCGGCGCTCCGACGTCGTCACCTACGAGTTCGAAAATATCGCGATCGCGGCGGTCGAACATCTCGAGCGCAGCGGGTATCTGGTCGCGCCGGGCAGCCACGTGCTGCGCGTGACGCAAGATCGCTTGCTCGAGAAACAGTTCGTGCGCGACTGCGGCATTGCGACGGCCGATTTCGCGCCCGTTCGCAGCGCCGACGATCTCGAAGCCGCCGCGCACTCGGTCGGGTTCCCGGCGATCCTCAAGACCGTCAGCGGCGGATACGACGGGAAGGGACAGTATCGGGTCGACGACCTTGCCGCGGCGCGCGCGGCCTTCGAGCGCGCCGGCGGCGTCGCGTTGATCTGGGAAGCGGTCGTGCCCTTCGTCAAAGAACTATCGGTGGTGGCGACGCGCGCGAATGACGATTCGACGATCGCGTTTCCTCCCGGGGAGAACCAACACGACGACGGCATCCTGATGATGACGATCGCGCCGGCGCGCGTCGACGACGCGATCGCCGGGCACGCGAAAGCGATGGCCGCGACCATCGGCCGGCGCTTGGGAATCGTGGGCACGTACTGCATCGAGTTGTTTCTGCTCGCCGACGGCACGCTGCTGGTCAACGAGATCGCGCCGCGCCCGCACAACAGCGGGCACTACACCATCGACGCGACGCCGTGCTCGCAATACGAGCAGCACGTCCGCGCGATCTGCAACCTTCCGCTCTCGCCGCCAACGCTGCTGCGCAGCGCGATCATGCACAACATCTTAGGCAGCGGATCCGGCAACATGCTCGTCGGCGCGTCCGCGATGCTCGCCGATCCGAGCATCGCCCTGCACATCTACGGCAAACGCCACGCCGTCGCGCGCCGCAAGATGGGCCACTTCACCATGCTCGTCGACGGCCCAATCGCCCCCACCGACATCGCCCGCGCCACTGCCGCCCACAAAAACCTCACCTGGGAACCCTAATCCGCCCGCCCCGTGCGGCGTTAGGGGTCGAGTGAGTGCGGTTTTGGGGTGATGTCGGTGTAGGCCATTGGGCGATCCCACCAATCGTGTGCGCGTGCGCGCAGGCGCTCTTGCGAGGGTGGCGCGGGCAGTTTCTGTGCTAGCGCGATTTCGTAGGCATCGAGATAGCGATCGATCATGCGCTCGACGGAGAAGGTTGCGGCGACGTGCGCCCGACAGGCGCTGCGATCCAGCGACGCGAGATCGGGAACGCGCGCGACCGCGGCGGCGACGTCGTCGCACACGAATCCGGTAACCCCGTCGCGGACGATCTCGGGGACCGAACCCATGTTGGCCCCGAGCACCGGCGTGCCGCACGCCATCGCTTCGACCAGCGTCAAGCCGAAACGCTCGGGGCGCGTGGTCATGTGGACGAGCGCCAGCGCGTTGCCCAGGAGTTCGTTGCGCGCCTCGCGTTCGACCGGGCCGACGAACTGCACGGCGTCGCCGTCGATGTGCGGCTCGATCTGCGTCTTGAAATAGTCCGCATCGTGCGGTATGCCGGCGAGTTTGATCCGCACGCCGGCCTTGCGCGCGATCTCGATGGCTAGGTGCGGCCCTTTTTCGGGATGGAAGCGCCCGAGGAACACCAGATAGTCTCCGGGCTTGTCGTTGAACGTGAACTCGTCCACGTCGACGCCGTTGTAGGTCGTCGCAAGATACTCCAAGCCCGGATCGCGATCCGCATCGCTGATCGAGCAGAAGAACGAGCGCCACGCGCAGGCGTAGTAGGCCGCCAGCGTCTGCGGATACGAAAACCCGTGGATGGTCGTAACGAGCGGCGGCGTCTTGGAACCCAACGCATAGGTCATCGGCTTCCAATCGAAATTGTTGTGGATCAGATCGAATTCGCCCGCGCGCTGGAACAGCTCGCCGATGTGCAAGGCGGCGTACACGTCGCCGTTGAGCGCGCGATCTTGCTCCAGCCCAACCGGAACGACCGAGGCGATCTTGCCGGCGAAGGCGGAGTTGCCGGTGGCAAAGAGCGTGACGTCGGCGCCGCGACGGCGCATGCCGTCGGCGATGGTAAAGGCGACTTGTTCCCACGGGCCGTAGCCCGGCGGCGGCGTCGGCGAGGCGATCGGGGCTAACAGCGCCAGTCGCAGTCCCGCGGGATTCATCGAACGCGTTCGCCGGCCTTGATGACGCCGCGCGGCGCGCGCAGCGTCGCCAGATCCGTAGCGATGTCGGCATCGAGCAGCAGCAGGTCGGCGGGTTCGCCGGCGGCCAGCGTGCCGCGGTGCAGGTCGATCAGTTCGGCGGCGACGGCGGTCGCGGCGTGCAGCGCCTGCTGGGACGTCATGCCCAACAGCGAATGCATCAGCTCGACTTCGTAGGCGTAGTTGTCGTGAAAGTTAAACGGCGTGCCCGCGTCGCTGCCGCCGGCGATCTTTACGCCGGCTTCGAACGCGCGCCGGATCGAGACCAGCATCGACTCGTTGACCACGCGCGCTTTGTCGAGCACGAACTGCGGCTGCGTTCCGTCCTCGAGATGTTCGAGAATGCACGTCGGGGCGGTCAACGTCGGCACGAGGTAGGCGCCGGTGGATTTGAGCAAATCGAGCGCTTCGTCGTCGAGCATGTGTCCGTGCTCGATCGAATCAACGCCCGCGCGCAGCGCGTTCTTGATGCCCAGCGTGCCGATCGCGTGTGAAGCGACGCGCAGCCCGTGACGATGTGCTTCGACGATGCCGGCTTCCAACTCGACGGGCGTTAGCTGCGCGTTGCCCGGGACGGCGCCGCGCGTGAGCACGCCGCCGGTCGCAATCATCTTGATGCAGTCGGCGCCCGCGCGCATCTGCTCGCGGACGGCCTTGCGCGCGTCCCACGGCCCGTCGATCTCGCGGCCCAGAAACCACCCGTGGCCGCCCGTCATGCACAGCACCGCGCCGGCCGCGCGCATGCGCGGGCCGGGAATGCGCCCCGCCACGATCGCATCGCGAACGTCTTGGGCGATCGCGCCCGAACAGCCCACATCGCGAACGGTCGTGACGCCGGCATGAAGTGAATTGCGCGCGTTTTCGACCGCGCGCAGCAAGCGTTGATTCTGTGTCGACAGCGCCATCGCGCCCATCGAATCCGCCTCGCCGCTCATCTCCAAATGGACGTGCGCGTTGACCAACCCCGGCGTCACGCACGCGACGGTGACGTCGGCATCGCCGCTTGCCGCCCGAATCGCCGTGACGTTCGTCCCCTCGATAACGAGATCGACGTTCCGTCCGGGCGTGTCGAGCGATCCATCGTAAAAAACGCCGGCTCGAACGATCATGTTGATGTCTCCGCGGATTCGAGGGCTTGGAAGGCTTTGCTGGTGAGGTTGTGGCCGAGCACGCCCGCGATGAAGCGCGAGGCGGCGCGGACTTTGTCGAGATCGACGCCGGTACGAACGCCCAGCCCGTGCAGCATGTAAAGCACGTCTTCGGTGCCCACGTTGCCGGTCGCGCCGGGCGCGTAGGGGCAGCCGCCCAAGCCGCCGGCGCTGCTGTCGAAGATATGCGCGCCGTTGAGCAGCGCGGCGTAAACGTTGGCCAACGCCGTGCCGCGCGTGTCGTGAAAATGAAATGCCAGGCGATCCAGCGGAATCGTCTTGGCGAGCAGCGGGATTAGCTCGTCGACTTGGCTGGGCACGCCGACGCCGATCGTATCGCCGATCGAGAGCTCGTCGCAGCCCATGGTCATCAGCTTCTCGGCGACGTCTGCGACGTTCGTCGCGCTCACCGCGTCGCCGAACGGCGAACCGAACGCGGTCGAGATATAGCCGCGCACGAACGTGCCGTCGGCCTTGGCCGCGCGCACGACGTCGCGGAACGTCTCGAGCGATTCGTCGATGCTCATGTTGATGTTGCGCTTGGCGAAGATTTCCGAAGCCGCGGTGAAGACGGCAATCGCGTCGACGCCGCAGGCTTTGGCGCGCTCGTAGCCCTTCATGTTGGGCACGAGGACCGAATAGCGCGTTCCGGGGCGTTTGGCGATGCGGGTGAAGACGTCGGCGGCGTCGGCGAGTTGCGGTATCGCTTTCGGGCTCACGAACGAAGTGGCTTCGATCCACTGCAGGCCGGTTTGCGAGAGCAAGTCGATGTAGCGCACCTTGTCGTCGGCGCTCACGATCTCGTGCTCGTTCTGCAGGCCATCGCGCGGGCCCATCTCCCACAGCGTGACCGTCGCCGGCAGCTTCACGTGGGCGCCAGCTCGATCAGCGGCGCGCCGGCGCTCACGATGTCGCCTTCGCGCACGAGAACGCCGCGGACGGTCGCGGCGCCCGGCGCTTCGATTCGATGTTCCATCTTCATCGCTTCCAACACGACCAAGAGTGCGCGGTCGGCGACCGCATCGCCTTGCGCCACCGCGATCTTCACGATCTTGCCCGGCATCGGCGCGTTCACGCGCCCGCCCGAACCGGTCCCGCTCGCCGCGTCCTTCGCCGCGTCCAACGTCGGCGGCGCCGCAAAGCAAAACGCTTCGCTCCGCCCGCCGAGCAACGCGAGAAACCACCCTCCTGGTGTCATGGTGAGCGTAGGCCCGGAGGGCCGGAGTCGAACCACGGAATCGCAGACATCGGCGGCGCGGACGGTAGCGGCGACATCGCCCTCGAGGCGCCATTCACCCGGCGCGGTCTGCGTTGCCGTCAGGGAACGCACGGCGTCGTCGAATTGTAAGCGTAGCGGAATGCCGACGCCGGCGATGCGCCATGGCGCCCAACCGTTGGCCAACAGACCGGCGGCCCCCGCAACGACGATGTCGTCGGCAACCTTCCCGCGCGCGAAGATGGAGTCGTCCAAGCGTTGGGCGAGAAACGACGTGGTGGTGTCGCCGGCGGCAAACGCGTCGTCGGCGGCGATCCAGCGCAGCAGCGGCAGGTTCGTGCGCACGCCGGCGATCGTGAAGCTCGCCAGCGCGGCGCGCAGTCGCGCGATCGCCTGCGCGCGATCGTTGCCCGAAACGATCAGCTTGGCGAGCATGGGATCGTAGTAGACGCCGACCTCGCTGCCGGCATCGACGCCGGCGTCTAAGCGCACGCCCGGACCTTCGGGCGGAATCCACGCCGCGATCGTTCCCGTCGAGGGCAGCATGTTGTTGGACGGGTCCTCGGCATAGATGCGCGTTTCGATCGCCCAGCCGCGCGGGCGCACGTCGTCTTGGGCGATCGTCAGCCGCTCGCCGTTGGCGATGCGAAACTGCCAGCGTACCAAATCGATGCCGTACACCTCTTCGGTGACGGGATGCTCGACCTGCAGGCGCGTGTTCATCTCGAGAAAATAGAACGCGCCGTCGCGATCGAGCACGAACTCGCACGTGCCGGCGTTGACGTAGGCGACGGATTGCGCGGCGCGCACCGCAGCGCTACCCATCGTCGCGCGAAGCTCGGGGGTCAGCGCGACCGACGGCGCTTCCTCGACGATCTTCTGATGGCGCCGTTGAATCGAACACTCGCGTTCGCCCAGATGAATCGTGTTGCCGAAGGCGTCGGCCAAGATTTGAAACTCGATGTGCCGCGGATCGCGCAGATAGCGTTCCAGCAGCACGACGTCGCTGCCGAAGGCCGCCAGCGCTTCGCGTTTGGCGGCCTCCAGGGCTTCGTCGAACCGTTCGATCGACTCGACGACGCGCATGCCGCGTCCGCCGCCGCCGGCGCTGGCTTTGATCAACAGCGGGAATCCCGCGATGACCGCCTCCTTTCGCAATCGCGCGGGATGCTGATCGTCGCCGTGGTAGCCGGGCAAGATCGGCACGTCGAAGTCGCGCACGCGTCGCTTGGCTTCGATCTTGCTGCCCATGGCCGCCATCGCTTGCGGCGGCGGTCCCACGAAGATCAAACCCGCATCGTTGACGGCTTGTGCGAAGGCCGCGCGCTCGGAAAGAAAGCCGTAGCCCGGATGCACCGCGTCGGCGCGCATCGCCGCGGCGGCTTGCAAGATCGCATCGATGTTGAGATAAGAGTCGGCGGCCGGCGCGGGTCCCACGCACGCGCTCTCGTCCATGAAGCGCAGATGAAACGCGCCTTCGTCGGCTTGCGAGTAGATGCCCAACGGTACGATGCCGGCTTCGCGCGCGGCGCGGGCGACGCGCACCGCGATCTCACCGCGGTTGGCGACGAGCAGGCGCGAGATCACTTCGTCCAGCTTGCCGGGCGCCGTTCCAGGAACGCGCGCAGGCCTTCCTGACCTTCCTCGCTGGTGCGCTGCGCGGCGATGGCCTCTGCGGTCAGATCCAGCGTCGCGTCGTACTCGGCGTTGCCGACGTCGACGATCAAGCGCTTTGCGACCGCGACCGCAGCGGGCGACGCGCCGTGCAGTTCGGCGAGCACGCGTTCGACCTCGGTGTCGAGTTCGACCGTGGCCACGACCGCGTGCACCAAGCCGATGCGTCGCGCTCGACGTGCGTCGAAGCGCTCGCCGGTCAGAAACAGCGCGCGCGCGTTGGTCGCGCCGATCTTGGCGAGCACGAACGGCGAGATCACCGCCGGAAGGATGCCGAGTTTGGTTTCGGTGAAGCCGAAGACCGCGTCGACGGCGGCGACGACGATGTCGCAGACGGCCGCTAGGCCGCAACCGCCGCCCAGCGCAGCTCCCTGGATTCGCGCCACGACCGGCTTGCTGCAGCGGTCGATGGTGCGGAACATCGCGCTCATCGCCTTGGCGTCGGCGACGTTTTGTTCGCGCGTGAGCTCGAGGCTGGCGCGCATCCAGTTGACGTCGGCGCCCCCGCAGAAGGCTTTCCCTTGACCGGCCAGCACGATGGCACGGATGTCGGAGCGCCCGTCCAGCTCGGCGAAGGCCGCCGACAATTCGGCGATGGTCTGCGCGTTGAAGGCGTTGCGCACGTCGGGCCGGGCCAGGGTCACCCGCGCCACGCCGTCGGCGCTCGACACCGCAATCGTCTGATACTCCATAGGCCCGGTTTGCGTTCTCGGAACGAACCGCGGCTGCCTGGCATGCGTTAGTATAGGGGTATGAAGCGCGACGTCTATCGTTACCCGATCGTGACGCGCCTGGCGCACTGGCTCTGGGTGCTGGCTTTTCTGGTGCTGGTCTCGTCGGGGCTGCAGATCTTCAACGCCGCCCCCTACTTGGACGCCTCGGATAAGTCCAATCCCGCCCGGCGCGTGCTCTCCATCGACTCCCCCGCCGAAGGCGTGGGCACCACGACGATCTTCGGACGCACGCTGACGACCACGGGTTGGCTGGGCTGGACGAGCGACGGGATGGGCAGTGAAACCGCGCGCGGATTTCCCGGCTGGATCACGATCCCGGCCTATCAGGATCTGGCCAGCGGCCGGCGCTGGCATTTTTTCTTTGCGTGGCTGGCGACGCTGTGCTGGATCGCATGGCTGATCTCGTCGGCGATCAAGGGCAACCTGCGCAAGATTCTGCTGCGTCCGCGCGACCTGCGCGATCTGTGGCCGATGCAAGCGTACTATTTGAAGTTACGAAAAGAACCGCCGGCGTACGACACCTACAACCCGCTGCAGAAGGCTGCGTACACGGCGATCCTGTTCGTCATCACGCCGCTGGTCGTGCTCACGGGCCTCGCGCTCTCGCCCGGCATCGACGCGTTCGCGCAGCCGTTGACCGCGGTGTTCGGCGGGCGGCAGTTCGCGCGCACCTGGCACTTCGCGGGCATGATCGTGCTGATCGCGTTCTTCGTCGTGCACACATTTCAAGTCGCGACGCAAGGCGTCGTCAATCAGATGCGCTCGATGATCACCGGCTGGTATCGGCCGGGCGCGCACGAAACGGAGGGTAAAGCATGAAACGCCGACTCTTCGTGGCCGGATCGCTGACGGCGCTGGCCGGATGCTCGCCGATCGGCACGGCGCTCAACAACACGCCCGGCTTCGAAAAATTCCTGGGCAGCGCCGGGAACTTGGATCACGCGTTGATCGGCACGCGCGGCATGGCGCGCGAATACAAAGAATCCGATATCGATCCGGTCTTTCGCGTCAACGGTTTGGCGACGCCGACGACGGCGATGTACCGGCACATCGTTGCCGACAAGTACGCCTCGTACCGGTTGATCGTCGATGGCGCGGTCGAGCGACGCGGCGCCTTCACGCTGGGGCATCTGCAGCATCTGATGCAGCGCACGCAGATCACGCGCCACGATTGCGTCGAGGGCTGGAGCGTGATCGGCAAGTGGACCGGCGTGCCGCTGGGCGACCTGCTCGATATCGTCAAGCCCAAGCCCGAGGCGCGCTACGTCGTGTTCTACTGCATGGATTCCGACGACCAGGGAACGCCGTACTACGAGAGCCTGGACCTGCACGAGGCCCGCCATCCGCAGACCCTGCTGGCCCTGCAGCTCAACGGCAAGCCCATCGATCCCGACCACGGCGCCCCGGTGCGCTTGCGCATTCCCACGCAACTCGGCTATAAAAGTGCTAAGTGGGTTCGACGGATCGAGGTCGTCGCGTCGATGGGCACCATCTACGGCGGCGGCGGCGGATACTGGGAAGATCAAGGCTACGATTGGTACGCGGGCATTTGAAAGGACGAGGAGCATGAAGTTTCGCGGTTTGGGTATGGCGATCGGCCTGGTGGCCGTGCTTTTGGTTGCGCGTTCGTTGCGCGCCGAGGAACCGGCGCATTACACGTTCTCGCCCGCTCCTCCCGGCACGATGACGCAAAGCGCCATGGGCTATCTCGCCGGCCAAGCGATGCACAGCCAGTGGCGCGCCGTCACCAGCAAGCGCGTCGTGGGCAAGCGCGGCAAGCTGTCATTCTTTCAGTCGTATCTCTCGATCTACGCCATCGATAATACGACGTATCGTTTGAAGTATCGCTCGCCGGGCAACGGCGGACCGCTCGACACCGTGACCAAGGCCCACGGCGCAGCGATGTGGTTCCCGATGCAGACCATCAACATCGTCGGGTTCGGACAGTTCATACAACCCACGGTCGAACAGCTGGTCGTCGCCTCGCACGAGCAGGCCGCGGACTGCGGCGGCGCGCAAGTGACCGTGTTCGCCTACAATCCCCACACCAACAAGGTCGCGTCCAGCGCGACCGTTCGCAACGGCTGCCAACTCGTGGCAAGAATCGTGCGCGGCAGCGGCAACGTTCCCGACAGCATCGTGCTCGTGGGTCCCTACTACGGTCCAAAAGCGGCGATGTGCTGTCCCACCAAAAACAGCGCTACCGCAACGCTCCGCTTCGCCGCCGGCGGCTGGGTAGAATCCCCGCAATACTTCCCGTTGACGCAGTAGCCCGCAGGGGTGTCATGGTGACACAGCGCGCCGCGGCGCGAACGTTGCTATTCGATTGGCAACGCGGTGGGGCGATTGCCTGTCGACAGCGCGAACCACAGGCCGGCGACGACCATGGCGGCGCCGATGAGTTCGCGCGGGCTGAAGGCTTCGCCGGCGAAGAAGATGCCGACGAGCACCGCGATTACGGGAATGATTAGCGCTGAGAAGTTCACGACCCAAACGGCGACGTGCTTGAGCAACCAGAGGTTGATGAAGAAGGCGACAGCGCTTCCCAGGACGCTGAGGTAGAGCAGCGCGCCCAGCGATGCCGGGAGCAGGGCGCGGTGCGCGTCGGGATGCTCGATGGCTATGCCGGCGACGCCCACCACGATGCCGGCGATCAGCATCGCCGGTGCCAAGATGGCCAGCGGCGCGTGATGCGAATGACGTTTGGCGTAAACGTTGGCAAAGCCCGCGAGCGCGGCGGAGCCCAGGATCGACAGGACGTACGGCCACGAGCCGCGCGATTCGCCGATCAGCGAAATCACGCCGACGCCCGCGAATGCGAGGATCGTGCCGATCCAAACGCGCGACGTCGCGCGCTCGTCGACCAAATAGCGAGCGTAGAAAAACGCGAAGAAGGGCAGCGTTCCAAACAGCACCGCCGTCAGGCCCGAGGTTAAGCCGCGCTCGGCGTTATACGTCAACACATAGTTCAACCCGAACAAACACGTCGCCAGCACCAGCACGAGTTTCCACGGCAGCGCGCGCAAGGGGATCAGATCGCGGCGCAGTGCGCCGACGCCGAGCAGGAGCAAACCCGCTACGACGAAGCGCAGCCCAACCCCGCTCAGCGGCGGCATGTAGAGCAAACTGATCTTGATACCAAACCACGTCGTGCCCCAAATCAAGCACATGAACGTATACCAGCCCACGATGGCAACCAAAGAAACGCGCCGCTGCATCGCTAGCCGCCGAACAGATACTCTTTGGGAGTGATACGCCCGCCGAAGAAGGCGGTGATGCCCACGCCGTAGACATCGGCCAAACGTTCGAGTTCGTCTTCGTCCAGGATCGTCTCGGCCGCTTCGGCGTCGGCTAAACGCTCGACCTCGATGTTTGCGGCTCGCGCCGCATCCTCAAGCGAAATGCCGCGCAAATCCCGATGCGCCGCCAGTTGCTGCGCAAGATCACCCATAGGATTACGCCGCATCATTGCACCACACAGCGTGTCGCAGCATCGCTAAATGTCACGGTGCGTCGTGGCTGTGTCATGACACTGGTCACATGCGGAAGATGCCGAACGTGGTCGGCGGTTGGGGGGCGTTGGCGGCGGCGGCTAGGCCGATGGCGAGAACGCGGCGCGTGTCGAGGGGATCGATGACGCCGTCGTCCCACAGACGTGCGGTCGAGTAGTACGGGCTGCCTTCGCGCTCGTATTTTTCTAGGATCGGCGCTTCGAAGGCGGTTTTTTCTTCGGGCGTGAGGTCGCCTTTGACGGTCGACAGGACGCCGGCGGCTTGCGGGCCGCCCATTACGCTGATGCGCGCGTTGGGCCACATCCAGAGTTGCCGCGGCGCGAAGGCGCGCCCGCACATGCCGTAGTTGCCCGCACCGAAGCTGCCGCCGATTACGACGGTGAACTTGGGCACCTCCGCGCACGCGACGGCCATCACGAGCTTCGCGCCGTCTTTGGCGATGCCGCCGTTTTCGTATTCTTTGCCGACCATGAAGCCGGTGATGTTCTGCAAGAAGACCAGCGGCGTGCCGCGCTGCGCGCACAGTTCGATGAAGTGCGCGCCTTTGAGCGCCGATTCGCTGAACAGGATGCCGTTGTTGGCCAGGATTCCGACGGGGTGGCCTTCGATCGCGGCAAAACCGCAGACCAGGGTGGTGCCGTAGCGTGCTTTGAACTCGTGAAACTCCGAAGCGTCGACCAAGCGCGCGATGACCTCGCGCACGTCGTATCCGACGCGGCTGTCGGCGGGGATCGTTGCGTAGAGCTCACTGACGTCGACGGCCGGCGCCTGCGGCAGCGCGCGATCCCATTGCGTGGGCAGCTCGCGATGCAGGTTGCGCACGATCTCGCGCACGATCGCCAACGCGTGCTCGTCGTTCTCGGCCAAGTGATCCGCGACGCCCGAGATGCGCGTGTGCACGTCGGCGCCGCCTAGCTCTTCGGCGGTAACGACCTCGCCCGTCGCGGCTTTGACCAGCGGGGGACCGCCCAAGAAGATCGTGCCGTTGCCTTTGACGATCACGGTTTCGTCGCTCATCGCCGGGACGTAGGCGCCGCCGGCCGTGCACGAGCCCATCACCGCGGCAATCTGCGGAATGCGCCGGCTCGACATGCGCGCTTGATTGTAGAAGATGCGTCCGAAGTGGTCGCGGTCGGGAAACACTTCGTCTTGCAAGGGCAAGAACGCGCCGCCTGAATCGACTAGGTAGATGCACGGCAGATGATTCTGCTGGGCGATCTCTTGCGCGCGCAGATGCTTCTTGACGGTCATCGGATAGTACGTGCCGCCCTTGACGGTCGCGTCGTTGGCGACGATGACGCACTGCTGGCCTTCGACCGTGCCGATGCCCGTGACGATGCCTGCGGCCGGGGAATCGTCGTCGTACATCCCGTTGGCAGCCAGCGCGCTCAACTCCAGAAAGTCCGAGCCGGGATCGACCAGACGCTCGACGCGTTCGCGGGCGGGCAGTTTGCCGCGCTTGCGATGCTTGGCGGTCGCATCAACACCGCCGCCGGCGCGAACCGCCGCCAGGCGATCGCGCAGCTCGCCGACCAACTCTTCCATGCGGGCCGCGTTGCGAGCAAACTCCGGAGCGCCCCGGTCCAGACGCGTCTCTAATCGTGCCATCCAAGGGTGCGGTTCGGCGCGTCCCCGACCGCTCCCCGGCCGATTTCCGGCTTAGAACGAGATTAAAGGATACTGAGCGGATGGTTCGGGCGCCGCAAACTCGGCTACACTAGGGCCAACTCGTTTTCATTCTTGTATCCGGAGTAACCGATGGCCTCAAGTCAAACGACCAGCGTCGACGTGGGCGGACTCGTGCGTCCCACGGGCAGACTCGACATGGCGCAAGCGCTCGAACCCTATGCCGGAACGCTCGACGAACGTTCGGCCGCGCACCTGTTACGGCGCGCCGGCTTCGGCGGCGCTCCCAACGACATCGCGCGCGTCGCGGCGATGCAGCCGGCCGACGCGGTCGAATCGCTGGTGCGGTTCCCGTCTACGAGCGGGCTACCGGCACCGACCGATCTCTTCGACCCGATCGCCTATCGCCAGCAACTCGTCCAGCAAGCGCGCGCGGGCCAAGGAATGTTTGCCGGGGGCGCGCGTCTGACGCCCGACAAGCGCCGCGAGCTGGGCAAGGACGTGCGTCAAGCCGAACGCCAATCGATCCTGGCCTTGCAGCGGTGGTGGCTCGACCGGATGTTGGCCACGCCCGCGCCGCTTCAAGAGAAGATGGCGCTCTACTTTCACGGTCATTTCACGAGCGCCGCGATTCAAAAGGGCGTCTCGCCGGAGATGGTGTTCGACCAGAATCAACTCTTCCGGCAATACGCGCTGGGAAATCTGCGCAGCCTCACGCGCGATATCTCCAAAGACCCCGCGATGCTGCTGTATCTAGATAACGCCGGTAGCGATGCTGCGCATCCCAACGAGAACTACGCGCGCGAGCTGATGGAGCTGTTCACGCTGGGCGTGGATCACTATTCCGAGACCGACGTGCGCGAGGCCGCGCGCGCGTGGACCGGCTGGACGGTCGATCGCCGGACCGGCCAAGCGGCGTTCGTCGCGTCGCGGCACGACAACGGCAGCAAGACCTTCTTGGGACGCACGGGCAACTTCACCGGAGACGACATCGTCGACATCATCTTCGACCAGCCGCAGTGCGCGACGTTCTTTGCAACCAGCCTTTTGAACTACTTCGTCTACAACAACCCGGAGCCCGAGCTCGTCGCTGCGGTCGCGGCATCGCTGCGCAAGCACGACTACGAGATCGCACCGGTCGTTTCGATGCTGTTGCGCAGCAACGTTTTCTATAGCGATCGCGCCTACCGCGCGCTAATTAAGAGTCCGGCCGAGTTCGTGGTCGGCACGTACAAATCGTTGGGCCTCGCACAGGTGGACGGCATCGGTTTGCGCGCGATGCGGGCGATGGGGCAGATTTTGTTCTATCCGCCCAACGTGGCGGGCTGGCCGCCGGGCGCCAACTGGATGACCAGCCAAATGCTGATCTCGCGGCAGAATTTTGTCGCCGCGCTGGTCAACGAGCCCGCCGTCGGAGAAACCGCGTGGGTTGCCGCGCTGCCCGACGACGCCGCAAAGGCCAGCCACGATTTGGTCGCGACGCTGCTGCAGGGCGATGCCTCCAAACAATCGTTCGTGCAGCTGGCCAGCTATCTCGACGGCACCAACACTTCGGCGCTCGGCGCGCTCTCGACGGAGAATCGCGACGAGCGCTTGCGCGGCGCGGCCTATCTCACGATGGCGATGCCCGCTTACCAACTGAACTAGGAGCAGACGATGAAACGTGGCAACTTTTTACTGGGGGCGGTCAGCGGCATCACGGTCGTAGCCTCGGCCGATCACATCTTCGCGCAAGCGTTGGCGGCGTCGCCGCTGCCGGGCTTGCCCGCCGGACAGAACCGCACGCTGGTGCTCGTCAACCTCCAGGGCGGCAACGACGGCTTGAACTGCATCGTGCCGCACGGCGACGCGCAATACTATCGCTTGCGCCCGACCATCGGCATCGCCCAGGCCCAAGTGCTGGCCATCGACGGACAGATCGGCTTCAACCCGGCGATGAAATCGCTCAAAGACATGTACGACAAGGGCAGCGTGGCGATCGTGCAAGGCGTCGGGTATCCTCAGCCGGACCATTCGCACTTCCGATCGACGGAGATCTGGCAGACGGCCGCGCCCGATAAGTATCTGCACACGGGCTGGCTGGGTCGCTATTTGGACGACGCCGGCCTGCCCAAAGCCAACCTGTTCAACGGCGTCGCGGTCTCGCAAGTACTGCCCGAGGTGATGATCTCGGAAACCGTCGACGTGCCCGCGATTCCCAGCGAACGCGGTTACGGCTTGGTCAGCGATCGCAACGGCGCGTCGCGCTCGACCTACGGGCAAGTCGTTCGCGATACGAACCTGCCGTTCGCGTCGCCGTATCTTTCGCACGTGATGGAGATCGAAGATCACGCGCAGCGCGGCTCCGAAGAGCTGCCCAAACTGACCGCCGGCTACAAGACGCAGGCAACCTATCCGGCGACGCCGCTAGGGCGCAGTCTCGCGCTGGCCGCGCAGATCGTCGGCAGCAACATCGGGACCAAGGTCATCTATATCCAGCACGGATCGTTCGATACGCACGTCAGCCAGCAGGCCACGCAAAATCGTCTCCTCGGCGAGTTTTCCGACGCAATGAAGGCGTTCTACGACGATTTGGGCGCGCACGGCAACGACGGCAGCGTGTTGACGCTGACGTTTTCGGAGTTCGGCCGCCGTTTGGAAGAGAACGCCAACCGCGGGACCGACCACGGTGAAGCATCGCCGCTGTTCCTAATCGGCGGCGGCGTCAAGGGCGGCACGTACGGTACGTATCCGCAGCTCGGCTCGGCCAACATGGGCAACTTGCCGTTCACGACCGATTTCAGAAGCGTCTACGCGACGGTTCTGGAGCGTTGGCTCGGCCGTCCCTCGACAAAAATCCTCGCCGGCACCTATCCGACGCTCCCCGTCCTCACGTAATCGATTCCGCAATGCCCGTTGGCATGACACGGCACGGGCGTAGCGAACGGGACCTGTGATCTGGAGGGGAGGGCAAGACGGTCGCGATCTATGCAAAGACGCCGGCGCCTCGAGCCGGTATGCCCAAAGAAGGCGGGTTGCCGCCCAAGGGGACGCCCAAAAATTATTTGATGGCGTGGCTGTTGGTCATGCTCAAAGAGCGTAACCTGCACGGCTACGAAATCATGAAGGCGCTCAAGCAGCAATTCGACGTGAACTCCGATCCGGGAACGATCTACCGCGCGCTGCGCCACCTCGAAGGCGAAGGCTTCATCGCATCGCGGTGGGATCCCAAGGAACAGGGCCCGGCGCGACGCGTCTACCAGATTACGATCGCGGGCAACGGCGCGCTGGCGCAATGGGGCGTCGCGCTGGGACAATATCGCGATAACCTCGACGCGTTCTTTCGGCTCTACAATCAGGAATAGTTCGTCGCGATGACCTCGGTGCTGTTTCTTGGAACCGGCGGCGCGCGCTTCGTCGTCGCGCGCCAGTTGCGTGCGTCGGGCGGCATGTGGATGCGCTTCGGGCAAACGCAGATCGCCGTCGACCCGGGGCCCGGCGCGCTGGTGCGAGCGCTCTCGCACGTCCCGCCCTGTAACCCGCGCGAGCTCGACGCGATCGTGCTCTCGCACAAACATCTGGATCACTCCGGCGACGTCAACGTGATGATCGAGGCGATGACCTCGGGCGGCTTTCGCAAGCGCGGAGCGATCTTCGCGCCGGGCGACGCCTTCCAAGACGATCCCGTGATCTTGCCGTACGCACAGCAGTTTCCCGAACGCGCCGAACGTCTGACCGAACGCGCGGGCCCGCTGCGCGTCGGCGACGTCGACCTGCGGACCTCGATCCGTCACGTCCACGCGTGCGAAACCTACGGCATGCACTTTACCTACGATGGGCTGACGGTATCGTACTTGCCATGCGGAAGATTTTTCGACGGTCTAGCGGCCGACTACGCCGCCCACCGGCCCGACGTGCTGATCGTCAACGTGTTGCGCTTTGCCGATGCGATGGACGTCGATCATCTGACCTGGGAAGGCGCTTGCCGCATCGTCGAGGACGTGCGACCCAAGGTGGTGGTCTTCGCGCATTTCGGCACCAAGATGCTCGAGCAGGATCCGCGCCGTTTGGCTCAAGACGTCGAGGATCGCTTGGGCTTGCGCGCGATCGCCGCGTACGACGGGTTTTTACTCGATGTCGACACCGAGGTCGCCGCCGTTGCCCGTTGAGATCGTACGGGTGCGGCCCGCGGCCGTCGACGCGTTCTTTCGCGCGCACGAACGCGAAGCGCTCAAGACGTTCTACAATTTCTCCGTGATCTGGCACGAGCAATCGCACGACATCGCGGCAAAAAACGGCGACGACGTCGTGGGCGCGCTGCGTCTGCGGATCGCGGCCTCGCTAGCCCACATCGAGCGCGTGATCGTCGCTCCCGAGCGTCGCCGCCAAGGTATCGCGCGCCGCCTGCTCGACGACGCCGCCGACATCGCCAACTACTACAACTGCCACAAGATGACGCTCTTGGTCCCGCACCGCTCCGCCGCCCAAACCTTCTTCGAAGCCTGCGGCTACCGCGAAGAAGCCGTTCTTCCCCAGCACACCTTCAAACTCGACATGTCCTCCATGCGAAAATTCCTACTCTAATTTATCGGAATTGTCTGGGTTGGGGCCGCAGCGCTCGGCGCAGACCGGGAACGTTGCGTGCGATCGAAGGGTGGCCGCGCAAAGCGCCATCGTAGATCAGGAGCTTGCCGTTGGATGCGCTCGCGGTGACGGTCGGGCCACCGCCGCCGATCGCGCCGCGCGCGCTCGGCCCGCTGACGACCACCGATGCCGGCCCGCGAAAAGCCGTGTAGATGCGTCCGGCGGCGCCGAGTGCGGAAATCTGCGCGCCGCCGCTACCGATGCCCAACGCCACGTCGCCGCTCTGGGATTCAAAGCGCGCCAGGCCCGGAAGAAACGAACCGTCGTCGTACGCGATCGAGCCGCGGATGCTCGTTGCCTGGATCTGCTGGGCGACGCAGTGCTCGAACAGGATCGGGCCGATCGCCGT
>DATCDS010000106.1:0-33730 GCA_036510515.1 Vulcanimicrobiaceae bacterium
CCGCGTTGGGCGCGGCCCCGGCGGCGGCCGCGACGGCGCCGGGCGGTACGCAACTGGTCGAACGCCGCGCCGACTTCGACCAAGCCGCCTTCGCGCGGTTGGTCGGCGGGCCGGCGGCGATTCGTCAAGTCTGGGAGGCGGTCGCATTCAAGCCCGCGATGCTCAACAACATCAAGAACGCGCTCAACGGGTTGCAGTTCGGTTTCGGCCTCTCGCCGGTGGCGATGGTACTAGCCGGTCACGGCCCTTCGGCCGCCTACGGATACTCCGATTACGTCTGGCAGAAATATCGCATTGCCGACTTCTTCAACATTCGCGACGCGAGCGGACGCGCCCCGACGTCGAACATCTACTACCCGGCAACGACGACCTGGAACACGGCCGACAGCCCCGATGATCCATCGGGACGTTATCAAGACGCGTCGCTTGTGGCGCTCCAGCGCCGCGGCGTCGTCGTGCTGACATGTCATACCGCGGTGGAAGAGCAATCCCGGGCCTTGATCAAAGGCGGGTTCGCTCCGGCCGGCGCGACGCCGCAAGACGTCTCGGCGGATATCTTGACGCACCTAATTCCGGGCGCGTCGGTCGTGCCGGCGATGGTCGCAGCCGTTGCGGTGCTGCAAGCCAAATACCACTACACGTACGTCGCGCTGACATTCTGACGCGCGAACGCTTCGATGGCGCCGGTTGCCCGACGGAGATCGCTCGTCGTGCCTACGTACAGTGTCAGCATTAGCACGGGGCAGACGGGAGACGCGCGAAGATCGACGCCATGTTCTAGCGCAACCGCTAGAACGATGGCACGCACCTCGAGAACACGGGGAACCGCCGTCTCTCCTTGCGAAGGTCGTCGCATGAAGCGTCTTGGCTCGATCGTCTGCGCGGCAGCCATCGCCGCATGCGCGTTGTTGAGCGCGTGCACGGGGCACGCGCCGGTGCGGCCGATCGCGTGGGATCCGAACGCCCTGCCGGCGGGCCCGGTCGGCGCGCAGATCGCGTACGGGCACGAGATTCTCGTCGACACCCAAAAGGCGATGCCGCACAACGTTACCGCTGGAATGTCGTGCTCGGCCTGCCACCTCGCGGGCGGCACGCAAGCGCGCGGTGGATCGCTGGTCGGCACCTACGCAGCATTTCCGCAATTCAACAAACGCTCCGGACGCGTGATCGCGCTGCAAGATCGCATCGCGGAGTGCTTCCTCTACAGCATGAACGGCACGCCGCCGGCCTACAGTAGCAAACAAATGATTGCGATCGTCGCCTACATCGCGTGGCTCTCGCGCGGAACGCCAATACTCTCGACCCCCAAACCCGGCGTCACGTTCGTGGTCGCGCTGCCAAGCTCGCCGCCGGACGCGACGCGCGGTGCGACGCTCTACGCGCAGCGTTGTTCGGCGTGCCATCAGAGCAACGGCGCGGGCATCGCGGGTGCGTTTCCCCCGCTGTGGGGTCCCACCGCGTTCAACGGCGGTGCGGGCATGGCGCATCTGGATCGCATGACCGGCTTCGTCCTCTACAACATGCCGCAGAACGCGCCGGGCACGCTGTCGCTCGCCGATGCCTACGACATCTCAGGGTTCGTGCTCTCGCGCCCGCGGCCGCACTTCAATCCTAAGCGCGCGATCGGATTTCCCCCGCAGGCCGCAGCGACGTTTTAGGTCGTAGCCCGCCCCGGCGGCGCGGGGTAAAATGGGGCCTCATCAGAACACTCCGGCGGACCCCCGGAAGGATGGAGTAACGGTAAGAGTGGCGGACGCGATGGTCAGGGTGACCTTGCCCGAGATGGGCGAGTCGGTCACGCAAGGCTCCATCGTCGAATGGCGCAAGAAGGTCGGCGATTCGGTCGCCGAGGGCGACCCGCTGGTCGATGTGACCACCGACAAGGTGGACGTCGAGGTGCCGGCGACCGCTTCGGGCATTCTGACGCAGATCTTGGCCGCGGCCGGCGAGACCGTCTCGGTCGGCGCCGCGCTGGCCGAAATTCGGGTCATCGCCAACGGCGCCGCGCCCTCGGGTGCGCGGGCCGCCGTCTCGGCACCGGCACCGGGACCGGCACCGCCCGCTTCCGCCGCACCGCCCGCTCCATCGGGCGCGCTCGGCGGCTCCGCGACGCCGCAAGCGCAGCGATACGCGCGCAAGAACGATCTCGATCTGGCCAAGGTGCGCGGCAGCGGTCCCGACGGTTTGATCCTGCGTGCCGACGCGATCGCGCAAGCGCCCCAGGCCGCACGAACGACTGCCGCAACGGCCTCGAGCCCGCCGCCGCCCGCCGGGGCGAAGGTCGTGCCGCTGCGCGGGCCGGCTGCGGCGCTGGTAGCCTACATGGAGCAACCGCTCTCGATTCCAACGGCGACGTCGTTCCGCACGCTGACGGTCGACGTGCTCGACGCGCGACGCAAGGAACTCAACGGCGCGCTTAAAGCCGCCGGCCGCACCGAGAAAATTTCGTTCACGCACCTGATCGCGTTTGCGCTGGCTCGCGCCGCGCGCGAACTGCCGTTTATCACCAACTCGTTCGCGCGCGCGGACGGCCAACCGGTGCGCGTCGAGGCGGGCGTGCATCTGGGGATTGCCGTCGATACCGAAAGAAAAGATGGATCGCGCTTCTTGATGGTGCCGGTGATCCGCAACGCCGATGCGCTGGATTTTGCGCAGTTTCGCACGGTCTACGAAGAACTGATCGCCAAGGCGCGCGACAACAAGCTGACGGCCGACGATCTTCAAGGCGCGTCGTTCACGCTGACCAACCCCGGCGGCATCGGAACCGTCGCATCGGTTCCGCGCCTGACGGCCGGACAAGGCGCGATTATCGCGGTCGGTGCGCTGGGCTATCCGCCCGGGTTCGCATCGGCCAACGAACAGACGCTGCGCTCGCTGGGCGTTTCCAAAATCATGCAGATGACCAACACCTACGATCATCGCGTGATCCAGGGCGCGCAGTCCGGCGAATACCTGCGCCGCGTCGACGACCTGCTGCACGGCAAAGACGGTTTCTTCGAAACGGTCTTCGCGACGTTTGGATTAGACGCCGCGCCGACGCCGCAGATTTCCACCACGCCGTCGACCGCGCACGCGCCGTCGGACGAAATGCTGCGCGCGGTGGCCGCGGGCATGGCGATCGTCGCGGCCTATCGCACGCACGGCCATCTGGCCGCAAACCTCGATCCGCTGGGCTCCGTGCCGCCAGGCGATCCGTCGCTGGAGCCCGCAAGTTGGGGGTTGACGCCCGCACTGCAGAGCGCGATTCCGGCTTCGGTCCTTCGCGTGAAGGTTCCGGGCACGACGCTGGCCGAGGTGCTGCCGCGCCTCAAAGAGACCTACGCTTCGACGATCGCTTACGAAGTCGAACACATCTCCAGTACGCAGCAACGCGAGTGGCTGCGCGATCACATCGAGTCGGGCCGTCACAAGGTCGCGCTCTCGCGCGAGCGGCAGATCGAGTTTCTTGCGCGCTTGACGCGCGTCGAAACGCTCGAGCGCTTCCTGCGAAAAACGTTCCTGGGACAAAAAACATTTTCGGGGGAAGGCCTCGACGTGATGGTGCCGATGCTCGAGGAGATGCTCGAGATGTTGGCCGGACAAGGCGTTCCCAATGCGGTGATCGGGATGGCGCACCGCGGGCGGCTCAACGTCATCGCGCACGTCGTCAACGCGCCCTACGAAGAGATCCTCGAAGAGTTCGAAGCCGCTCACCGACGCGGCGAATCCGGCGGCGACGATGTGACCGGCGACGTGAAGTACCATCACGGTGCCACCGGCGTGTACGCGTTCGCCGGCGACAAGACGATCTCGGTGACGCTGGCGCACAACCCCAGCCACCTCGAAGCCGTCGATCCGGTGGTCGAAGGCCGGGCGCGCGCGCTGCAGACCGATCACTCGACGGCCATTCCCGGCCAGAACGTCGATAAGGCCGCACCGATCCTCATTCACGGCGATGCCGCCTTTACCGGTCAAGGTATCATCTCCGAAGTCTTCAACCTGCAGTCCCTGCCCGGTTACGCGACCGGCGGCACGCTGCACGTGATCGCCAACAACCAAATCGGCTTCACGACCGACGTGCGCGATAGTCGCTCGACGCGCTACGCATCGGATATCGCCAAGGGCTTCGACGTGCCGATCGTTCACGTGAATGCCGATGACATCGACGCGTGCATCGCTGCGGTTCATCTAGCGATGGATTTTCGGCGCACCTTCGGCCGCGACGCGATCATCGACGTGATCGGCTATCGCCGCTTCGGTCACAACGAGCAGGACGAGCCGGCCTACACGCAGCCGTCGATGTACGAAAAGATCAAATCGCATCCGACCGCGCGCGAACTCTTCGCCAACAAATTGATCGCGCAGGGTCTGGTGACCGCCGATCAAGCCAACGAGATGGTCGCGCACGCGACGGAGCGTCTGCAGGAAGCCTACAAAACGGTCAAAGACGCCGCACCGGCGGGAAAGGTCGTTAAGCTCGCGCAGGCCGCGCAACTGCCTGGCCGTACCTTGCCGCCCGTCAACAAAACGCAACTGCTGCAATGGTCCGAACAGGTCGTCGCGGCGCCCGAGAACTTTGCGATCGCCAAGAAGCTGCAGACGCAGTTCGAGCGCCGGCGCGCGACGATTGCCGACAAGGGCCTGGTGGATTGGGGCATGGCCGAAGCATTAGCCTTCGCATCGCTGATCGAAGCCGGCGTGCCGGTGCGTCTGACCGGACAGGATACCCAGCGCGGAACCTTCAGCCACCGTCACGCGACTCTGCACGATCCCACGACCAACGAGTTGTGGACGCCGCTGCAGCATCTGCCCGGTGCCAAGGCGTCGTTCGAAATTCGCAACAGCCCGTTGTCGGAATATGCATGCGTCGGCTTCGAGTACGGCTACGCCGCCGCGATTCCCAGCGCGCTGGTGCTCTGGGAAGCGCAGTTCGGCGACTTCGTCAACGGCGCGCAGATCGTGATCGATCAGTTTATCGCGGCCGGCCAAGCCAAGTGGGGCGAGACCTCGCGCTTGACGCTGCTGCTGCCCCACGGCTACGAAGGTCAAGGTCCCGAACATTCTAGCGCGCGTCTCGAACGCTTTCTGCAGTTGACCGCCGAGGGTAATCTGCGCGTCGCGTATCCGTCGCACGCGGGCAACTACTACCATCTCCTGCGCATGCAGGCGAGTACGCCCAATCCCGTTCCGTTGATCGTGATGACGCCCAAGTCGCTGCTGCGTTTGGAAACGGCCTCGGGCAGTTTGGACGACATGGCCGGCGGCGCGTTCGCGCCCGTCATCGACGATCCGCGCGTCGCGGACAAGAACGCGATCGAGCGCGTGATCCTGTGCACGGGAAAGATCTACTACGATCTGGCCGGGGCCGAACAGCGCGGCGCCCTCAAGAAAACCGCGATCGTGCGCATCGAACTGCTCTCCCCGTTGCCGTTCGTCGAAATCAACGACGTCATCTCGACCTATCCCAACGTCAAGAAGCTGGTTTGGGTCCAAGAAGAGCCCAAGAACATGGGCGCGCGCGCCTACGTGCGCCGTCGCTTGATCGAAAACCGCGGCGACAGCAAAATCGAAATCGAATACATCGGGCGCCCCTACCGCGGCAGCCCGTCCGAAGGCTATCCCGGTGCCCACGCGGTCGAACAAGAGCGCATCATCGGCACGGCGTTGACCGAGTAACGTGGCCGGCGAGAAGGCCGAGCGCGGCGAGGCGCTGCTGCGTCACGTCGATGGCGACAAGGTTGCCGACAATTTGCTGGCCGCCTACGAAGACATCGCGCCGGATTTCACCAAATATCTCGTGGAGTTCGCGTTTGGCGAGATCTACGCGCGCGACGGCGACCTGCGCCAGCGCGAACTGGTCGCGATCGCGTCGCTAGCGACGATGGGCGGCTGCGACGCCCAGCTGGAAACGCACCTGCACGGCGCCTTCAACGTCGGCCTCACGCAAGCCGAGATCGTCGAAGCCGTCATGACGTTAATTCCCTACGTCGGCTTCCCCAAAGCCCTCAACGCCCTCGCGACGCTCAAACGCGTCGTCGAAAAACGCGGGGTGTAGCACCCGACCAGGGGCCCAACGACGTTCGGCAAATGGTTCGAGCATGAAGAAGTCGCTTGCCGCCTTTGCGTTGACTGCCTTTATTCTGGCACCGGGTTTTGCCATCGTTCGTGCCGCCGGCGCGTTCGCATATCCGCCCGCTCCGCGCGGAACGGTGACCGATAATTATTTTGGCACCGTCGTGCCCGATCCGTATCGCTGGCTGGAGAACATCGATGCGCCGCAGACCCTGGCGTGGGAGCGCGCCGAGCAGCGTTTAACGCGCTCGTATTTGGACGCGATCCCCGCGCGGAACGTTATCGCGCATCACCTCCGCACGGTCGCGAACTACGCAAAGTACTCGGCGCCGTCGCACGTCAAGAATCGCTACTTCTACACCTACAACAGCGGGTTGCAGAACCAGAGCGTGCTCTATGCGCGCGTCGGCCCGCGGGGCAAACCCTACGTGCTGATCGATCCCAACAAGTTTTCCAAGGACGGCACCGTCGCGCTTTCCGACACCTCGGTGAGCTGGAACGCGGCCTACATGGCCTACGCGACGCAGACCGCCGGTTCTGACTGGCAGCACTGGCGCGTTCGCAATCTGGCGACCAACCGGGACCTGAGCGACGATTTGGTCTGGAGCAAATTTTCGTCGATCGCCTGGTTTGCCGATAACAAGCGCTTCCTGTACGAGCGCTATCCCAAGCCCGCCAGCGGCGCGACGTTCAAGGGCGCGCTCTACAACCAAAAGGTCTACCTGCACCGTTTGGGAACGCCGGAGTCCGCCGACACCCTGTATTACGCGCGTCCGGATCATAAGGACTGGTTCTTAGGGCCGCAAACGACGATGGACGGGCGCTACGTCGTCATGTCGATCTCCGGTGGGGATTCGGTTAACAATCGTTTGGGCTATATCGACGTGCGCGATCCCAAGCACGCGATGCACGAGTTATTCTGGAAGAACGACGCGAACTATTCGTACGTCGACAACGTCGGCTCGACGTTCTACATCCAAACCACCTTGCACGCGCCCAACGGCCGCGTCATCGCGGTCAACCTCAACGATCCGGCGCATCCGCGCACGATCGTCGCCCAAGACCGGTTCGACTTGCAGAGCGTCGGCACCGCCGGTCACCGGATGTTCCTCAACTACTTGGTCGACGCCCATTCGGCCGTACGTGTGGTCGATTACACCGGCCACGTGATTCGCACCGTTGCCTTCCCGCCGGGCCTGGGCGATGCGGCCGGCTTTAACGGCTGGCCCGACGACACGACGGTCTACTACTCGTATTCTGGCTGGACGACGCCGCCGACGATCTTTAGTTACGACATCGCCTCGGGGCGCAGCACGCTCTACCTGCGCCCGAAGATCGCCTTCGATGCGTCGAATTACACGACCAAGGAAATCTTCTACAAGAGCAAGGACGGCACGCGCGTGCCGATGATGATCTCCTACCACAAAGGGATCAAGCTGGACGGCTCGCATCCGACGATCCTCTACGCCTACGGCGGCTTCGACATCGCGATGACGCCCTATTTCTCGACGTTTCTGAGCACTTGGATGCAGATGGGCGGCATCTACGCCGTCGCCAACATCCGCGGCGGTTCGGAGTACGGCGAAGCCTGGCATCACGCCGGCATGCGCGCCAACAAACAAAACGTCTTCGACGATTTCGCCGCCGCGGCGCGCTATCTGATCGCGCAGGGATACACGTCGACGCCAAAACTCGCGATCAAAGGCGAATCCAACGGCGGACTGCTGATGGGCGCGTCCGTAACGCAGCACCCGGATCTCTTCGGCGCGGTGCTTGCGGGCGTCGGCGTGATGGACATGCTGCGCTACGACAAGTTCACGGTCGGCAACGCGTGGATCCCCGAATACGGCTGTTCGACGTGCAGCGCCGCGCAGTTCAAAACGCTCTTCGCGTATTCGCCATATGCGAACGTCAAGGACGGTACGGTCTATCCGCCGACGTTAATCCTCACGGCCGATCACGACGATCGCGTCTTTCCGGCCCATTCGCTCAAGTTCGCCGCAGCGATGCAGCACGCGCAAGCCGGCCCCGCGCCGATTCTGCTTCGCGTCGAATCCAAAGCCGGTCACGGCCACGGCATGTCGATCGATCAAAACATCGACGAATACTCCGACATGTACGCCTTCCTCGTCAAAAATCTCCACATGACCCTACCGAGTTCGTTCAAGTAGTGTCACGACAAGCGTAGGCGCGAAGGCGCCGGAGTCGAGCCACGCGCTACGAAACATTGCGTCGCGCGGCTCGACTCCGCGCCCTTCGGCGCTACGCTCGCCGTGACACGGTCTGCTCGGTCGTGGGCGATGTCGATGCGATGTTGCGTTGCAACAACGAGCGCAGATCGTCGAGGCGATCTGCGGGCACGCTCCGTCTTGGTATGACATAGAACATGCCAGAGAGAGTAACGATCAGCAACACGTTTTTCGACTCTTTCCAGGATTTGAACGTCGTCCAACCCATCACACCCGACGAGCATTTGTTGGCTACTAGTAACGTATCGTCGGAAATTGCAAAGCGCACGGGGAAGAAGGGCGCAGAGATGTTCATGACTCGTCGCGGCTGTTGGATGAGTAGGCATCCGGCTATCGTAAGGGAGTAGACGACAAGGAGGAACGCTGCGGCAGTGAGCGCTCCGTACAAGCTTGAGTTGTCCCAGGTCGCGATCAGATAGACGAAGACGGCCAGCAACACGATGCCGAAAACGCCGTTCCTCGTAGCGATCGGATACATCTTGTGAAACGCCTCGTAATAGTCTTTGAGTTCGGGATGCGTTTCGAATTCAATGGGTTCCATCTACTTTACCTCGTGTTGGCGTTTTCGGAAGGCTTGGGCTTTGGCGCGGTTGCCGCAGCGGGTCATCGAGCACCAGCGCCGGCGGCCCGCGCGCGAGTCGTCGAGGAAGACGTTGCCGCACGCGTTGGCTTCGCAGATGCGAATGTCCGTCGCGCGGTCGACGATCAGCTCGATTGCGGCGCGCGCGATCGCTGAGAGGGCGGCCTGCAACGGCGCGGCGGCGGTGAGAAGCGCCGTGCCGTCCGACCGCATGGCCAAGCGCGGTGGCTCCTCGTCGGCAAAACTGTTGAGGGTCGCCGCATCGCGGGGCTCGACCGGCAGCCTATGCGACGCCGCCCGGGCGGCGCGGGCGATCGCCATTGCGAGAACGGAGGCCTCTTCAAGCTGGACGTCGCCGACCGGCGGCGGATCCGAGAGGATGCCAGAGGTCGCCAAACAGGCCGACAGGTCATCGGGGTCGGAAAAGCTCTGCGTGGCGAAGGCGAGCGCGAATCGATCTGTTTGCGGCACAAAACCAGTTTATATGGTTACTCGATGAGACGCAAGTTAGGCTCCTTCACGAAGTAACCTGACTAGGAGGTTATCGCGAGAAAGCCTCAAGGAGCCCCGCGATCGTCGGGGCATCGGCCAGGAGCGCTCGGGTCGGCGGTAAGAGCAATTCCGCGTCCAGCATTTGGTCGAACAACTCGAGGAGCTTGTCGTAGAAGCCGTCGTGATTGAGCAGGCCGACGGGTTTATCATGAATGCCGAGCTGCCGCCAGGTGAGCATTTCGCAGAACTCGTCCATGGTGCCGATGCCGCCGGGCAAGGCGATAAATGCGTCGGCCAGGCCGGCCATCAGCGCTTTGCGCTCGTGCATCGATCCGACGACGTGCAGCTTCGTGACCCCGCGGTGCGCGATCTCGGCGGTGGCCAGCGACTCGGGAATCACGCCGATCACTTCGGCACCTTCGGCCAGCGCGGCATCGGCCAGCGCGCCCATCATCCCGACGCGTCCGCCGCCGTAGACGACGCCGAAACCGGCGCGCGCGATCTCGCGTCCGGCCTGCGCCGCGATCGGAAGGTAGGCGTCGTTTCGCCCGGCGCGCGCGCCGCAAAAGACTGCAATCCGCTTCATCGGTTCGCGCTTAAGCAAAGGTCGATGCGCTGCCTGCCGAAGCGGAGCGCCATGTCCCTTCCGCCGCGGGTTCCCGATGACGGCGTCGTGCGCGTGCTGCGCGAGAAGCGTCGCGGCGGCGTGATGAGCATCGTCACCGGCTTGCCCGAACGCGAAATCGCCGAGATCGCCAAGACGCTCAAGCGAACGTGCGGATCGGGCGGCACGTCCAAGAACGGCGTCGTGGAAATTCAAGGCGATCATCGCGACAAGATCGTCGCATGGCTCGCCGCGCAAGGCCGCGCGGCCAAGAAAGCCGGCGGCTAGCGGTTCCTTAGGCCGTGACGAATGCCGCGTCGCGGATGCCGGCGTGGTGCAGCGCGTCGTGGACCATCTCGTCGGCGATGCTCGGCACGGCCCAACGCGCTTGGGCGTCGGGGACGAGCCGGTCGATCGGATCGAAGTAGACGAACGCTTTGCCCGGTTTCACGCTGGGCGCGGCGTAGACGGCGATGCCGTTGACGCGATCGTAGTATTCGAACGAATGGACGTCGCGCTTGCCGCCGCCGCCGGGGGCATCGCAGACGAACGTCGGCGTGTTGAAGCCGGCCGTGCTGCCGCGCACGAACTTCTCGGCGTCGATCGCGGTTTGAATCGTCGTACGCAACTCCTCGACGCCCTTGACCATATCGTGCATGTAGACGTAGTACGGATGCACGTTGATGTCGCCCAAGCGCTTGACCAAGAGTTGCGCGCGTTCGGGCGTATCGTTGACGCCGCGGATGAGCACCGACTGATTGCGCGTGAAGATGCCGCGCTCGAACAGCATGCGCATCGCCTTTTGGGTAATCCACGTGATCTCTTCGGGCGAGTTGAAATGCGTGTGCAGCACGACTTCTTTGCCGAGTTTACGCCCGCGCTCGACGACGGCCGTCAGCGCGTCGAGCCACTTGGTATCGGTGATAATCTTCATCGGCATGATCGCCGGGCCTTTGGTGGCAAAGCGCATGCGGCGCACGTGCGGGATATCCAGCAGGGCGTTGCCGATGTGCTCGATGTTTTTGGGCGGGAGCTGGTAGGCGTCGCCGCCCGAGATCACGATGTCCTCGAGTTCGGGGCGCTCGGAGATATATTGAAAGGCGTCCTGCCACTGCGCGGGCGTTTTGGCTAACGAGACCTTGTCGACGTTTTCGGTGTCGGGGCCGATCGCATACGAGCGCGTGCAGAAGCGGCAGTAGACCGGGCAGACGTTGAGCGGTAAGAAAAGCGCCTTGTCGACGTACCGGTGCACCAAGCCCGGCACCGGAGAATCGTCCTGCTCGTGCAGCGAATCCAGCGTCAAGCGCGGATGATCCGGAAGCAGCGCGGACGCCAGCGGAACGAACTGCCGCCGGATCGGATCGTTGACGGGATCGTTCCAGTCGATCAGCGCGATCGCGTACGGCGAGACGCGTACGGCCATCGGCGCGCGTTTGAATCCTTCTTCGACATCGGCGAAAAATTCGGGCGAACACAGTCCCTTGATCGTTTCGAGCAGCTCTTCGGGCGTTTTGACCGACTGCTTCTGCTGCCACAGGTGATCCATGAAGGTGGCTTCGTCGACGTCCTTGTAGGCCGCGACGTGGCGCCAGAACTCGCCCTGTTTGACGTTCTTGTATTCGAATTGCTCCGGGCCGACGGGCGGCTTTTTATGGGCGATGGCGTTCATGAGGTTGCTCCCTGGATGTATTTAGCGTTGAAGTAATTCGCAATGGCCGGACGATCGCGCAGCGTCTGCAGGGCGATCTGCGCGTGATTCTTGCAGTAGCCGTTGCCGACGATCATGGTGACGTCTTTCCCGACGCCTTCGGCGCCTAACGCGGCGGCCGTAAACGAGGTCGACATCGAGAAAAAGTAGACGGTTCCGCCCTGACGCGTGCACAGGATCGAGCCCAGCTCGGTGCCTGGGACGTTGACGCAGTTGACCGTCACGTCGGCGCCTTCGGGCGCCAAGGCCAGCACGCGCTGCGAGATCGTCAACGCGTCGCGCGCGTCGGCGACCACCAGATCGTCGACCAAGCCGTCGCTGACCAAGAGTTTGGCCGACGGCGTCTGCGCATCGGGAACGATCCCAATCACGCGCCCGCTCGCACCGGCGCGATCTTTAGCCTGCGCGCACGAGAGCAGGCCGCTCTTGCCGTCGGCCCCGACGATCGCGACGGTTTGGCCGGGCTCGACCAGGCGCCGCACTTGCGCGGGCGCGCCGGCAACGTCGAGAACGGCCAGCGCGACGTCGTCGTCGATGTCGCCGGGCAAGCGCGCCCACAGGCCGCTCTCGAACAGCACGGCCGTGCCGCGAATCCAAACACGCCCGGTTGCGACGTCGACGCGTTCGACCGCTTCGATGCGCAGCGGCGTGAGCGTCAACGACACCAGCGACGCGATGCGCTCGCCGGGTTGCAAATCCATGCGATCGCGCAGCGATGCGCCGACCTCGCGCACGTGCCCGATAAACATACCGCCCGAGCCCGTCACGGGATTATGCTGCTTGCCGCGCTGTGCCACCAACGCGACGATGTGTGCCGCGATCTTCTGCGCGTCGCCGCCGTTGGCATCGGCGATCTGTTTGAACGACGCGGAATCGATGTTGAGCGTTTCGACGTCGCACAGGATCTCGTTCTCGAACGCCACCGGCGTGTCGTCGAGTTTCCAAGCGGTCTGCGGCATCGCGCCGGGTGGCTCGAGCACGCGATGCGTTCCCAGCGGATGCGCGAGCGTGGGCGTCATGACGACACCGCGATCCCGCCGCGCTCGAACGGCGTCGAAAGGACGATCGTCGTATGCGTGCGCGCCATCCCGGAAACCGCTTTGAGGCGCGTGAGCAGGTCGTCGAGATGCTGGGTCGAGCGCGTCATCGCTTTGCAGATGAAGGACTCTTCGCCCGCAACGCTGTGCACTTCGCAAACCTCGGGCATTGCGGCCAGCGTCTTGATGAAGGTGTCGTAGTGCGCGTCGGGCGTGGTGTAGCACGAGATGAACGCGGTGAGTTCCAGACCCAAGCGTTTGCCGTCGAGCAGCGCCGCGTAGCCGCGCAAATAGCCGCGCGTTTCCAGGCGCTTGACGCGGTCGTGAACCGCGGGTGGTTTGAGCCCGACGAGCGTGCCCAGGTCGGCAAAGGTCGAACGCGCGTTGCGTTGCAACGCGTCGAGCAATTGAAGATCGAGCTCGTCGAGATCGCCTGTCGGCTGAAGCATATTCGTCATTTCCGGTGATTTGCCGAATGTATATCGGCTAAACCGAGTATATCACCATCAATCTATTCGGCGCAAGCCGGGGGAGCGGGGGACTGGCTCGCTCGCTGCGCCGAACAGCCCGCCATGATGAGACGCGCAGCGCTCCTGGGATGTCTCTGGCTGCTCGTGGCGGCGGCCTGCGGTCCCGGCGGGGGTGCCCCGCCCGACACCGTGCGATTTAACCTCGCCGCCGACCCCACCAACCTCAACCCGCTCTTCTTGCATCAAGACGCCAACTCGGTCGAGCAGCAGATCGCGCGCCTGGCGTTCGAGCCGTTCGTCGATCTGGACGCTCGCGGCCGCGCCGTGCCGGCGCTGTTGTCTGAAATTCCGACGGTGGCCAACGGCGGTATCTCCGCCGATGGCCGCACGTTGACGTACCACCTGCGCAAGAACGTGCGCTGGAGCGACGGCGTGCCCGTCGACAGCGGCGACGTGCTGTTCACCTTGCACGCGATTCTGGATCCGAAAAATCCGGTGCGCTCGCACGAAGGTTACGACCTGATCGACCGAGCCGCCGCGCCCGACGCGCACACGGTGGTCTTCCACTTGAGCCGCGCGTGGGCGCCCGCCGTGATGACCTACTTCTCATATGGCTTTGCGCCGCAGTTCGTTCTGCCGGCGCACGTGCTACGCTCGCAGGAGCCGCTGGCTCAAGCCGCATTTAACGCCGCGCCGACCGTCGGCGACGGCCCGTATACGTTCGTCGCGTGGCATCGCGGCGACAATCTGCGCTACGTCGCCAACCCGCGTTACTGGCGCGGGAAGCCGCAGATCGCGCGATTGGATATCAGCATCGCTCCCGACCCGCAAACCAATCTGGTCATGCTGCGTTCGGGGCAGCTCGATTGGAATTTGATCGCGCCGGTGCAGAAAGCGCAGTTGGAGGGGTCGCCTGGGATCGGCTTCGTCAGCGTGGCGACGTCGGTGATCGCGGGCTTGGTTATCAACACGACGCATCCGCCCTACGATGACGTGCGCGTTCGCCGCGCGTTTGCGATGTCGATCGATCGCGCGACGATTTCCAAGAAGATCACGTTGGGTGCCTATCCCGTTACCGACATGCTGCAGCCGCAGTTTTCGTGGGCGTACGATCCCAACGTCAAGGAGCCGGGCTTCGATCCGGCCGGAGCGGCGCGCCTCTTGGACGCCGCCGGCTGGCTACGCGGACCCGACGGCATCCGCCATAAGGGCGGGCAACGTTTAGAGCTGACCTACGTGCAGTTCCCCGAAACCGTGACGGGGGTACGCACGGCAACGATCGCACAAGCCGAACTGCGATCGGCGGGGTTCGACGTCACGCTCAAGTCGATCAGCAGCGCGCAGCTTTACTTGCCGCGCACCGGAACGCTGGCCAGCGGAAAGTTCGACGTCGCCTACGTGCCGTTCACGATGGGCGCCGATCCCGACGATTCGTCGATCCTCGGCTGCAACGGCGCTTCCAACTACGCGCGCTGGTGCGACGCCCGTGTGGACGCACTCGAGAGCCGCGCCTTGAGCGCGCAGACGCAGAGCAACCGCAAGGCCCTGTACGGGCAGATCGCGCGAATCGTCGCGCAAAACGTGCCTATCCTCTATCTTTTTAACGCATCTTACCCCTACGCTTATCGGACGCGACTGCACGGATTCTCGCCCAACGCCTTCCTGCCGACCTGGAATGCCGCCACCTGGCGGCTGTAGAAAGGAACGACATGATCCTGACTTCTGCCATCAGTTGGATTCTCAGCAACGCCGAGGTCGTCTTGTTCGTCATCGCATTGATCGTGACGATCGTCAAGGTGCGACGCGCGCATTTCGCGCGTCGCGTAGTAACCACGTCGTACGTCTTGTGGGGCGAAATGCTGTTCTACGTCATCGGCATCGGCTTTCTCTACGGCGGCCTGATGCACGCATACGCGCAGTCGCTGGTCGCGCCGACGATCGGCTGGACGCCCAGCCCGTTCGAATACGAACTCGGTTGGTGCGAGGTCGGCGTCGGCATCGTCGCGCTGATGTCGCTCTGGCGAGGGTACGAGCTGCGTCTGGCAACGACGATCGTCACCTTCGTTTTCTCCTGGGCCGCCGCCGCGCAGCACATCGGTCAAATCGTCGCCGCGCACAACTACTCCCCCGGCAACGCCGGTATCGTCCTCTGGTTCGACGACATCGCGCTCCCGCTGTTCTTCATCATCCTCGCCTGGCTCTCCCGAGAAGCCCACGAACGAACCGAACGCACCTACTAACCGCTGCGTCACGGTGTGTCGTGGCGTGTCATGATGCGTACGCAATGTGTCATGCGAGTGAGTCATGGCTCGCCGTGACACTGCGGCCCGTGCTACCTGCCCGCTAATACTCCGGCTCTACAATAAGAAAGCCGCTTTCGCGGCGAACGGCGTCGATAACGGCTTTGCAGCGCTTCGGGGTCAGGTACTTTGTCAGCGCTTCGTGAAGCGAGAGACACGGGATGCGGTGAAGGTCGCAATGACCGCGGGCCCCTTGATCGTCAATGAGGATCGGAACGTCATACTGCCGCGCCAATGGGATCGCTTCGGCCTCGCCGGGGTCAGTAACCAGGCGAAGCCGTGCCCACAGCGCTAGGCAATCGGCGTCGTCGAGCGCTGCAACCCTAATCCACGTGGGCTTCGCCCGCGATCGACCGCTCTCGAAGACTTCTTTAATGAACGTGATTTGAAATGAGTACGATCTCAAATATCTCATGCAGCACATCTATGGAGCGACCGTCGAAGAGGGTAATCAGCGGGCTCGCATCGCTGACAACGATCATTCTCTACTGGGATCCAGATCCGCAAGAAGCGCCGAATAGCGCTTTTGCGAAATGATGTGTCGTTCAAGGGCCTCGTCGGCCATCTTCGCTAGCGCAACCGGCGCTTCGAATGCGACCTCGCTAGAGGCATTGAGTACATTTCGCAGCGTTGGCGCCATGGGCGTCTTGTCTCGGAAGGGGTCAACGTCGGAGATCACGCGCGCGCTCTTGAGGCGAAACAGCGTCGCCTCGTAGCTAAGTTGATATCGTATTGCCAAGCGCGCGACATCGTCGAGGTCGAACTTCGCGCGGACCGCAGCCTTCCAATCTTCAATTGCGGCATCGGGAAGCAAGAGGTTAGCAGCGAACGCGTTGGCACGCCTTTCAACGGGCGTCTTGCCTTCGTCGTCGAGCGCCTCCACGATCGTTTGATCGCAATCGAAAAGATGGTGTCCGATTTCATGTGCCAGTGTAAAGTTCTGTCGAAGTGAGCGCTCTGTGGAGTTGATCGCGACGAACGATCGGCCCTTCGGGTGGGCATAATGCATCCCCGAAAGCCCCCCGGGCATCGGCCGCCGGACGACCACTAGTCCGAGTTCCTCTGCGAGCCAGGAAACGTCGACGGGCGACGTTTGCGGGATTCCCGCTTGCTTGCGCACGGCGGCCGCTCGGCGGACGCCGTCGATCACTGGGTTGGGCATGCCATCAACCTTAACAGCAACTTGCCATCATCGCAAGATACCAGCCTTGACAATGGCGCCAAACTTTGCGACACTGGCCTATATGGGAACCCTCATGGCAGATCGCCTTCGGGAGCGGATCGCACGTGCCAGGGACCAGGCCGGCGTTTCACAGACGGAACTTGCCGCCAAACTCGGTCTCGATAACACCGCCGTTTCAAAGATCGAACAGGGCAAGCGCGCTGTTTCGAGCGTTGAATTGGCATCGATTGCGGAATATTGTGGTCGCCCGATTTCCTGGTTCTTCGGTGATCGCGAGGGCGCCGAGCCACATTTCCGAGGCGCCGGCGTCACGAGCGCATCAACGCGCGCCGAGGTGACTTGGCTGGCCGAGTTCGCCGATATGTACTGCTTCCTCGAAGATGCCTTGAAAGAGCAGTCGGCGGTTTCCTAGCCCTCGAGCTGTCCCCGCGAATCGACCTTGCGTTCTTGTTGCGCTTGCGCTTTTGTTGCGCTATACTTTGAGGCATGGCGGTACGGATGTTGGCGGGTCGCGGGGCGGCCTCGTTGGATGCGATTCGTTCGACCTTCGATCTTTCGGAGGCCGAGCTCGGCGCGCTCTTCAGCGTGACGCGGCAGGCGGTCGGGCACTGGCGCGTTCATGGAATCCCGCCGCAGCGCTCTGCCGATGTCGATCGCATCGCCGAGCTTGCGGAATACCTCGCGCGCGAGTTCGTTCCCGAGCGGCTCGCGCAGATCGTGCGAGCGCGCGGCCGCAACCGAAGCGATGACCTGAGCGGACGCTCGTTCCTGGAGGTGATGCGCGAAGATGGCGTGATGCCGATCTATCGTCATCTCGAACGACTCTTCGCCTACACCGGATCGTAGCCAACGCCGTGCGGTATCTGAATCGCGGCGGCATCTACGCGCGCGTCTGCGACGCTACATGGCGCAACTGCGGTGATACCGGCCCATCGAAACTCTTCGGCGGACGATGGAATGCCCCGGGCGCCTTCGGCGTCCTGTACCTGTGCGCCGATCGGGCCGTTGCCGCCGCGAACGCACGTTGGGCCTACGAACGCGACGGCCGCTTCACGCTCTTCGATCGTCGCCCCGACCGCCGTCCGTATCTGCAAGAGTTCGCCGTTCGCAAGAGCCGCTTTGTCGACGCGGTCACGGCGCCGGGCCTCGCCGCGCTGGACTTGCCGGCGTCGTACCCCATCGGCGTCAGCCGCGCAAAGTGCAGAGCGATCGGAACGAGCGCTTACGCAGAAGGAGCCCACGGCATCGGGTGCCGCTCCGCCGCCGAAGCGACCAGGGAACACATCGCGGGCGAAGAACTCGCGCTCTTCGATATCGCGGGGAGCCTGGCAACGCCTGGCCGCCGCATCCCCTTCCGCCGCTGGTATCCGCTTCCACATCTGCGCTAGCCCTTAAAGATGACGTCGGAATGCCACTCAAGATATTCGGGCTTGGGGCGATACTCTGGATTCTCGGGAAGGTGCACGAGCTCGCCGTGATGTTTGTAGTAGATCTTGCCGTTTGAAAAGTCGCGTCGTAGCGCCTCGCTCACGAGAAAGCGACTCTCCGGCGTCACCGTAACGTATCCGCGATCGAACAGCGTGTGGACATCGGAGCGAAGAGCGATCCCATTTTGAACCTCGTGGCCCAGCGTTTCGGCGAAGGGTCTGATATGGCTGGCTTGGAGCACGGGGATCGTGTGCTCGCCGGTCACGGCGCATTGGTTCCCGTACGCTGCCAAGACGAACCGGCGAAAGGTTCCCTGACCGCGCCGCGGCACGCGCAAGACGGGCGCGCTGACGCCGCCGAACGGTGCGGTGCTGACCGACGGCTGCGCTTGCGGCTTGCGCAGGGTCACGTCGTGCAGCAAACGCGCCGTGATCGGATTAGCAAAGGAATAGTACTTCGCCGCCACTATCTCCGGTTTCCAATCCTCCGGCGGTTCGACGTACTCGTCGGCGGATAGGAAGAAAGGCTCGGAGAGGATAGTGCAGCCAATCGTGTCATCGGCCGTCGCCAATCGCCCGAGGTAGCGCGAAATGAGACCTTCGAGCTCCGCGAGCGAATCGGCGCCGTTGCGGATGCCGTAATACTCCCACGCATCTCGCAAGGTGAGCCGCTGCGAATAGTCGATGAATCCGCCGCCGGCGATCTTGTTAACCGGATACTTGAGCTTGAAGAGAAAGAGCGTTCCGCGCGGCGCCTGCAGCGCGCGGCCGCTAGGACTCCAGAAATTCACTTCGTCGAGCGCAGCGCCGCGCTGGCTTAGGAACGAGAACCACGACGTGTCGGTTGGGGCTACGCAAATCGCCGGCGCTTGCGGCATGGCGTTTTACAATGCTTTGACGGCGGCGGTGAGGGCTTCTACCGAGGCTTTGGCGTCGCCGAAGAGCATCGAGGTGTTGGGCATTTCGTAGAGCGGATTTTCGATGCCGGCGAAGCCGCTGCGCATCGAGCGTTTGAGCACGATGACGTTTTGGGCTTTGTCGACGTCGAGAATCGGCATGCCGTAAATCGGCGACGACGGGACGTTGCGCGCGGCGGGATTGGTCACGTCGTTGGCACCGATAACCAGCGCGACGTCGGTGGTCGGGAACTCCGGATTCACGTCTTCCATGTCCAGCAGCGCCGGATACGGCACGTTGGCTTCGGCCAGCAGCACGTTCATGTGACCGGGCATGCGCCCGGCGACCGGATGGATCGCGTATTTCACGGTCACGCCGCGCTTTTCAAGTTGATCGGCCAACGCTTTCACGCTGTGCTGGGCTTGCGCGACGGCCATACCGTAGCCGGGAACGATGATGACCTTGTGCGCGTACGCCAGCATCACCGCGACGTCGTCGGCGGATGCGACGCGAACGTTTTGCGGGCCGCCCGAAGCGCCGCCGGCGGGTTCGCTGCCACCTTGTGCGCCAAAGGCGCCGAACAGTACGTTGGTCAGGGATCGATTCATTGCTTTGCCCATCAGCACGGTCAGCAGGGTACCGCTCGCGCCGACCAACGCACCGCAAATGATCAGCAGGGTGGAGCCGATCTCAAAGCCGGCGATCGCGACGGCCAATCCCGTGAACGAGTTCAACAGCGAGATGACCACGGGCATATCCGCGCCGCCGATCGGCAGCACGAACAGCACGCCCAGCGCCAGCGCAACGACGAGCAGCACGCCGAAGTCCCAGGGTGCGGTGTGACCGCCGGTCGCGACGAACCAGACGCCCAGCGCGACGACGGCAAGGGCGATCAGGCCGTTGACGATCTGCTGGCCGGCGTAGGTGATCGGTCGTCCGGTCATCAGTTCTTGCAGTTTGAGAAACGCGATGATGGAGCCGGCGAACGAGATCGCGCCGATGATCGCCGAGAGCACCAGCGAAACGCTCACCACGTCGTTGAGAGACGCACCGTTGTGTCCCTGCACGTAATATTCGACCAGCGCGATCAGCGCCGCGGCGCCGCCGCCCGCGCCGTTGTAGAGCGCGACCATCTGCGGCATCGCGGTCATCTTTACGCGCAGGGCCGCAACGATCCCAATGGTGCCGCCGACGACGACGCCCAGCGCGATCGCCCACCACGCCACGCCGAAGATCTGCCATCCGGCGGCGACCAGCGCGATCGCCATACCGACCATCGCCAAGCGATTGCCGAAACGCGCCGTGGCGGGCGTATTGAGATAGTGCAGGCCCAAGATGAACAGCGCGATCGCGATCAGGTCGACGAAGCCGCCCGCCAGCGTCGCGTTCACTTGGAATCCTTTCGGCGGAACATCTGCAGCATGCGTTCGGTCACCGCGAAGCCGCCGAAGACGTTGATCGCGCCCAGCGTGACGGCAACGGTCGCCGCGACGGTCAGCCACGGGCCGTTGGCGCCGGCGGCAAACAGCGACGAGACCGCGACCATCGCGCCGATGACGACGACGCCGTGAATGGCGTTGGTCGCCGACATCAGCGGCGTGTGCAGCGTCGTGGGCACCTTCGAGATCACCTCGAAGCCGACGAAGACCGCCAAGATCAAAACGGTCAGCAAACCCAAGAAGACGTTGACGTCGGTCACGCTAGCAGCACCTTTCCATCGCGGGCGATGCATGCGCCGCGAACGATCTCGTCGTCGAAGTTCGGCGCGAAGGCGCCGTCGGCAATCATCGGTGACAGCAAGGCAAAAACGTTGCGCGAATAGAGTTGGCTGGCATGATACGGCATCGTCGACGGCAGATTGGTCTGGCCGAGGATCGAGACACCGTTAGGCGATACCACCGTCTGGTCGCGTTTGGTCAGCGCGCAGTTGCCGCCGGCTTCGGCCGCGAGGTCGACGACGATCGATCCGGGCGCCATCGCGCCGACGGCTTCGGCCGAAACCAACTGTGGTGCGGGCTTACCCGGCACCAGCGCGGTCGTGATCACGACGTCGTTGCGTCCGATCTGTTCGACCATGAACGCGCGCTGCGCTTGGGCTTGTTCGGGCGTCAGTTCTTTGGCGTAGCCGCCGCTGCCCTCGGCATCGCCGACGTCGAACTCCAAAAACGACGCGCCCAGCGACTGCACTTGTTCTTTGGCCGCGGCCCGCACGTCGTAACCGCTGACCACCGCGCCCAAGCGCCGCGCGGTCGCGATCGCTTGCAAGCCGGCGACGCCGACGCCGATGACCAGGACCTTGGCCGGCGGAATCGTGCCGGCCGCGGTCGTGAGCATCGGAAAGAACTTGGGCAGGAGCGATGCGGCGATCAGCACGGCTTTATAGCCGGCGATGTTGTTCTGGGACGACAGCGCGTCCATCGATTGCGCGCGCGTGATGCGCGGAATCGTTTCCATCGCAAACGCGGTCGCGCCCGAAGCGGCCAAGCGCGCGACGTAGGCGGCGTCGCCGAGCGGTTGCAAGAACCCGACGACGGCCGCACCCTTGCGCATTGCGGCGAGCACTGCGTCGCTGGGACGTCCGACGCATGCGACGACATCGGCATCGGAAAGCAGTGCGGCCGGGTCGTCGACGATCGACGCACCGGCCTTTTCGTAGAATTCGTCGGGGAATGCGGCGCGTTCGCCCGCACCGCGCTGCACCCTCACGGCGACGCCGGCCTTCACCAGCTTGGCGACCGTCTCGGGGACGAGCGCGACGCGGCGTTCGTCGGATGCGTTCTCGCGTGGGACGGCAACGTTCATAGCGCGGGGCTTACGGAACGGGTCGGGGGACTCCTACGGCCAGAGTGTGGACTCGAGCAGCACGACGAAGGCCAGCGCGCCGGTCAGGTGCGCGAGCATCGGTTGGCTAAAGCGTCGCATCTCCAGCGCAACGATAACTGCGTCGCCCAGCGCCAAAACGACGCCGAGGATTGCGATAACGATCAGTTCGGGCCGATCGCGTCGCATCGCGGCGGCGGCCAGGATTCCCGCGACGACGATGTCGCGCAGTCCGGTCGCGCGCACGAACGGAAAGCCGCGCGCCCCGATGGGGAGCCCGTAAAGTTCGGCAAGCTTGCGCGGTGCGATCATCGCCAGCAAGCCGATCGCCGCGGTGCAGGCGGCTAGAACCCACCCGAGTCCGGGAGCGATACCGTGCGCGATCACGTGAGGCCGATTCGATTGCGCAGCACGCCGATGCGTTCGATTTCGACGGCCATTTCGGTGCCGTCGTGCAAAAATTCGGGAGGCGTACGCGCGAAGCCCACACCGTCGGGCGTCCCGGTCGCTATCACGTCGCCGGGTAGCAGCGTCATTCCCTTGCTTAACTCGGCGATCAAACGCGGAATCGTAAAGATCATATCGGCCGTCGAGCCGTTCTGCTTGCGCACGCCGTCGATCGTTATGCCGATCGCCAGGTTCTGGGGGTCCTGCACCTCGTCGGCGCTGACGATCGCCGGCCCGATCGGACAGGTATCGTCCAAAGACTTTCCCTTGAACCATTGAACGTGCGCGCGTTGAAGATCGCGAGCGGTCACGTCGTTGACGCACGTGTAACCGAAGACGACGCCGAACGCTTCCCCGGGCGCGACATCCTTGCAGCGCGTGCCGATCACGATGCCCAGTTCGGCCTCGAAGTCGTACTCCGAGGACACGCGGCCTTGCAGGTGCAGAACCGCGTCGGGATCGGCGATCGCCGTCGGCGCTTTGGTAAAGAAGGTGGGAACGTCGGGGAGCTTGAGCTCCCGGCCGGCCGCGCGTGCGCCTTCCTTGGCGTGTGCCAGGTAATTGCGGCCCACACAGAAGACGTTGCGTTGTGGAAGTACCGGCGCGGCCAATCGCAGGCCGGCGAGCGAAAGCGTTCGATCGCTGTGATACGCGGCCCGCTCTCGCGGCGCCAACGCGATGTACTCGCGCATGCTGGAAACTTCGATGACGCGTACGTTGTCGCCGTCGACGAAACCCGGTCGAACGGCGTGGTCCGCGTCGTAATACGACAGATAGCGCACTTACGGCGTGTGCTTGGGCGCCGGCGGTTTGCCGGTAATCTGCTGCAGGCCGGGCAGCGGGTCGGGGGCGCGCTTGTTGGCCAGATCCATCATCTGCAGCGCCGCGCCCTGCTGGGTTCCCCAGTTGCCGCCGGCTTTGACCAAGCTCACGTGGCGTGCGATCATGTGATTTTTTGGATTGTAGTCGAACGTGACGCGGTAGAGACCCACCACGGCCGTGCCGTCGGGATGGCGGATCCACATCTGCAGGACGTCGCCGTAGGTGTGCGCGTTGTAGAGGGTGTCGACGCTGTCCTTGCCGGATTTCACGCGCACGACTTGGCCCTTTGCGTTCACTTCGACGACGAACTCGGTGTGGAGCTTCTTGGTCGGCAATTGTGGCGTCGGCAGCGGAATGGGCTTGGGCTTGCTCGCCGCCAATGCCGGAGCGGTCAACGTTAGGCTCAGCAAGACGAGCGCGAGGGCTCGTGCGAATGCAATCTTCATAAATCCTCGGCGTGTCGTATACGCGGCTTTGAGAGCGCGACCTGCAACGCGAAGGCCCCGCATGAAGGGACCGTCGAAGGGCGCTGTCTCGTGAAACGTTCTTTTCGCCTGGCATGTTGCGCGCTGGTCATGCTGCTGGCCGCCGTGCGTCCGGTACATGCCGGCCGGGCGATACTCGATCCCCACACCCTAGACGCGTATTTTTCCCTTTTTGCTGCCGATTCAAACGTGCCGTGGAAGCCGACCACGATACGCTTGGAAACGTCGACGGCCACTGCGGTCGACTTCGCAGCGTATGCGATCGATGCGGCCGATGTCGTGACCGCGGGTTCGTCGGCACGTGCGCGTGCGATCGATACGCGGCATCTGCATCCGGTCGCGACCTGGCGGTTCGCGCCGCAGGGGGGTTATCAATTCCAATCGTCCGACGTCAACGTACCGTTGGGGAAACGCGAAGGCTTCTTCGTGATCGAAGCGCGGCGCGGAGCGGTCGCCGAGCAAGTGTGGATCGATCGCACGCGGATCGGCCTGATCAGCCAGACCGCTCCCAACGCCCTGCTCGTGTACGTCACCGATTTAGGTACCGGGCGCGCCCTGGCGCACGCGCGCGTGCAGTTCGTCGTCGGAACCTCCTTTGTCACCCGTTACACCGACGCGCGCGGCATCGTGCGCTGGAAAGACGCGCGGCGGCCGATCTTTGCGTTGGCGCAATGGGGGAACAGCCAAGCGTTCCTTTCGTTTGTCCCGCAAGCGCCGCTGCCGTCCAAGATCGTGGGCATTCGGGCGGATTCGGCGGTCGCGCGCGCCGGCGACGTTCTGCATCTGGTCGGCTTTGCGCGTACGCGTATCGGCAACGCGCTGCGTCCGTCAACGGGCAGCGCGTCGATCTCGATGCGATTGGGCGCGACGCCGATCGCGCAGAAATCCGTAAAGCTCGACGAGGCCGGCGCATTTGCGGCCAGCATCGAAATCCCATCGAATGTCAAAGCCGGTGAGTACGCGGTGCTCGCGCAAGTCGACGGCGCCGCCGGCGGCGCGGTCGTGCGCGTCGATGCCGAGGCGGACGGCCTCGCGCTTTCGGCAACGCCGCATTGCAACGGCGTGTGCGATCCCAACGGCGACGTGCCGGTGGTCGTGCGCGCGCTGCGTGGCGGGCGCGGCGTCCCCGGTGTGAACGTCCGCGTCGTCGTCGTGCGCTCGCCGCACGTCTTCGACGACGATGCGTCGGGCGTGCCCCCCTGGGGAATCACGCCGTGGCTCGACGTCGCAGCCACGACCGGCGGCGACGGCAGCGCGACCGTTGCGATCCCGCATCCGACCGACGGTTTGGCCTCGACCTATGGTGTGACCGTAGAGGGAGCGGGCGCCACGGCCGAAACGCGCGTCGTCGTTCCGACGTCGACGCTGGCCCTGCAGTTGCGGCTCGACCGAGCTAGTGCCGCGCCGGAGACGCCGATCGGCTTCACGCTGCAAGCCGTCAACGTCGTTACCCAGCGGCCGGTGCCCAACCTCGCCGCATCGATAACGGTGACGCATGGTGGCGGTGGCTCGACGCTTTCGGTCGTTACCGATGCGTCGGGCGTCGCGCGCGGAAGTCTCCCCGCGCCGTCGCTCGGGACGAGCCTGGTGGTCGCGCGAGCATCGCTGGCCGGCGCGGACGCCTCCGACGCCGCGCAGGTGCAGATTCTTCCGCAATCGCAGACGACCGTCGCGACCGACACCAGCGCCGTCGTGCACGTGACGCCGGACCGCGCTGCGTATCGCAACGGGGAAACGGCGCGGTTCGATGCCGGCGATGCCGGATCGGTCGGCGACGCCCTTATGACCCTGCTGTGTTCGGCGGGGATCGCGACGTCGGTGGTCCGCAGCGATGCCGGAACTGCGAGCGCAACCTTCAAGATCGAGCCGGCCCCGGGCGATATGTCGGTCGCCGGAGCGTTCGTGCGCGACGGCGCCATCGAATGGAACCTCGCGCCGCTGACCGTCGAGGCGCCGGGCCGGCCCGCGACGCTCGCGGTTCACCTCGACCGCTCGGCCTACGCCCCCGGCGCGACCGCCGAGTTAGCGTTCGACGACGATACGGATGCGACGATCGTGCTGCGTTTGAGCCGCGGGACGCCATCGGGATCGGCGCGCTTCGAAACGTTGCCCGGCCTCTTGGCCTTCGGCGTTGCCGCGACGCAGAATAGCGCGCCGTCGGTCCCCAACTGGCACCCGTCGATCGATTCGGCCGGGCGATCGCAGAGCGTCGGCTTTGCCGTTCGCGACGGCGCGCTCCCCGAGCCGTCGCTGGCCGAGTCGGACACGCGCGCGGTCTACTGGAAGGTGCTGCGCCGCAGCCGGGAAGCGATCTCGATTCCGCTGCCGCAGGTGCGGGGCACGTACACGCTTTCGATCCTGCAGATCGGCGACGATGGACGAATCGCCGCGGCGTCGTCGAACGTTACCGTGCGATGAGCGCCGCTCCCGCACGACAATCCGCGACCCTGATGCTGCTGGATACCTACGGCCTGGTCTACCGGGCATTTTTCGCGATGCCGCCGCTGTCGACAAGCGCCGGTTTGTCGATCAACGCCGCTTTGGGTTTCGTCAACATGCTGGCGCGTCTGATCGCTACGGAAAACCCGACTCACCTCATCGCCGCGTTCGATAAGGGCATGCCCGCCGCGCGCGTGGCACTCTATCCCCAATACAAAGCGCAGCGTTCGACGATGCCCGAGGAACTGCGCCCGCAGTTCGCGCTGGTGCGACGCATCCTGCACGCATACAACGTTCCGATCGCCGAGATCGAAGGTCAGGAAGCCGACGACGTGATCGCGACGCTGGCGCATCGCGCGTACGATGCCGATCAGCAGGTGACGATCGTCACCGGCGATCTGGACTTGCTGCAGATCGTCGACGATCGCACCACGGTCTTGCGAACCAAGCGCGGCATCACCGATCTCGAGCGCTTCGATCCGGCCGCGGTGCGCGAGCGGTTCGCGCTCGAGCCCGCGCAGTTGGTCGACTATCGCGGACTCAAAGGCGACCCGTCGGATAACCTGCCGGGCGTTCCCGGCGTTGGCGAAAAAACCGCCTCCAAATTGATTCAAGTGGCCGGGTCGCTCGACAACTTGCTGGCCCATCCAGAACTTGCTGGAACGCCCAAACTGCAAGCGTTGATCGAAACCTACGGCGCGCAAGCCGCGGTTTGCCGCGACGTCTCGATCATTCGCCGCGATCTGGACGTCGCACTGGATTGGGACGCGGCGCGCTACGTCCCGCCCGACAACGACGCGCTCTACCACCTCTACAGCGAGTTGGAGTTCAAAGGACTGCTCGCCAAGCTGCAGCCGCCCAGCGACATGCCGCTGTTCGCGGCGCCGCCGGCGGTGCGCGGAACGTATCGATCGTTCGTCGCGGCGGTCGACCCGCCGGAGTTCGAGGAGTTGGCCCAGGCGCTGCGCGCGCTGGGTCGAGGAGAGCGGGCGGCGCTGGTCGCCGGCGACGATACGATCGGCATTTCGGGTGAGAGCGGAACGGGGATCTCGTTGGGCGCGGCGGCCTTGGCGCATGCCAACGTGCGCGCGGCGTTCGAAACGCTCTGGAACGGGCCGACCCGCGTGAGTGCCTACGATGCCAAGAAGGTGTCGCGGGCGTTGGCCCGCCACGGGCTACCGATTCGCCCGGTCGACGACGACCCGATGCTGGCCGCGCATCTGCTCGATCCCGGCGCGTCGTTCGTTTCGATCGACGCGACGGCGCGTGCGCATCTGGGCATCGCCGCCGGCGAGGATCCGGCCGCGCAAGCCGACGCCGCTTTCCAATTGCTCCGGCCGCTGCGAACCGAACTGGCGGCGCGCGATCAGATCGGGCTCTACGAAGAGGTCGAGGTGCCGTTGGCACCGCTGTTGGCCAAGATGGAACGGGTCGGCATCGCGATCGATCCCAGCGAGTTAGCAACGCTGGCTGTCGAAATCGACGCGGCGATCGCACGGCTGCAGCAGCATATCTTCGACTTCGCCGGCGAAACGTTCAACATCGGATCGCCGCTGCAGCTGGGCAACGTGCTCTTCGGACGCCTGCAAATTCCGGGCGGAAAAAAGAACAAGACGGGCTGGGCGACCGGCGTCGAGGTACTGGCGGGATTGGCGCGCGAGTATCCCATCTGCGCGCTGGTGCTGGAATGGCGCGAGGTGACCAAGCTCAAGAACACCTACGTTGACGTGATCCCGACGCTCGTCGATGCCGACGGGCGACTGCGCACGGAGTTCAATCAGACCGCGACGGCGACCGGGCGGTTGTCGAGCACTAATCCGAATCTCCAAAACGTGCCGGTGCGCGGTGAGTTAGGGCGTCGGATTCGGCGCGCCTTCGTCGCGCGCGACGCCGAGCACGTTTTGCTGGCCGCCGATTACAGCCAGATCGAACTGCGCATCATGGCGCACCTCTCCGGCGACGAAGCGATGCGCCGAGCGTTCGAAGAGGGGCAAGACATTCACGATTTTACCGCGCGGCAGATCTTCAACGTTCCGGCCGGCTCGCAGGTCGACGGTAACCAGCGACGGATGGCCAAATCGGTCAACTTCGGATTACTGTACGGCATGTCGGACTTTGGGCTCGCGCAGCGTTTGGAGATCGGCCGAGCCGAAGCCAAGGAGATCACCGTCGCCTATTTCGCGCGCTTCCCATCGGTGCGGGCGTATATCGAACGCACGCTCGAAGAAGCGCGCGTCAACGGCTACGTCGCGACGATCCTCGGGCGGCGGCGGTACATGCCCGGTCTGACCTCGGGCAACTACATGCTGCGCGCGGCTGCCGAACGTGAGGCGACCAACGCGCCCCTGCAAGGCAGCGCCGCCGACTTGATGAAGCTGGCGATGGTGCGCGCGGACCGCGAGATCGAGAAGACGGGGCTCGATGCGTCGATGCTGCTGCAGATCCACGACGAGTTGATCTTCGAAGTACCGCGCGCGCAGCTGCATGCGACCGCGCACGCCGTACGCGATGCGATGGAGGGAGCGATGACGCTGAGCGTCCCGCTGGAAGTAACGATGAAGACCGGGGCCAATTGGTACGACGTGAAGCCGCTCGACGATGTGTAGTCAAACGGTGGCGTTGGCGTTGGCGCTCATCGTCTCGCCCGGCCCGCAGCCGACGCCGCAGCAACTGCCGACGATAACCGTCGCCGCGCCGCGCGCGATGCTGACGCTGCAAATCGCGCGCACGCCGGCTCAGCAGGAAGCCGGGTTGATGTGGGTGACCGCGTTGGCCCCGCACGCCGGCATGCTCTTCGTGTTTCCATCGGATCAGCCGCTATCGTTCTGGATGAAAAACACGCTGATTCCGCTGGACATGGTCTTCGTCGGTGCCGACGGACGCGTGCGCAAGGTTTTTGCCGACGTGCCGGTCGTCGATTCGGCGCTGGCCGATGACCGCATCCCGCTGGAGATCGCCTCGGGTCGATACGTGATCGAGCTGCCCGCCGGCGAAGCCGCCGCCGATGGAATCGTCAGCGGCACCCCGCTTCGAATTGGCGCTTTTTTGACCGGCGATGCCCGAACTTCCTGAGGTCGAAACGATCGCGCGCGGACTCGCCGCAAGCGTGCTGGGAAAGACGATCGAGCGGGTCGACGTCAGGCTTCCGCGCGTCGTTGCGGCCCCGGTGGTTCGATTCAAGCGAGCGCTAGTCGGACAACGTATTCTCGGCGCCGGTCGTCGCGGGAAATACGTCGTTTTGAGATTGGATTCCGGCCGGCGCTTGGTGGTGAGCCTGCGGATGACCGGCCGACTCATCGTCGGCCGTCCTTCCGAGCCGTTGCCCAAGGCCGCCCACGTCGTGTTGGAGTTTTCGGATTCGACTCGCCTCGCGTTTGCCGACGTCCGAACCTTTGGCCGAATGCGCCTCGTAGAGCCGGACGAGGCCTGGGATGCCGATTTGGGTCCCGAGCCGCTGGAAAAGGCCTTTACTCCGCAGGCCTTTATCGGTATGCTGTCCGGGCGGACGACGCCCATCAAGGCGTTGCTCCTCGATCAGCGGCGCATCGCGGGCATCGGAAACATCTATGCATGCGAGGCGTTGTGGGAGGCCCGGATTCGTCCGGATCGTCCCGCGGGAAAGCTGACCGGCCCGGCGATTCGCCGGCTGCACGACGCGATCGTCGGCGTGCTCACCCGCGCGATCGATATGCGCGGCTCGAGCATCGACGACTACGTCGATGCGGCAGGCTTGCCGGGCGGGTTTCAAAACGTGCTTTCGGTCTACGGCCGCCTCGGCCGCCCGTGCGTGCGTTGCGAACGTCCGATCGTGCGCACGGTGCTCGGTCAACGCGGAACCTGGTGGTGTCGAGGATGTCAACGATGAACGCGCGGCGGTCGCAAATACGAATATATGTAAGGTAGGAACCACAACATCTCTACGCTTGAAATCTCCCCTCCCGGGCACGGGCCCGAACCCGAAGAAGATCAACTCGCATTCGAACAGCGCCTCTATGAAGAGTCGCTTAAAGTTTTGGACGAGGGCCAAGTCCTCGTCGGCGTGATCGTCCAAAAGGACAAGGACGAGTTGCTCGTCGATGTCGGCGGCAAGTCCGAAGGCGTCCTCCCCTTCCGCGAGTTGTCACTCGCGATCGAGCCGAAAGAACTCAAAGTCGGCGATACCCTCGAAGTCATGATCCATCGCATCGACGAGATGGACGGAACGCTGTTCCTTTCAGAACGTCGCGCGCGCGCGCTCAAGACTTGGGAAAAGGTCATCGGCGCTCACGACAACGACGAAGTGATCGAAGCCACCGTGACGCAAGTCGTCAAGGGCGGCGTGCTGGTCGACCTGGGCATGCGCGGCTTCGTGCCGGCATCGCAGATCCGTCGCCAGCCGGTCGGAAACCTCGACGAACTCGTCGGTCAGCGTCTGCGTCTTAAAGTGATCGACCTCGATCACAAGCGCCACCGCGTCGTACTCTCGCAGCGCCTCGTGCTCGAAGAAGAGCTCCAGCAAAAGAAGCAAGAGCTGCTCGACACGATGGAGATCGGTCAGATCCGCGAAGGCATGGTCGTCCGGCTCGCCGATTTCGGCGCGTTCGTCGACCTAGGCGGCATCGACGGCCTGATCCACAACAGCGAACTCTCCTACGCGCGCATCAAGCACCCGTCGGAAGTCGTGAAGATCGGCGATATCGTTCAAGTCGAAATCATGAAGTTCGATGCCGAAGCCAAGAAGGTCAGCCTGTCGCTCAAGCACGCGCTGCCCGATCCTTGGGATCAGTTCTCGGACAAGCTGTTCGAGACCAATCAGGTCGTCGCGCAGGTCGTCAAGACGACGCCCAACTATCTGCTCGTCGAAATCGTTCCGGGAATCCTCGCGATGGTTCCCAAGGGCGAGTTCGACGGTTCGGTTCAGTATAATCCCGGACAAGACGTCGACGTTACGCTGTTGACGATCAACCATCAGACGCGCCGCATCACCGCGTCGATCCAGCACGTCGCCGACGTTCCGCTCGAAGAGATCGAGCAGTACGTTGCCGAGGTCCCCGAAGTGGTCGACGCACCGATCGTCGAGGCCGAGCTCGAAGCCGAAGTCGAGCCCGAAGCCGAACCGATCGAGCAAGCCGTCGAAGAAGCTCCAGACAACACGCCGGAATCCTTCGACGCCGAATAGTCGCCCCATGAGGATCGGGCTGACGGGCGGCATTGGGAGCGGGAAGAGCGAGGTCGCCAAGGTGTTCGAACGTCTGGGCGCGCTCGTCATCGACACGGACCTGTTGGCACGCGAGGCCGTCGCGCCGGGGAGCGACGGCCTCGCGGAAATCGCCCGCTTGTGGCCGCAGCTCGTGCGCGGCGGTGCCTTGGATCGAGCGGCGATGGCCGAGGTCGTCTTCGCCGATTCCAACGCGCGCGAGCTTCTCAACGGCATCGTCCACCCGTACGTTCGGCGGCTGGCCGCGCAACGCGAGCGGGACGCCAAGCCCGGACAGCCGGTCGTGCAGGTCGTGCCGTTGCTGTTCGAGACCGAGCTGTACCGGACGATGGATCGCAACGTCGTCGTGGTCGCGCCCGACGAGCAACGGATCGCGCGCGCGATGCGGCGCGACGGGAGCGACGAAGCGCGCGTCCGCGCGCGTATGGCCGCGCAGATCGATCCCCAGCGCGCGCGCGCGCTCGCCGACTATACGATCGAGAACGACGGGGACCTCGCGCTGCTGCACGAGCGCGCCACCGCCGTCTACGAAAAATTAGCAGGCTACTAGTGAAACGACGCTAGCGATACTTTCGCCCCCAGGATCAGGGCGACGTCGTAGAAGAGTTGGTTGGCGATCTTGTGGTACGAGGCGTCGTCCGGTTCGCCGTACTTGGCATCGATGTCGACCATCACTTGATCGTGCACCCTGTGCGAGACGAGTTTATCGAGCATCAGCCCCGTCCAAAAAGTGCCGTCGCCGGCCGTTCCGGCCTGAACCAGCGCGACGGCAACGTCGTGGTCGCTCAGCGTGGCCGCGGGCGGAAACGTGAGATTGTCTTTGCCCGCGCGCGCCCACGCGTCGTTGACCGTATAGTCGAAGGTCTTAATGAAGCGATTGATGGCATCCGCTCCATACTGGCCCTGGAGTTTCTTGACCTCGGCGGTGACGGTATTGGTGCCGGCGAGCGTGTTGAGCGTCCGCACGCTCGAGAAGTTGCCCGGCGTTCCGCCGATGGCCAGGAGTTCGGCGGTGACGTCGCCGATCGGCGGGCCGCCGTAGATCGGTCCGCCGTAGCGATTGGTCACCGGCGTCGTGGCGCCCACGGAGGCAAGCGGCGATAGAAGCATCGCTGCGGCCGCGATCGCTGCCAGCAAGCGAGCGGAAGATCGTAGAACGTTCATACCAACCGTATTCCCGTTTCCGACGCCGCCAAGCCGCCGATTACCCGCCGTTGCGTAGAGCCCGCCCGGGGCGCGCGTCGGTGAACGCGCCGTCGGCAAAGACGGTCCGACCGTTGACGTAGACGCGCTCGATGCCCGCCGGGAAGGCGTAGGGGCGCTCGTAGGTCGCGGTGTCGCGAATCGTGTCGGGACCAAACAGCACGAGATCGGCATATTTTTCCACCGCGATCTCGCCGCGATCGCGCAGGCCGAAGATCGTAGCCGGAAGCGACGTCATGCGGCGAACGGCCTCTTCGAGCGAGAGCGTCGGGCGACCGCGCACGAAGCGTCCGAAGACGCGCGGGAACGTTCCAAACGTGCGCGGATGCGGTACGCCGCGCGCGGTCGGACCATCCAACGCCCGCACCGAGGCGTCCGAACCGATACAGGTAAAACCCGCCGAGAGCACCGCCGCCACGTCGTCCTCGTTCATCGAAAAAAACATCGCGCCAACCTCCAGCGATTCTTCGGCCAAGAGTCGAATCGCCGCGCGCGCCGGCGAGAGCCGCCAGCGACCCGCCAGTTCGTCGACGCGCAGTCCGCAGACGTCCGCGTTGGCATCGCTGCCGACCTGGGTGATCAGCATATCGTGCCACTGGTCCGCCCGCGCGAGTTCCAGCTCGAGCGCTAGCACGGCCGCGTATTGCGGATCCCGCAGACGCTGCCGCGTGGCTTGCGTTCCGCCGGCGCGCGCGTGCACGGGCAAGATCGTCGCGAGTTCGGTCCACGACGCGACGTAGGGATAAACGTCGGCAAACGCCGCCACGCCGCGCTCGCGCGCCCGTTCGATCGACGCGAGCGTCTGATGTACCTTGCCCCAGTTGCGCGGATATTGCGCCTTGTGGTGGGAGCATTGCACCGCGACTTGCGCGCTCTCGCCGATCTCGAGCGCTTCGTCGATTGCGGCGAAGAGGTCGTCGGCTTCGCTGCGCACGTGCGATGCGTATCGCGGCGCGCCGCCGGCTCGCGCAGCCGACGCAAGTTCGATCAGCTCGGCGGTGTCGGCGTAGCGCCCCGGTACGTAGATCAACCCGGAGGAAACACCCAGCGCGCCCTGTTCGCACGCCGCCCGCACAAGCGCGGCTTGCGCGGTTATCTCTGCGGCCTCGAGTTTGCGATCGCTTTCGCCGGCGACGGCGCGCCGCGTCGTTCCCAAACCGACCAGCGTCGCGACGTTGAGCGCGACGCCGTTGCGTTCGACCGCGGCGAAGAACTCCTCAAGCGTCGACCACGTCACCTCGATACCGTAGTGACGCGCGTTGCGCTCGATCGGCGTTCGCGCGTCGCCGATCAACGGAAACGGGGAGATGCCGCAGTTT
>DATCDS010000107.1:0-5618 GCA_036510515.1 Vulcanimicrobiaceae bacterium
AGATTACGAACTGGAAGGGCGTGGGCGGCGTCGATCAGCAGATTTCGATCATCAATCGACCGCGCAGTTCGGGCACGCGCGCCGTCTTCGTTCAAGAGATCCTCGGCGGCGCGCAGCCGCTTGCGTCGGCCATGACCGAGGATTCTTCGGGCACCGTGGCCGTGCAAGTCGCGCAGACCCCCGGCGCCGCGTCGTACATCGCCACGAGTTACGTGCGCGATCCGGCGATCGCGAAAATTTCCATCGACGGCGTCGAACCCACCACCCCTAACGTGCTCTCCGGGACGTATCGGTTCTGGTCGTACGAGCACATGTTCACGATGGGCAATCCGCGCAAGAACGTGGCCGCGTTCATCGACTACGTCGCCAACGACACCGAGGCGTTGGAGGCGCTCGGCTTCATCCCCGTCTCAAAGATGAAGGGCGTTCGCTAAAAGGAACCTCTGATTAAAGTCTCGCGCAGTGTCATGGCGAGCGTAGGCGCGAAGGCGCCGGAGTCGAGCCACGCGCTCGGGGCACGTGCTGCGAGGCCATGGCTCGACTTCGCTCCCCTGCGGTCGCTACGCTCGCCATGACACATCAATAAATCAGAGTTGCCCTAAATATAAGTTTTGGTTGACGGCCAGATCGTATCGAGCGGGCGCTTGGGATCCTCGAGCAGCCAGATCGGCAGATCGTCTTCGTACGGCATCCCCCACGGGTTGGCAAAGCGTGTCGCGACGCGCGAACGCGCAAACACGCTGGTCGCGCCGTCCCCGCCGATCTTGACGACCGTCGATCCGTCGTAGCCGCGCGGGCCCCATAGCCAATATTGGTTGTGCCCCGAGAGCGCCGGCGGCAGCCCGTACGCGCCGCCGAAGAAATCGATTGCGGCGGCCTCGCCGTAGTTGTCGGTAAAGATCGCCGCACGCGCGCGCCGCGCCGGCGGCAGCGTGTCGTATACTTTGGCGACCGCCGCAACCATTTCTGGCCAACCCTGCATATCGGCGTAATCTTGGGGCAGGCGACCGAGTCTGTTGTGCTCGGTGGCGACGTCTTTGCTCTTCAAGTGCAGCGCGCTGTTGAGCGCCTTGCCGTAGGCTAAGAACTGCGGAATCGGAAGGATCGGCAGTTCCACCGGCAGCAGCGCAGCGCCCAAGAGCAGCGCGACGACGGCGATGACCGGCCGCAGCAAGCGGGCGCGCACGGTCGCCGCTTCCAGCGCGATCGCGCCGGCGGCAAACAGCAGCGCGTACGCGTCGGCGGGATAGTAGTGCTTGGCGTGCAAGGCGATCATCATCGCCATCAGCAGCACCATCGTCGCGGCGATCCAGCGTAAGCGCGCTACGATCGCAGCGTAGATTAACCCGACGATCCAGATCAGCGAGAGCGCGGGGTTGAAGATGAGGATCTCCTGGATGAGGTAGGCCGCCGGAGAGAGCACCACATTCTTGCCGTGTTGTCCGTTGCGCAGCAGCTCCATCATCGGGAAACCGTTTACGGCCTGCCACAGGAAGTTGGGCAGCACGATAAGGATCGCCAGCGCGACGCCTCCCAGAAACCACGGGGTGACCAGCACGCGCCGCTGCGGCGAGATCGCCAAACCCACGATCAGCGAAATCGCAAAGAACAGGACGCTGTACTTGGCTTCGCCCGCGACGCCGATTGCCGCGCCGGCTGCCAGCCACCAGCGCGCGTCGGCGCCGTCGATCAGGCGCGCGACGTAGAGTGCGGCCAGCGGCCAGAGCCACAGGCCGATCATGTCGGTGCTCACCTTCTCGCCGAAGCTCACGAGCACCGGCGCCAGCGCGAAGCAGATCGCCGTAAGGATCTGCGCGAACGCGCCGCCGCGCAACTGTTGCACCAACCGCAAGCTGGTGAAGACGCCCGCGGCCGCGCACAGCGCCGGCGCAACGCGCAGCCAAAACAGCGAGATGCCGAAGAGCTGGGTGCCCGCGGCGATCAGCGGCACCAGCGGCGGCTGATCCACGTAGCCAAGCGCCGGATGGCGCCCGCAGATGATGAAGTAGAGTTCGTCGCGGAAGAAGCCGTAGTGCGCGTTGCCGATCAGATGCAGCAGCAGCGTCAGCGCGGCGGCGAGGGTGGGCAACCGCAGGTCGCGTGACATAGAATTACCTCGGGTCGAAGGCGCCCGTGAGAATCATGGCCTCGGAAAGACGTCGTGCTTCGCCGTAGCGCGCGCGATCGGCGTCGGCAGCCGACTCCGGCAGTTCGCGGACGATGCGCGCGAGCTCTTCGTCAAAGATACTGGAGAGCGAACTCGGCGCGCATTCGCTGGGGAAGCGCGTGCGTTGGGCGATCATCAGGCGATAGATGCGATCGGTAGCGAGATCTTCCATGTAGCCGTCGAGCAACGAGGCGCCGCGGCCCTCCAGCACGCCGTGACGATAGCGAATCACCGTGCGCACCGCAGCGCGCGTACCGGCCAGCGTCGTGGCACCGACGCCGATAGGGGCGGGACGCAAGTCCGGATGTGGGTCGGCCGGGAGAGGACGGCGGTCGAGTTGGTTGGGCGCGGGAAACTGCGCCAGCGCGATCGCATTTTGATCGGGATGCCCGGTCCAGGCACCGTCCATCAGGCAGGATGCCTCGTTCTTCTTGTCGCGCGCCAGCACGTCGAGCGCGCGCGCGTTGAGCTCGGGATCCTCGCGCGACGGATACAGCGCGGTCATGCCGCCGATCGCCAGTGCGCCATGCTTGTGACAGACCTCCGGCAGCAACGTTCGCAGATTCTGGAAGAACGGCACGCCGATCGGGATCGTGTTGCGGTCGGGAAGCACCCATTGCGGGTCGGTGAGGTTGAAGTGGATCAAGCTGGCCATGTAATCCCAGCGTCCCAGGTTCAAGCCCAAAATGCGACCGCGCAGGTTAAAGAGAAACTCTTCCATCTGATAGGCCAGCGGGTGCGCCTCGACTAGCGCCATGCAGCGGATCGCATCGGGCGCCCAACCCTTGGCTTCGATCAGCGCATCGAAAACGTCGCGCCACCACAAGGCTTCGTCGGCGGATTCGGACTTGGGAATGTAGATGCAGAGCGGATGTGCGAGCTTGGAGTAGTCCAGATCGTAGACCAAGCCTGCCAGATCGAACAGCGAGGCCGACGTCGTTCCTCCGTCGACGATGTCGGGCTGCGAGATGTGCAAGCCGCGCACGCGCACGAAGGTGACGGTCGAGCCGCGTTGGATGCCGACGGTCATACCGCGCTTCTTGTCGTCGTAGGAGAGCTCGCCGTACAGCGCCGCGCGCACGTTGCGCTGCCCCAGCGCTTGATGCTCGGGCCTGTTGACCATCGAGTCTTCCAGGTCCAGCATCACCCCGGGCGCACCCGAGTTGAGCATCTTGACCGCCAACTCGGCATCGTCGGCCGGCCCGGTCATCTGGTTACGCTGATCCCGGCACCAGATCGGAAGGTCGATGCGCCACCGCGTCGTGGTCGCCTCGGAGGGGGGAAGGTAGTCGGGACGATCGCCGGCTTGCGAGCGCGCGATACAGAGCTCGCGTTCGTGCAGTAGGCGGCGTTGCTCGGGTGCGAAGCGCGCGTGCAGCGGTCGATAGAACTCTTCGAACGTCATGCGAACGCGCGCTATTGGAGCGAGGGCAACGGCAGCGACGGCTTGGATGCTAAGTCCGGGGCGAACGGTCGTGCGTTGGCTAAGGCGGTATCCATCAAGCGGAGCGCTAGTTCGAGCTGAGGATCCTTGCCATCGCGGTAGTCGTGCGGCGGCACGTCGACATCGTAGTCGGGATCGGTTCCGTAGTTTTCGACCTTCCAACCGACATCGCGAAACCAAAAGGAAAACTCGGGCTGGGTCGTGATCGTGCCGTCGACTAAGCGATGGTACGGATCGATACCGATCACGCCGCCCCAAGTACGCTTGCCTACCAGCGGCCCCAACTCGTAAAGTTTGAAGCAGTGGCTGAAGATGTCGCCGTCCGAGCCGGCAAACTGGTTGGTCAGTGCGACGATCGGTCCGGCGACGGACTCGGGCGGATAGGGAACCGGTTTTCCGTAGCGCGGCACGTCGTAGCCGACGCGCTTGCGGGCGAGCTTCTCGAGCAGCAGCGGGGAAACGTGGCCGCCGCGATTGAAGCGCACGTCGACGATCAAGCCGCGCCGGTCGAACTCGTTGAGATAGCCGCGATGAAACTCCGAGAACCCCCACGGACCCATATCGGGAATGTGCAGGTAGCCGACGGCGCCGCCGGTGCGCTCGTGCACGATGCGGCGATTCTCTTCCACCCACGCGCGATAACGCAAGGGCGCTTCGCCGGCCAGCGCGCGTACGAGGACCGTACGTTCTTCGCCCTTGCGACCTACCGTCAATGCGACGTCGCGTCCGGCCGTGTTGACCAGAAGACGTTCGGGCGTGAGTTCGCGCGACAGGCGCCGGCCGCCGATGGCGACGATGGTGTCGCCGGCGCGAACGTCGGCTCCGGGTTCGGCCAACGGCGAATCGGTTTCGCGATTCCACGAGTCGCCGCGGTAGATGCGGTCGACGCGATAGCCTGCGGCGGCCTCGTCCCAGACGAGATCGGCGCCTAGGAATCCGCGTTGATACTGCGGCGGAACGCGATGGTCGCCGCCGAATTCGTAAGCGTGCGAGGTTCCGAGTTCGCCTTGCATCTCCCAAATGACGTCGGAAAGTTCGGTGCGCGTTCGAACGCGCGGGAGTACCGCCTCGTAGCGATCGAAGACGCGGTCCCAGTCGATGTCGCTCATGTCCTCGACCCAGAACTGCTCGGTCTGCAGGCGCCAGGCTTCGCGGTACATCTGCGCCCACTCGTCGCGCGGCGAGATCTCGACGTTCGCGCGATCGAGATCGATGAAGCCGCTCTTGCGCCCCGATTCGAGCAGCGGTTTCGGTTCGTCGCCGTCTTCGGGGAGGTCGCCCTCGATGTCGATCGCCCGCAGGCGATCCTGCGACGTGTAGAGGAGCGTTCGATGGTCGTTGCCCAAACGGATTTCGCTGACGTCGGTGGCCATCGTCCCGAGGCGCTGCTGTTCGAAGTCGTAGGCGAGCAACACTCCCGATTCGATCTCTTCGTCCCAGCTGCGTCCGACGGGCTTGATACCTTTGACTTCGAAGCGCGTGAACAGCACGCGCTCCTTGCCCGCGACTAGCTGCCCGTAGTTGGCTTCGTCGACCGGGAAGCCGAGCAGACGTCCTTCGATGCCGTCGAAATCGATGTCGACGCGCGTGGGCTTAGCGTCTTTATCGTCGGCCTTCTCGCGATCGTGACCGTGATGGTCGTGACGATCGTGATCGTGATCGTGATGCAGGGGGCGAGGTTTGGGAACGAAGGGCGACGGCACGTCGTTGCGCAGGGTGATCGCAAACGGCCGCTCGGCCTGCGGAAACGACAGGTCGAACTGCAGGGCGTCGTAGACCGGATTGAAATCGCGTGCCGAAAGGAAGTAAAGATACTTCCCTTGCGGATCCCAGGCCGGACAACGATCGACGCGCAGAAGCGGGGTGACGTCGCGGACCTTTCCGGACTTCACCTTCACGACGCGGATGATCGAGGTGCCGTGCATCGGCGAAAACGTATAGGCGACGAAACGCCCGTCGGGCGAGAAGGCGAGGTCCTCGATACGATACGACGGGCTGGAATCCAAT
>DATCDS010000108.1:0-16406 GCA_036510515.1 Vulcanimicrobiaceae bacterium
CTACGCTCGGGAGATCGCTTCGTGGCCGCGCGTCTTGGAACGCTACCAGGATGCGTTGGCCACGCGTTTGGTCCACGCCGCCGCCCTTCGCGATCCGCGCCCCATCGTGCACGTCTTGCCGCGGGCAGCGTACGGCGATGCCGTAACCAATTACGCGCTCCAAATAAGCGAAGCGTTGCGCCTTGAAGGACACGCGACGCGGGTCGTTGCCTCGGAGATCGACGAGCCGCTACGGGGCATCGTTCACGCGGGCTCGACGTACAAACCCGAGGACGCCCTCACCATCGGTTACTTGACTACTCCTAGCGACGCGGCGACCTTGAGCGATCTGGGCGTGCGCGGGCCGATTGCGGCCGCGATCTTTGACCAAGCGAAGTTCGACGAAATCCTCGCGTCGTGCCGAGAGGCCCGGATCGATGCGGCGGGCGTCGTTCCGCCGCCGTTCTTCGGCGCGCAGCGTTGGAACGTCGCCCCGGACCCGACGCTGCTGGGGGCCTTGCGCGACGGGCGCGTCAATCTCTTGGCCGTCGGTCCGATCGAGCCCGCGAGCCACCTGATCGAGATCGTCGACGTTTTTAGTCACTACCTCGCGCTGGATTTCGGTGCGCGCCTAAGCCTGGTCGGACCGGCCGTCGACGCGGAATATGCCGATCGCCTGCACCGCTGGATCGAACGCACGGGCTTAGAACACCGTATCCTCGTGCCCGGCGTGGTTTCGCAGCCGGCAATGGCCGCATTCTTGACCACCGCCGACGTCGCCATCTCGCACCGCGAGCGGTATGCGACCGGAATGAGCCTGCTCGAAGCGATGGAATATGGCGTTCCGTTGTGCGTCCTGGCCAATCAGTCGTCCCGCGACGTGATGGGCACCGCCGGAATATTGGTCGCCGATGCCGGCCGCCCGATCGAGCTGGCCGCGCTCTGGCGCGTGCTGGCAACCGACCAGCCCGTACGCTTGCGCGTCATCGCCGGCCAGCGTTCCCGCGCGGCCGAGTTCGACGCCGAACGGGCGCTGGCAACTTTGAGCGGCCTCTTTGCGAACGTGAAACGTGCGAGCTAGACGCCTAGCACTGGTCGTGCCGCGATGCAGCGCTCATGCGTTGGGGGGCGCCGAGGCGCTCGCGCTGCAGCTCGCGGCCGATCTCGCCGCGGTCTACGATGTCGAGATCATCACGACGTGCGCCGACGACTATTGGACTTGGGAAAACGTCCATCCGGAAGGGCCGGATCGCGTCGGAGGAATCGCCGTTCGCCGCTTCGCGGTCGACGCGCCGCGCAACATGCCGGAGTTCGACCGCCTGTCGCGTCGCTTCCGCTACCGGATTGCTTCTCTGTCGGTGAAGGAGCAAGAGACCTGGCTGCGCGCCCAAGGCCCCTATTCGACATCGATGCTGCGCTTTATCGCCGAAACCGATCGCTACGATGCGTTCGCATTCCTGACGTACCTGTACGCTACGACCTATTTCGGTTTGCCGCTGGTGCGCGATCGCGCGATACTGCTTCCGCTCGCGCATGACGAGTGGCCGCTCTACTTTCCCATATGGGACGATTTCTTCGATAGCGTTCGGTCGTTTGCGTTCGCCTCGCCGGAATCGCTCGAGTTCGTCCGCCACCGCTTCCCCAATAGCACGATTTCGGGCGACGTCATTCAACCGGCGATCGCCGGGAACCGGCGCGAGGCGGACGCGAGTGCCGGAATCGACCGGCGGCCGTTCATTCTGTATGTGGGGCGCATCGACCAATCCAAAGGCGTCAACGACTTGTGCGAGTTATTTGAAAATTATGTGCGGTCGCATCCTGCAAGTACGTGGAATTTGGTTCTCGCCGGCCCGTACGTCGGAACGCCGCGCCAGACCGAGCGCATTCACTATTTGGGCGCGGTCGACGAAGCGACGAAGTATGGATTGCTAGGGAACTGCGATCTCTTTGCGATGCCGAGCTATCACGAGAGTCTCTGCATCGCGCTGTTGGAGGCGTGGGGAGCGGGCTGCGCGTCGCTGGTCAACGGTTGGAATCCCGTACTCGTCGGGCAAAGCCAGCGCAGCAATGCCGGCCTGTGGTATCGCGATCAGCGCAGCTTCGATGCGGCGCTCGACCTACTCGACGCGCCAACGCGCGCGACGTTGGGCAAACAGGGCATTGCGTTCGTCGAGCGCTACTACGCCCGGGGCAATGCGGTCGAGGTGTTTGGCCGCGCGCTGCGCCGGCTCGGCGCTTAGGCGCGCTGCTCGTGCAACGCCCGGATGACCTCGAGCCGTTCGGCCGATAGAGCTTGAAGTTCGGCAATCGCCTGCTCCTGGTGCGCCATCATCTCGCGCAACTGCGCCGATTCGCCGCGCCCGGATCGGACCAACTCATCGAGCTTGTCGATAACCGCGTCCTTGGCTCGGACCTCGACCTTAAGTCGCTCGAGTTCGGCCCCCTTGGAAGCCACTTGCCCGTCGCGCGCGCCGAGCCCGCCCTGGAGACGCTCGATCACCGCGTGACGTTCCTCGGCGGCTTTGCGCTGAACTTCGTGTTCTCGGCGAACTGCTTCCAACTGTTCGTGCGTCTGCTGGTGGCGCTCGTTAGCCTTTTCAAGCAACCTCAAGCGTTCGACGGCCGCGGTGTGTTGGCGATCGACTTCCTCGCGCTGCTTCTCCAGGCCCACGCGCAAGGCCGCGATGGTCGCGTCGCGGCGCTCTATTTCCAATCGCATTTCACCCAACACGCGAACGCTGGCGGTAATGATCGATGGATCGCCCGACGACGACGCGTCGATCTGGCCTTCTAAGGCGCTTAGCCGCGCGTCGCGCTGGCCGACCTGTTTCTCGAGTTCGAGCACGCGCTGAGTAAGTTTTGCTTCGTTGTCCGATTTTTCGGGCGCCTGCGCCGCGGCGGCGGCCTGCGAGCTGACGCGCTGAATCACCGCCAGGCGCTCGTCGGCGGCGTCTTTAAGCCGGTGGATCTCGTCGTCTTTGGCTTTGAGTTCGGCGCGGAAGTTCACCAGCGACCGGCGCATCGAGCGGACCAGGACCGAGTGGTAGGTCGATTCTGTGCGCGCGATGATCGGATCGGTCTTGGGAATTTCTAGTGGCCGCGAAGCGTGTGCGAAGAAATAGTTGTATGCGTATTCGTCGTACCCGTCGTATTCGGTGACGATTCCGTCGTTGATGATGAACGCGCGGTACCCGCGCTGTTGCAAGCGGTTGACGATCTCTTCGGGCGCGGCCGCCTTGGCATTGGTCTTGGAAAGTTCGACCACCAAGAACGGCGCGTCGCGTTCGATCGTGGCAGCCGCTCCCTGCAAGACGGCGTCTTCCCAACCTTCAGAGTCGATCTTAATGACGTCGACGCGAGCGACGTTGTTGGTTGCGACGAAATCGTCGATCGACGTGACCGGCACGTCGTAGGTCGCGACGATCGGCATCGCGGCCTGCGGGTCGAGCGTGCTGTATGCGGCGTCGGTGCATTCGTAAAACGTTGCGGTTCCCGTTTGCGCCCCGACCGCGGCCGGCTCGACTACTATGCGAGCGTCGACGCGCGCGTTGTGCGCGTTGCGGGCGAGCACGTCGCGATTTGCAGCAACCGGCTCGAACGCGTAGCACGTTGCGGAAGGCGACGCCGCGCACCACGAAACCGCATGCAGGCCGATGTTGCTCCCGACATCGAGGATCGTCGGCGCCTCGATCTGTTCGATCGCCCGGCGGACGAAGGCAATTTCGCCGACCTCAAAGCCGCCGTGATAGAACAGGGACTGACCGATGGTCGAAGGATAGAAGTATTCGATCGGACGGTCGCCCAGGCGGTCGACGATCGTCGAGCCGTCCCAGACGAACAGTAGCTCGTTTTGCGCCGTTAGGTCGGTCAGGAATGCGTCGCCGCGTTCCTCGTTGATCGCGCGGCGCCGGGCCAGTACCTGATCGTTCTTCATGCTCGCTTTCGGCGGGACCCTAGGTCCCCGCTCTCAAACCTTCGTGGGCTGTGGTCGAACTTCGCACCAAGGGTCTGGTTTCCATCGTCACGCCGTGCCTCAATGGCTCGGCGTTCCTTCGCGCGACCATCGCCAGTATCCTGAACCAATCGTACCCTTCGATAGAGTACATTTTTGTTGATGGCGGCTCTACCGATGCGTCGGTTAAGATTGCGTTAGAGTCGGGCGAGCGCATCAGGATTCTCCGCTTAGAAGGCTCCTCCCAGGCCCGTGCCATCAACGCCGGCTTCGAGCAGGCGAGCGGCGAGTTCGTGGCCTTTGTCAACGCCGACGATGCGCTCGAGCCGTCGATGGTGGCCGAAGCGATCGAAGCGCTGGCCGCCGAACCGGGCGCCCCATACGCCTACGGACGGGCCCGGTTTATCGACGCCGCCGGCGAGGCGCTGGGAACCTATCCGGTCAAACCGTTTTCGCGCGACGCCCTCATGCACGAATGCATCGTGTGCCAGCCCGCGACGCTCATCCGTGCCGACGCCTTGGAACGCGTGGGCGGCTTGGAAGAAGCCTACGCCTACGCGCTAGACTACGATCTTTGGATTCGATTTGCCGAATCTCAACCGCCGCCGGCGTATCGAGAACGGATCTGGGCGTCGGCCCGCATGCATGCGAACGCGAAAACGTTTCGCGACCGCGAGCTGGTCTATCGCGAGGTCGTCTCGATGGTTCGAAGGCATTACGGCTACGTACCCTTCTCCTGGATCCACGCGTACGCCGGCTATCTGGTCGACGGACGCGATCAATTCTTCGAACCCCCCAAGGGATCCCTGCGCCGCTCGCTGCTGACGTTAGCGATGGGCGTGCGGGAGAACGGCGTACAAGCGCCGCGCTTTGTTGCCGAATTTGGCAGGGAATCGCTTCGGCTGCGGCATAACGCGCGAGTCCATACCGCATGACACAAGCAGATCCGCTCGTCACGATCGTTACGCCCTCGTACAATCAAGGACGGTTTATTCGCGATACGATCGAGAGCGTGCTCACGCAAGATTATCCCTACATCGAATACATCATCATGGACGGCGGATCGACCGACGAAACGGCCGAGGTCGTCAAGCCGTACCTCGATCGCTTGACGTTTATCTCCGAACGCGACAATGGCCAATCGCACGCGATCAACAAGGGCTTTGCGCTGGCGCACGGCGAGATCGTGGCTTGGCTGAACTCCGACGATCTGTACCTGCCCGGAGCGATTCGCCGCGCGGTCGATGCCTTCAAGACCAACGCCTACGCCGGCGTGGTCTACGGCGAAGGCAATCAGATCGACGAAGTTGGCAAGCTCAAGCAGCGCTTTCTCTTCACCCAGCAGTTCGATTTGTGGAAGCTCGTCTTTCTTTCCGATTACATCCTCCAACAGACGGTGTTTTTCCGCAAGGCGGCCATGGATGCGGTCGGCGCGGTGCGCGAAGATCTGCACTTCGTCATGGATTGGGATATCCTGATCCGCCTAGGCAAGCATTTCGAGTTCCTCTACATCCCCGAACCGTTGGGCGCGTTGCGCGAATATGCGGAGGCGAAGACCGCGGTCGGCGGCAGCAGGCGCATCGGCGAGATCCGCGACATGCTGCGCGAGCACACGGGATCGTGGCTTCCGCCCGGCCTGATCATCTACGGCTTGGCGTCGTTTCAGCGCGTCCTGCACCTGCGCGTGGAGCCGTGGCGTCCGCCCTTCGACTTCTTTGGCAAGGTTCTCAAGAAAATCGCCTTTCACATCTGCTATCCGATCACCAGGCGCGTGATGGCCTACGGGCAGTCGTGGCATCGGGACGGTTGGGCCGGCCCCAAGATCCGCGTGATGCTGCCCGAAGGAGGCGGAACCGCAATCGTCCGTGGAATGATACCCGGAAGCATTCCGGGCCTCAAAACGCAGACCCTGACCGTCAAACATCGGGGGCGCGAGATCGCCCGCCAAACGTTCAATCCGGGAAAATTTGAGATGGCGGTTGCGATGCCGGCGTGGAGCACCCGCTACCCCGTTCTGACGATAGAATCGTCCGATGTCTTCGTTCTCTCCAGAATCAGCCAGTCGACCGACCAGCGCAACCTCAGCCTGCAACTCTTCGAAGTGAAGTGGGCGCACTGAACAAAAGGACCCTCCCTTGACGCGTACCGTTAGAACTTCAACAGCCGTCAGTCTTCTCGCCGCCGTCGTCGCGTTGACCGCATGCGGAGGCCAAAATGCCGCGTCGACCGCAACCGCAAGCGCCGCTCCCGGCCGCGCGTCGACGCAAATGACCAGCGTCTCGAGCGCCGACATCGTGCGCCCAGGGGATGGAACGAGGCTTGGGTCGGGCTGGTATCCGGTCGAACATTACGCAGGCCAGACGTTTCGGTGGGCCTACAACGATGCCGAGATTACGGCTTGTGCGGATGCCAACGATCGCACCGTCGCATCACTCGTTCAACTTGGCAACGCCATCGGCGCATCGAGCACGAAGGTCACGATCGTGGGCAACCACGGCGACAAGGCCGGTCCGACGACCATCAAGGCCGGTAACCCGGTGGAGATGAAAGTGAACCTCGGACCCGGCGTTTCCGCCGAGACGTTTGCGATTCACGTGCAGAGCAAGAACCTTCCCACGCACACCAAAGACAAGCGAACGCTCAACTTCCGCGTGCTCGACGTCGCGTTGGGCTCGTCGGCATCGGCGTGCGCGAACGACATCGTGCGCGATGGATCCCCGTTGCGCGTCGGAAACCATTGGGAAAAATACGAATCCTTCGCCGGGCGGTCGTTTCGCTGGGTCGGCAACGATGCGAACGTTATCCTTTCCGCGGCGCAGAACAAGCCGTTTACGCTCGAGGCCCAGGTTCAGGCCGGTGCCAGCCTGGGCGGCGCGCCGCTCTCGATCGCAATTCGCAGCGCCGGCGGCAAAACGCTGGCGGTGGGACAACCCGTGAAGTTGCCGCCGTTTACCACCCCGCCGATGTATCCGAGCGAGTTCGTGCAATGGAGCCTTCCGGCGCTGCCGTCGGGCGCGACCTTGATCCTTCACGTTAATAGCAAGAACGTTCCGGTCCCGCACGATCCGCGCAAGCTGAACTTCCGCGTCTTCGATCTGAAGATCAAACCGTAGCCAACCGTCATGCCCAAAAAGAGCGCGTTGACGCGGCTGCGGGCGATTCGCGACAAGGTTCGGCAAGCCGAATACGCAAGCTGGGCGGAAATCGCAAAGATCGATCGCGAGGTCGATGAGCTACCCACAAAAGCCACGGACGCGTTCGCCGGCGCGCTGGAGGAGCGCGATCGCCAGTTGGCCGAGCTTCAGTTTGAGGCCGACCGGCGGTTAGTCTTCCTCGAGGAGAGCTCGCAGCGTGCCAACGAGCTGCAGCTGGCGGCCGATGCGCGCATGGAGATGCTCACGCAGGCGTGGGCCGAACTGCAAGCGGCCCAGGCGCACATCGCGGGACTCGAAGTAGAAAGTTCGGGCTTGCGCGCCCAGGTAGACGTCGTGTCGCAGGCGGCACGCGAGCGGCTCGCGGCCCTTGAAGGAACGACGGCAGCCGTCGAACGCTTGCGCGCGCGGCTCGAAGCAGTGGAACCTAGCGCGCCGCCGGAGCCGGTAGCGCCGTCACCCGATTGACGTAGGCGACGAGTTCGTCGACGCAGCGCTCGACGGGCCATTGGCCGGTATCCACCACCAAGTCGGCATCGTTTGGCGCTTCGTACGGCGCCGAGATGCCGGTGAAATCTTCGATCTCGCCGGCACGGGCGCGCCGATAGAGGCCCTTGGGATCGCGCCGCTCGCACGTTGCGATATCGGCCTTGACGTACACCTCGTAAAACCGCTCGCCGGCAGCGCTACGCGCCAGCTCCCGGTCGTGCGACATCGGCGAGATAAAGGCCGTAATCACGATCGTGCCGGTGTCGGCGAACAGCGCCGCGACCTCGCCGATGCGGCGAATATTTTCAGCGCGGTCTCCGGGCGAAAATCCGAGGTCGCTGTTGAGGCCCGAGCGCACGTTATCGCCATCGAGCACGACCACGTTCGCGCCCGCGACGAACAAGCGGCGTTCGAGCGCCATCGCTAGCGTCGACTTGCCCGACCCGGAAAGGCCGGTAAGCCAGACGACCGCGCCCCGATGACCGTTGCGGCGCACGCGCTCGTCGCCGGTTACCAAATGCGCGATCGGGTGGAGATTCTGGGTGCCCCGCGATGCGACGCTCTCTACCAAGCCGCCCGCAACGACGTCGGGGCCCCGCAGCAACACCAAACGCGCGGCCGCCGGCAGCGTTTGGCGTATGTCGAGCGGGAGCAGGGAGCGGCAACGCAGGTCCAAGCCCACGATAGAATACTGCGCGATCTCGTCGGGGGCTAACGGCGCGAGCGAGGACGAATCGATCGCGTCCTTGATCGCGGTGATGACGACGCGCGCCGTCGTGGGACCGAACTGCGCGTGCAAGTATTCACCGACGATCGGCGGCGCCTCGCCCAGCCAGAAACAGACGGCGTGAAACGAATGTTCGAGGGACGGCGCATCGGCCTCGTGGCAGACCACGTCGCCGCGATCCACGAAGATCGGCTCGTCGAAGGTCAGGCCGATCGACTCGCCGGCGCCCGCGAATGGATCCTCCGGTGCGTTCCAACGTTCGACGCTGCGCACTGTCGCGCGCGAGCCGAGCGGCAGGACGACGATGCGTTCGCCGACGCGCACCGTTCCCGAATCGATGCGGCCCACCGCGACGCGTCGCTCGCCCGAGCGATAGACGTCCTGCACGCGCATGCGTAGCGGGGCTTCGTAGGGCACCGCGAGCGGTTCGAAGGAGGCCAGCGTTTCGATCAAGGTCGCGCCGCGGTACCACGGCATTTTCGCCGAATGCTCGACGAGATTCTCACCGTCGCGCGCGGAGATCGGAACGATGGCCGCCGCCGAGGCGCCCAGGGCTCCAAGGGCCCGCTCGCAAGCGGCCGCAACGCGATCGAACGTCGCCTGCGAATGGGCGACCGCATCCATCTTGTTCACCGCTACGAGAATCTGCTTGATGCCCAACATCGCCAGCAACTGCGCGTGGCGCAGCGTCTGCTCGCTCACGCCTTCGGCCGCGTCGACGACCAAGACCGCGGCGTCGGCCTCGGCGGCTCCGCTGAGCATGTTCCGCACCAATTCGCGATGCCCGGGCGCGTCGATGATCGCGTAGCGGCGATCTTGCCACGAGAACCAAACGCGCGTCGTATCGATCGTGATCGCTTGATCGCGCTCGGCCTGCAGGGCGTCTAACACGAACGACCATTCCAGCGGAACGCCGCGGCGTTTGCTGACGGCCTGCAGTTCGGCCAGTTTGCCATCGGGCAGACTATCGGTCTCGTGCAGCAGGCGGCCGATCGTGGTCGATTTGCCGTGGTCGACGTGTCCGACGAAAACGATGCGTAACGGACGCGTCACTACATGTACCCCGCCGTGCGAAGGCGTTCGAAGGCGTCTTCCTGTTCGTGATCCATCACGCGGCCGGCGCGTTCGGGAGCGCGCGTCGTTTCCAGTTCGAGGATGATCTCTTGGAGCGTGGAGGCATTGCTCTCGATGGGCACGGTGATGTTCTTCTCGCCCAGCGAACGATAGCGCTTCCCGTCACGCGAAAAATACAACGAACAAAACGGGATGTTTTCGCGCTCGTGATAACGCCAGATGTCGACTTCGGTCCAATGTAGCAGCGGATGGATGCGTAAGTGCATCCCGTCGGGAACCTCGGTCGCGTAATGGCCCCAAAACTCCGACGGCTGACGGCGCACGTCCCAGTCGCCGTCGATCGAACGCGGGCTGAAGATCCGTTCCTTGGCGCGCGTCGCCTGCTCGTCGCGCCGGATTCCAACCATCACGCCGCGATAGCCGCCGCTGCGTAGAAGATGCTTGAGGCCTTCGGTTTTGCGAGCGGCCGCCCGCGATGCCGGCGGCAGCGTCTGGTCGACGCTGGATTCGGGCGGGCACAGTTCGACCCGCAGATCGAGATCCCACGCTTTCGCGATCTCATCGCGAAATTCGTATACTTCAGGGAGTTCCATCTCGGTATCGAGTTGGACCACCGGAAAGGGCACGCGCCCGAAGAACGCCTTGCGAGCCAGCCACAGCAACGCGGTGCTGTCTTTGCCGATCGACCATAACATGCACAGCGGGTCGACGCAGCGCTGCGCTTCGCGAAGAATGTAGACGGTCTGCGCTTCGAGCTCGTCTAGGTCGGAGCGTTCGGTCATGCTTTCGGGACGAGCGTTTCGGCCAGTGCCAGCGCTTCTTCGAGCGCCTCCATGCGCTCTTTGGCCAGTGCGGTCAGCAGCTCGTTCTTGCGTTCCAGCCCGACGACGCGGCGCTCGAGCCGGTCGATGTCGGACTTGGAGCCCATCGCGCCTTCGCTCAAGCCCGGCACGTCTTCGGGAAGCGATTCCCACCAGTCGTTCACGCGTTCATACCCCATCTCGACGAGCAACCCCGGACACGCCTCCTCGAAGCGGCGCCCCAGGTCTCGGTCGAAATAGTTCTTCCAATCGCCGGCGACGCCGTTACGATAGTGCGAGAATTCTTGCTTCTCGCCCGGCTTGCGGCCGCTGCGCGTCTTGAACGAAAGACGGTTGACGACTTTTGCGAGCACGTCTTCGGGAGCGACCCAGCCGAAGAAATCGAGGATGTCTCGAAACGCTTTGTGCTCGTCGGCGATAACGTCTTCGTACTTGAGGACAAACTCCGTCTGCGTCCGCGGCCGCGCCGCCCAGGATCGCTGCGCCTTCGCCGACTCCCAGAACGTGTACATCGCGACTTCCAACTTGCCGCGCAGGTCTAACGCCAGCAACGCGGGGCGCACGATCCGAACGTGTTCCTCGGTCACGTGGCTGTAGGCGATCGAAAACCCCCACGAAACGATCGAGTCGCGAGGGTCGCGCAACACGACCAGGCAGCGATCGGTCGGCCCGGCGTATTGCTTCCAGTCGTCGTAGGTGACCTCGTAGATCGGCGCGGCCACCGTTCCGTCGGCTTCGTGCGCGAACTGCGACATGCCGTACGTTCCGCCCTTATCGGGACGAAAAAATCGAAGTCCCGTCTGAAGCCCGAAAATGTCGGGATCGCTAAGGACGTCTTTGATCCATTGGCTGCCGGCTTTGCCGAGCGTAATGTGCGCGAAGCGCATGCTTACGCTCCGATGTCGCGGTTAGCTTCCGGTCGAAAGAACGCGGAAGTTGAGGATACGCGGGTCGCTGGCAATTTTGGTTCCCTGTGAATCGACGTGGAGTTTAACGACGACGAGGTCGCCCTTGGGCAATGGTACGTCGACGCTGTGGAGACCCTTCACGTCGATCTCCGAAATCGCCTTGCCGTCTTCGCCCCGCACTTGCAGTTTGAACGGCTTGTAGGCCATGCCCGGGCCCGGCTCGACGTCGAACGTCAGCCGCTCGGTGCCCGCGGGGTTGGAGACGCTGATCTCGGCATCGTTGTTCACCCAGCGAAACGACTTCCCGGCCGCCGATTCCAGCGGGTACCAGCCCGAGCCGATGCGGTGATGGGCCGGCAGCACGTCGCGGGCGCCGCGCTGAACGGCGATATCGAAGACGCGGAAGTTCATGATGCGCGCGTCGTTCGGCGTCGTCTTACCGCCGCCGTTGGCGCGCAGGGTGACCCGATGCACCCTGGGAGCGGAAGGCGGCAGTTCGACCGTGAGCGATTCCTTACCGCGCACCTTGAGCGTCGTCAAAAGACTGCCGTCGACCAGGACGTCGAGGTCAAACGGCTTGAGCCCGACGCCCGGCCCCGGTTCGAGCGACAAGACGAGCTTGTAACGGACCGGGTGGGCGGTCGCGACGTCGATCTGGGCCTCGTTATTGACCCAGCGGAAAAGCGTGCCGGCGAAGACTTCGGGGCGATACCACCCGCGGCCGAGAGCGATTTCAGTCGCCTCGGAAACGATATCTTGCGCCTGAGCAATACTGCCAGTCGTTGTCATGCTGCAAACGTTCATTCCCGCCGCCGGGAAACCTCTGGCCGGCAGAGGGCGAGCAAGCAAAGCAACGTTCTGGGCTCAATTCTGGAGCGCGTCGCCGGCGCGCTAAAAGCCCGAATGGCGTTCGAGCACGCTCTCTAATAATCGGCCTCGTAGGGCCCAGATCACGGGAGATCCCCCGTGACCGTCAACTTTGCGGCCTTTATTGTTGCGCCAGAACCAGGCGCTCGCCCGATATCTTTTCCGTATTGCACGATGTCGGTTCGCCGAGCGCTTAGGATGAAGAGCGCCTCCAGCCCAGCCAGTGTCGCATCCCCGTATTCCGGACTAACGCTTCCTAATTTCTTATAAACTACTCGAACAGATATCGTTCTTGCGACAGGTAGCGACACGGCGTGCCCTGCTAATACGTTCATGGCTTCGGACTCCAACCTTCGCATGCATTCCTGGTGTGGCGTCTTGGAGGATGTCAAGGCTGCGACCACCGGCGTAGCGTCCCAGATAAGGACTGCATCGGCTCCGCCTCTTGCTACAATGACCGTGCCAGTTGACGACTCTTGCCCGGGCAACGGCCGTGCGACAATGCAGAGTAAGGCCCAAAATACACAAAGGCCGAACGAGATCGCACGCGAAGAATGCGCTGTCTGGATCATGAATTCGCCCTTTGTCTTTACGCTACCGCGCTTCCGTTCGCTCTTACCTTTCTTGCTCGCCCAAATGAATCATCTTTGATCTCAGCTACCGCCCGCCGCAACGACTGCATGCAATGGCGATCCGAAGGGATTGGGGCGCCGCTTCCTAAGCTACAAGTGCCTTCCGCGACTGGTTAATCCAACCATGGGGTATCATCTGCTGCATGAACAATCTCGCTCTTTTCTTCAAAGCGACGCGCCGCTATGTAACCATCCCCGGGGCCATCTCCCTGTCCTTAACGATTGGCACCCCTGGCCTTGCATCGGCTCCGATCCAGAAAGTTACTCTGCGCGAGGTCTCCACCATTGCTGGGGACGGTCTCCCGGGCGTTCGCGACGGCCCCGCAAGAGACGCGACCTTCCTTTTTCCAGCAGGCCTCGCACTTGGCGCAGACGGTGCGCTATACATCTCAGACGAGGCGGGGCAACGGATTCGCCTCCTAAACTCGCGAGGAATGGTAAGCACCGTCGCGGGCTCTGGGAATCTGAGCGCGACTGGCCTGTCAGTTCAGCCTGGTTATCGAGACGGCCCGGCGCACATGGCACGGTTCAATCGGCCCGCCGGCATCGCGCTCGGCCGGGACAATGCGCTTTACATAGCCGACTCGCATAACGCCTGCATCCGTAAGCTGTTTGACGGCGTGGTCACAACAGTCGCCGGGAAACCTGGCGACAGCAAAGCTGTCGATGGGGACGCCAGCGCCTCCCGCTTCGTGGATCCCCAGGGGCTTGCATTCGACGCGGCGGGAAATCTGTATGTCGCGGACAACGGTGGCGGCCTACGGGTGATGAGCCGTTACGGCGTCCTTTCGACAATCCATTTCAAGTCAACGCGCGAAGTTCACTTTCTGGGCGTTACTTATGCAAATTCTCCCACTCCTGAAATCGTGCTCGTGGGCCGCGGCGTTATAGTTCGCTACGACCTGACAACGGGTGTGGATACAACTTACGACGCACTTGCGGCGTCGTATGAAAGCGGCGGCTCGATCGGATCCCCATTTCAGTTGTCGGCGATAGATTCGCGGCAAATGATTTTTAGCGACCTGCATTCTTCGAATATTCGGTACCTCCGGTTGCCATCACCGCCCTTCGTCGGCACAATTTTCAGCCGAATAATAGCGGGGGGGAGATTTGACTCGCCTGCAGAGAACGTCTGGTATAGGGACGGGTCGCGGATTGACTCCAGATTCATCTCACCTACGGGCATCGCGCTCGACGGATCCTTCGCATACGTTGCCGATTCGGGAGGACGCACGATCAGGAAAGTACGATTGCCTCACTTTAGGGATTCGGAAGTGGGATTGGAGCAGCTTGGTCACGTCGACGCAAAGCACTACGAAGTGGCGCTAATAGGGCCGTCCTGGGTTTTCTGGGACAGCCTAGGAGACGATTCACTCTGCGCCATGATCGAACGCGATTTCGATCGCTCGCGCCGCTTTTCACGGCCAACGCGCTGCCACACAATTCGCATCGATGGTGCGCCACTATCGACATCCGAAGACTACATAAGGACCATCATGCCCTACGAGCGCATGGATGCAGTTATCATTCTGATGCAGCCATGGAAGGTTAGCGAAATTACTGTCGGCGGTGACGTATCGCTGTTGACTGCGAACATGAAAAGCCTCGTAGGCTTCCTACAGCCATTGCACACCTCGCTGGCCCTTGCCTGGTCTTATGCCCCTTGGGACGTATCGGACACCGAGGATCTGGGCGAGCGAATCACCGATCGTGAAACCGACCCGTTCCCGCAAACCAATGCCGCGCACGTCCTAACGGCGCAGTATATAGCGGCCCTCAAGGGGCTGCCCATAACGGAATACGATTCGTATGCGGATGTGATGCGCTTCGAAAGGATGCGTGCGGCGCAGGCGCTCTACGTGAGCGATGACATGCATTTTAACGTAAGTGGCAATACCTTTCTCGGAGATAGTATCGCACGAGGCCTGCTAGCCTCCGGGCTTTCCGGCTCACGCAGGGAGCGTTCCGCGGCACCTTAAGCGCCGGGCTAAATCAGCGCCGCATGCCCATAGCGCAACATGGCTCCCGCTTGGGGCCGCAGGCCGGTCCACCGGTTCCCACCGAAGAAGTCCAAATGCGTTGGTTTGTGACTGGCGGCCTGGGTTTTATTGGGTCCAATTTCATACGTCTCGCCCTTCGGGAGCGTTGCGACTTGAGCATCGTTAACTTAGACGCTCTGACCTATGCGGGGAATCCAGCCAATTTGGCGGACCTTGCCGATGAGCCACGTTACACGTTTATTCACGGCACGATTTGTGATCCCGAAACGGTGGACCGGGCAGTCGGCTTGGGTGTTGACGCGATTATTAATTTCGCAGCAGAAACCCACGTGGATCGATCCATACTCGATCCTGAGGGATTTCTTATTACAGACATCTTGGGAACGCACGTTCTTCTTGAGGCCACCCGCAAGTTTCGAATCCCCAGATATCTGCAGGTGTCAACGGACGAGGTGTATGGCGATGTGCCGCACGGCGAGTCAACGGAGGAGGACCGGCTATCCCCCCGGAGTCCCTACTCGGCCAGCAAGGCTGGGGGCGACCTGCAAGTCCTTGCCTATCGGGCCACTTATGGTTTGCCCGTGCTTATTACGCGCGGGAGCAACACGTATGGCCCTTTCCAATATCCAGAAAAATTGATCCCGCTTTTTGTGACCAATCTGCTTGATAATCAAGCCGTGCCTATTTACGGCGATGGTCTTCAAGTCCGCGATTGGCTTCACGTGGATGACCACGCGCGCGGCATACTCGACGTGCTTGATCGCGGCGAAGCCGGTGAGATATATAACATCGGCGGTGGCAATCCACATACCAATCTCGAAATCACGCGCCTTCTCGTCGACAACTGCGGACGCTCCATGGAGACCCATGTGCGGCATGTCGGGGACCGTGCCGGGCACGATCGCCGCTACGCCATCGACACGACTAAGGCTCGCGCACTAGGGTGGACGCCTCGCATCGAGTTCAAGGATGGGCTTCGCGCCACTATCGATTGGTACCGGGCAAATGAGGCGTGGTGGCGACCGCTAAAATCCGGCGAGTTCGAAGAGTATTATCGCCGTCAGTATGCGAGCCGATGAAAGGCGTCATTCTCGCAGGCGGCTTGGGCTCACGTTTGCGGCCGCTTACCAAAGTGACCAACAAGCACCTCTTGCCCATCTACGATCGTCCCATGATCTATTACCCGATCCAAACTCTCTGTAAGGCCGGGATAAGCGACATCATGATTGTCACGGGCGGCAATTCGGCCGGTGACTTCCTGCGTTTGCTCGGCAACGGAGCCGACTTTGGTCTAAAGGGCATTTACTACACTTATCAGGAGGGCGAAGGGGGCATCGCAGACGCGCTCAAACTATGCGAGCATTTCGCGGAGGGTGAGCAGCTCGTCGTTATTTTGGGCGACAACATTATCCAAGACGACATTTCGCCTTTCGTTCGTAAGTTTGCCGAGCAGGCCTCTGGCGCGCGCGTTCTCCTCAAGGAAGTCGATGACCCCGAGCGATTCGGCGTCCCGGAATTAGCGGACGGCCGCATCGTCCGCATTGAAGAAAAACCAACGGAGCCGAAGAGCCGCTTCGCAGTAACCGGAATCTATATGTACGATCGCCGGGTTTTTGATTTTTGTCGAGACCTCGTCCCTTCGCATCGCGGCGAGCTAGAGATCACCGATGTCAACAACCAGTACATTAAAGACGGCGGTCTATTCTATGACGTTCTCACCGGGTGGTGGACAGATGCGGGACAATTTGAAAGCCTCTACCACGCAGCCAAGCTCGTCGCGCGCGATCACGAGCTGACGCGACTGA
>DATCDS010000109.1:0-9563 GCA_036510515.1 Vulcanimicrobiaceae bacterium
GGCGCGGGACGCGCCGCCATCGTGGCGTCGCCGATCTCCGATACGGTGAAGGTGGTGGATGCCGACGCGATGATCGTTACGCGTACCCTGGACCGCGATACGTTGTGGGCCGCGCAGACGCCGCAGTTTGCGACCCGTGCCGACCTGCGGCGCGCGCATGCCGAGGCGCGCAAGTTCGGCATCGTTGCGACCGACGAAGCCGGTTTGCTGGAGCGTCTGGGCGTCGAAGTGGCCGTCGTGCGGTCGACGGGTCACAACCTCAAGGTGACGGTTCCCGAAGACTTGGCACGCGTCGAGGCGGAACTGCACGAACGTCTCGAGCACGGCGCGTCCGAAGAAGAAGTCTTGCTGGTCGAAGTCTTTGCCGACGCGTCGCTGGTCGATGCGATCTGCACGGAGTTGGAATCGCGCGGCGGGCGCATCGATGCCGTCGATCGCGATCTTCCCACCGCCGCGGCGGTGCGGGCGTACGTCGGTTCGGCGGCGATGCGCGGTTTCGGCGAGCGTTTCGAAGCGTTCGCCGAGGGACGCGCGACCTTTACCGCGCATTTTTCACACTACGCCGGTCGTGGTGAACCCGGCGCGAAGCGATGAGGATCGGGCACGGCTTCGACGCGCACCGTCTGGTCGCGGGTCGGCCGCTGATCCTGGCCGGCGTCGAGATTCCCAACCAGACCGGTGGTCTGGGTCACTCCGACGGGGACGCGGTCGCACACGCGCTGGCCGACGCGCTCTTGGGCGCCGCGGCACTGGGCGATCTGGGCGCGCGCTTTCCCGACACCGACCCGCAGTGGAAGGACGCAAACTCCATGCAGCTGCTGGCGGCGTGCGCGGACGCGGTTCGCCGCGCGGGCTTTGCGATCGAGAACGTCGACGCCACGGTCGTGCTGGAGCGCCCGAGGTTGGCGCCGCACGTCGCGCACATGTGCGAGAACGTCGCGACGGCCATCGGCATCGAGCGCGCGCGCGTCAGCGTGAAGGCCAAGACCAGCGAGGGCATGGGGTATACCGGCGATGCCAGCGGGGTGGCCGCCTATGCGGTCGCATCCTTGACCGAAGATCGAGGATGAAGGCCCCGATCGACCGCGACCGACTCGTCGTGTCGATGCAGCGCTGGGGGTTCCTGGAAGATCCGGCGCCGCAAGCGGCGCTGCGCTGGATCGATACCTTTGTGGAAGCGTACGGCGACGTTCTGGCAACGCCCGACGACGCGTTCGCGCCGATCGAAGCGCTGCGTTCGGAAGCCTGTACGATCCCCGCGCTCGAACTCGAACGTCTGCGCTCGCGCGACGTCCTGTTCTTTCTAGATACCGTCGCGCAATACGTCGATCATCAGGCCGAACTGCGCGGCCTGCCGCTCGAACACGACTTGAGCGAGATGGGCAAAGAGTTTGGGCTTGCTCCCGCCGACGCGCTGCTCTCGATCCGCATGGCGCTGACGGGCCTTCGCGAGGGGCCGCCGCTCGAGCTGCTCTTCCCCCTGCTCGGGCACGACCGCATCCTGATGCGCGTCGGTGCGGTCAACTCCAAACTGCTGCACGGCCGAGGCCTGGTGCCGCTGGCCTACGGACCCGACGGCAAGGTCTTCGAGCCGATTCACGGGACGCCGCCCCCAAAGATGCCCGACGGCGGAACCGGGGATTGACCTGACGGTTTATCCTCGTATGAGACCATGGGCAACCCGCTGACGACCGTCCTTGCCGATCTTCGAGCCCCGCTGCAACGCGATCCCGCGGTGCGCGGGTGGCTTGACGTCGTCCTGTCGTACCCCGGCTTTCACGCGCTGACGGCACATCGTGTCATCCACCGGCTGCATCGCGCGGGCGTCCCGATATTGCCGCGCTGGCTGGCGCACGTTACGCGTTTTCTTACCGGCATCGAGATCCACCCGGCCGCGCGCTTGGGCAAAGGATTGTTCATCGATCACGGCATGGGCGTGGTCATCGGCGAGACCGTCGAGATCGGCCAAGACTGCACGATCTATCAGGGCGTCACGTTGGGTGGAACCAGCCTCGCGCACGGAAAGCGTCATCCGACGTTGGGCGACCGCGTGACCGTCGGCGTCAACGCGTCGGTGTTGGGTGCCATCGTGCTGGGCGACGGTTCCAAGGTCGGCGCGGGTTCGGTGGTGGTCAAAGACGTACCCGCCAACGCGACGGTCGTCGGTATCCCGGCGCGCGTCGTGCTCCAAGACGGAAAGCCGGTGCGAGCGGTCAACGATCGGCCGCTGGTAGAAATGCCCGATCCCCACGCGCAGTTGATTTCTGATCTGCGCGCGCGCATCGAAGACGTCGAGCGCCTGCTGCGCTTGCGCGATGCCGGAGATCACGATGCCGCTGCAGCTATATAACACGCGCACGCGCAGCGTCGAGCCGTTCGTGCCGCTGCGCGACGGTGCGGTGCGCGTATACGTCTGCGGTCTTACGCCCTCGGCGCAAGCCCACATCGGGCACGCTCGCTCGTTCTTGTTCTTCGACGTGCTGCGCCGCTATCTCACCCATTGCGGATATAAAGTCACCTACGTTCAGAACGTTACCGACATCGACGATCGCAGCATCGAACGCGCGCGCGAGACCGGCGAGCGCTGGTACGACATCGTGTCGGGATATTACGCGGGTTTTAAGGAGTCGATGCGTCGGCTGGGCGTGCGCGAACCCGACGTCGAGCCCTACGCGACCGCGTTTATCGAGCCGATCCTCGCGACGATCGCCAAGCTCGTCGAGGCGGGCTACGCGTATCCGACCTCGCAAGGCGTCTATTACCGCGTCTCGGCGTTTCCGCGATACGGCGCACTGGCCAATCGCAACGTCGCCGAACTGCGCTCGGGTGCGCGCGTCGAGGTCGACCAAGGCAAACGCGATCCCTTGGATTTCGCGCTGTGGAAGTTCGCCAAGCCCGGCGAGCCGTCGTGGCCATCGCCATGGGGAGACGGGCGCCCCGGCTGGCACATCGAGTGCTCCGCGATGGCCCGCGCCCTGCTCGACCCACCGGGCGAGGGGTTCGATATTCACGGCGGCGGCGCGGACTTGATCTTCCCGCACCACGAGAACGAGATCGCGCAGAGCGAGCCGTTGATGAATCGTCCGCCAATGGCCAACGTCTGGATGCACGGCGGGTTGCTGCTGTACGAAAATAAGAAGATGTCCAAATCGCTGGGCAACTTCGAACCGCTCGGCGAACTGCTCGACCGTCACGATTCGCAAGCGATCCGCGTGCTGTTCTTGCAGACCGGCTATCGCAAGGTGATGAACTTTACCGAGGAATCGGTTACCGCAGCAGCCGTCGTCTTGGAAAAGCTGAAGAAGACGTACCGCGAGCTGCGGGAGAGCGCGCCGGCGGCGCCCGGCGCAACGCCGCTGATGGCCAGGATCGAGGGCGCACTCGACGACGACATGAACACGGCGGTCGCGCTGGCCGCGCTGCTGGACGCCGGCTCGAGTACGGCGACGCTGTCGGAGTATGTCGCCGCCCTCGACGTGCTGGGCCTCACGCCCGACGAATCGTGGCGCGGCGCCGCGTCGGCGGACTTGCCCGCGGAATTGGCCGCGATGCTGGAGTTGCGCGACCGAGCGCGCGCCGACAAAAACTGGGTCGAATCGGATCGCCTGCGCGACGAGTTGCTCGCGCGCGGCATCGAGTTAAAAGATTCCAAAGAGGGGACCACGTGGACCGTCGTCGGATAGGCGGCCCGCCGCGGCGCAAGCGGGCGCCGGAGATGGATTTCGATGCGGTACTCTACGGCATCCACGCCGTCGACGAAGCCTTGGCCGCAGGCGAGCCGCTCGTCGAGGTCCACCTGGCCGACGATCGCAAGCGCGATCCGCTCGTGCGCCGCATACTCGAGCGGGCCAAAGCCGCCAACGTTGCGGTCCGCTTCCAGACGCGCGAGTGGTTCGCGCGTTTGCCGTACAAGGCGCATCAAGGCGCCGTTGCGATCGCGCCGCCGTTTGAGTATGCGAGCTTGCACGACGTCATCGCGGGCCATCGGTCGAGGCGTCTGTTGGTCGTCGTTCTCGACCACGTGACCGATCCGCACAATCTGGGGGCCATCATCCGTACCGCCGAATGCGCCGGCGCCGACGCGGTCGTCATTCCCGATCGCCGCGCGGCCGGGGTGAACGCGACGGTGCGCAAGACCGCGGCCGGGGCGACCGAGCATCTGCCGATCGTACGCGTCGGGAACATCGCCGAGGCCATCCGCCAGCTCAAGAAGGCGGGCGCCTGGGTCGCCGGGGCCGATGCCGATGACGTTGCGCTCGAGCTCACCGCGGCCGACCTTTCGTCGGACCTGGTCCTGGTGATCGGCGCAGAGGGCGAAGGCCTGGGGCAGTTGGTCCGGCGGGAATGTGATTTTCTCGTAAAGATCCCCCTGCTGGGCAAGGTCGCATCGCTCAACGCCTCCGTGGCGGCGGCCATTTTGCTCTACGAAGCCGTCCGCCAGGGACCGACCAGCCAAAAAGCGCCTTGACGCGAGAGGGGCGCCCTCCTATACTTTTTTGGATGTTCCGCGCTCGACTGGCCCCGGCTCGCGATTTGCGGTTCGTCCTTCCCGGAAGGTAAGGCAGGATGGCAGTAATGACCCAACCCGTCTCGGAGGCTCTCGAGTACAACGAGCGTCCCGATGAGGATCTCGTTGCCATAGCCAAGGGCGGCGACAACCTTGCGATGGAGTACCTCCTCAATAAGTATAAAAATTTCGTTCGTATCAAAGCGAAATCGTATTTCTTAATCGGCGCCGATCGCGAAGATATCATTCAAGAAGGAATGATCGGGCTGTATAAGGCCGTGCGCGACTTCAAAGCCGACAAATTATCGAGCTTTCGCGCGTTCGCCGAACTATGCATCACGCGTCAGATCATTACCGCCATCAAGACGGCGACGCGGCAGAAGCATATTCCGCTCAACCAGTACATCTCGCTCAACAAGCCGATTTACGACGAGGATAGCGAACGAACGCTTCTGGACGTCATGGCGTCGCAGAAGACGTCGGACCCCGAAGAGCTGGTCGTGACCCAGGAAGTCTCCGACGACATCCGCCAGCGGATTCGCCAGAATCTTTCCGAGCTCGAATCGCAGGTCCTCGAATCCTATCTTGAGGGCAAGTCCTATCAAGAGATGGCGCGCGACCTCGGTCGTCACGTCAAATCGATCGACAACGCGCTCCAACGCGTCAAACGCAAGATCGAAAAGAATCTCTCCGAGTTCGAGTTCACCGCCCAATAAGCGCGATGTCGCAAGGGCGAGAATAACAGAAGGCGCACTGCATCGCAGTGCGCCTTCGTCGTGCTGGTTCGGGACCGACCTATCCCAATTGCTCGACGATACGTTGATACAATGCTTCGCGGTCTTCGAGGGGGTCGACGACGGTGACGGTGGGTTCGGCACCGGTTTGCGGGTCGATGCAGACGGTGACGTGGCGGCGCGCGCAGACGTCCATGCACGACGTGGAGACGGCGCGGATCTTTCCCCAACGGCCGTCGTCCTTCAAACGTCGCTTGAGCCAGTCGCGTAACTTGAATTCACCCCAGCGCGCCGCAGTTTCGGGATCCTCTTCGGGAACGCGCTCCTTGGAACAGCGTTCGCAGACCAGCACGAGGCCGGAGTTGAGCCACTTGGGTTTTACGTCTTGCATGTGTCACGATCGTAGGGAGAAAAGATGGAGCCGACGGTGGGATTCGAACCCACGACCCTTCGCTTACAAGGCGAAAGCTCTACCCCTGAGCTACATCGGCGCGCTATCGGACCGGACTTCACAAGGCGCCCGGGCCTCTCCTTGGGCGACTTTTTCGGCTGGCCGAGGAGGCCCGGCGCATGGTATCGTACTTTGCGCAGCCGCGCCAAACTTCTGGAAGGCGCGGACGTGGGTAGGTGGCCGAGTGGTTAATGGCGCCAGACTGTAAATTTGGTACGCGAAAGCGTTACGCTGGTTCAAATCCAGCCCTGCCCACCAGTTTCTCTTCGCGGGCGTTGCATAATGGTAATGCCCTTGCCTTCCAAGCAAGAGTCGCGGGTTCGATTCCCGCCGCCCGCTCCAAAATCGAAGTGCCGTTGTAGCTCAGTGGTAGAGCACGTCTTTGGTAAAGACGAGGCCATGGGTTCAATCCCCATCAACGGCTCCACTAACGCCCCGCAGGATGCGGGGCGTTTTCGTTTTGAGCGAGCGTTATGCCGCTTCGGCTGTCGCTGCCGAGAGCAGTTGGAAGGCTTCGACTGCCGCGAGAATCGCGGTGGAGAATGCCGGCGATCGCGGCGATCTTGCCAGCGTTGGGCACGTTGAACGCATAACCGAGCCACACGAGCGCCGCCCGTCCAGAGCGGATAGGGAAACGCGAGCACGGTCAGGGCGAGGAAGGAAAACCCCAGCGGAAGCGGATTCGCGACCGAGGAGTTCGACGAACTCAACATAGGGCCGAACCTCCTTCCCAGGGATGCGGCCGCGCAACGAAAACATTGCGCGGCCGCACGCCAGCCCCGGAGCCTACCTGTTGAAGTGGTAGACCAGTTGTAAGCGCGCGGTGCGCGGCTGTACGGGGATGAGCGGATACGGGAGGTTGCCCGCGATGTAGGCGTTGCCTTGCTGGCCCGAACTGTTCTCGCCGACGAACGGCGAGCCGGCGTTGGGACGTACCAGCGCGCCGAACGAGTTGGTATTGAGCAAGTTCTGCACGGAGACTTCGAGGTCGAACGTCTTGCTCACCGGATGCTTGGCTTCCAGGTCGTAGATCCAGAACGGCGGCTGGAAGTACGTGTTATTCTTGCCCTCGAAATCCACGCCGAGGGAGACCGAGTCGCCCCTCGGAAACGCGTACGAAAGGCTGCCGTACCCTTTAAGATACGGAATGCAGACGTTGTTGCCGCCGTCGCTGCATTGTTGAACGCCGTTGGCCGGGCTGCCGAACGTGCCGCTAGCGGCCGACGGGTAAGCCGACAACGGCACGCCGTCGACGACCGAACGCGTTGCCGTGACCGTCGCAAAATAGCCCAAGCCGACCTTGGGCTCGTTGCGGAAGGTCACCATGGCGATTCTAGAATCGAGTTTGGCCGCATTGATCGTGAAGTTGATCAAGCCGACCGCGGGCGGTCCGGGCTGGTTCACGACTTCCTGCGTGTTTTCGAAAACGTCGTGTACGACGCTGCTCATCAGATCGAAGCTGAGCACCGATCCGTTGCGGAAACGTTTATCCGCCCCGAAATCGATCTCGACGGCGTGCTCGGGAGTAATGTTGGGGTTTTTCTCGGTCAGCGTTCCGACCGCAGAACCCGTTCCCGACGGCGGAATGTAGGCCGGCGTACCCGACGCGATGCCCGCGTACGGGAATGTCGACGACGTGCCGAACGCCAGGCGATACGAAACGTCGTTGTGCGGTTGATACGTCAACGCGACGTGCGGATCGAAGCGGACGACCGTGCGATCGAGCGGGCCGCCCACGAAGGTCGTGCCCGTCGGGATCGCCTTGATTCCCTGGATGCGCCATTGGGTCAGATACCCGCCGGCCTTGAGCGAGAGATCGTCCCGCAGCGCGAAATCGCCGGTGAGCGAAAACGTGTTGAACTTCTCGAAGGTATCGGGCACTTGCACGCCGCACGCGCCGCCGCCGGCGCACGCGAACGTTTCGTCGCTGTGATAGTCGTAGGTGAAGTTGAGCGAATCGTCGCCGAACGGGTGGATGAACGAGAACGTCGTCCCTTTGAACGTATCGTGTTCCCACGTGCTGTACGGGCCCTGCATGCACGCGGTGAGTCCGTTGACCGTCGCGCCGACGCTTCCGTACGATGGCGCTCCGGTGCAGAACGCGCGGGCGTACGTCGACGCGCTGTACCAGAACTGCGGGTAGTTCGCTTCGCCCGACCCATTGATCACGCGCGAGATCGCGCCCTGATACGGGCGAACGAGCAGGGTGTTGTCGCCGATCGCGGTGCTGAGCTGCCCTTCGAAGATCGGCATCGTGTTGTAAACGTTAGAACCGGGATAGAAGAAATAGCCTTGCGTCGGTTTGCCGACGTTGGCAGCGGCAAACGGCGACGTGCAGGCTTGCCCGTTGATGCCGCCCGAGCTGATCGGTAGACAAGCGGCGATCGGTACGCCGCCAGCGTCGACGCCGTAGGTGGTAGCTTGCGGAAGATAGGACGCTTGCGACCCGACGAAGCCCAGTTCGAGCGAGGTTGCGGTCGAGAAGTTCACGCGCAGCTTTGCGACCTCGCCCTTGGTGCCGTAGGCGCTATCGATCGGTCCGCACGACGAGATGATGCCCGTCGAGGCCGGCGTGTTCCACGTGGCCTTGTCGTAGGTGCTGAGCAGACAGCCTTGCTTGCCGGCAAACGGCCCGTTCTGGCCGCCCGCGCCGGCCGCAAGGACCCACTGCAGTTTGCCGGCCGAACCGGTGAGCAGTGCGGATGAGAACTGCGTGCCGTAGGTGTCGAATCCCGAGGAGAACTCGGCGGTCGTCCGCTGCGTGAAGTTCGGGGTGAGAAAATTGGCCGTGCCGCCGACGGCCGTGCCGGCAAACGGCGTCGTGTTGCCCGGACCGTTCTCGGTCTCGATCCCTTGCAGTTGATACGAGTTGAAAAACTGCGAGAAGAACGTCCCGTAGCGGCCGCCGGAGAGCGGATGGCCGTCGAGCAGGACTTGCGTCTCGTATGGCTGCGATCCGACCAGCGAGATCGAGGTGTTGGGCGAGCTCGAGCCGCGCTCGAGCGACGCGCCGGGAATGCGCTGGACGATGTCGTTGACTTGGGGATTGGCTAACGCTTGGATCTGCGCGCGCGAAACGATCGAGGTGGCTGCGGCACCGGTATTGATGGAACTGCCCGCTCCTAACGAGCGTACCGTCGCAATGGTTTGCAGCGAGTTCAAGCTCGCGCGCGTCAGCGTTGCGGTTACGGGCTGGGTCGCGCCGGGAAGCAGCGCGATCTGATCGAGGCTGGCGGTAAGAAATCCGCCCTTGGTAACGTCGATGTGATAGATTCCGGGCGCTAAGCCCGTTACGGTGAACGCCCCGGTGGCGTCGGTTGTGGTTTGCGCTCGTTGCGGTCCCGAAACCAGCACGTTGGCACCCGCCACCGCATTTCCGTCGACCGTCCGAACGGTCCCTAACAGGGTTGCGGTTTGGGTTTGTGCCGTTGCGGCAATTGGTAACAGGACGCCGAGCACGGCCGCGGCGACCGCGGCGCGTAGGGACGCGAACATGAACTGTCCTTTCTTATGGAAGAGCCAGAAGACCCGATATCACTCCCCAATAGTACGCAGGCAACTGCGCGCGTGCAAGGTGCGCTCAACGCTCGCTCGACGCTCGACACGGCGCTTGGGTCGCCGGCGCCCATGGCGGCACCCTCGTCCTGGGCGAAAACGCCCCAGGCGCCACGTTCGTCGCCCGCCTTCCGGCCCGCCCGCTGTAGCCGGCAACTCGCCCCCTTCCCACGTGCAACCCGGCGGCAGCGCGGCGGGTCTTAGGGGATAGCCGGAAGGAGCATCTGTTGCCTTTCCTGCCCGGGCATGCTAGCATCAGCCCGTCTAGGTTTCGAAGTCGGTAACACCATCTCAAGAGTGCTTGCGAGTCCGATTC
>DATCDS010000110.1:0-6534 GCA_036510515.1 Vulcanimicrobiaceae bacterium
GACCGCCCGCACCGCCGGACTTAAAGGTCTCGACGCGCAGATCGTCGGGTTTGATCTCGACGTCGACCTTCTCGTCGGCTTGAATTTCCGGAATGACGTCGACGGCGGCAAACGACGTGTGGCGCCGGTGCGCGGCGTCGAACGGCGAGATGCGCACGAGCCGATGCACGCCGCGCTCGCCATCGAGCAAGCCGTAGGCGTTGCGTCCGCGCACGAAAAAGGTAATCGACTTGAGCCCCGCTTCGTCTGCGGGCGATTCGTCGACGATCTGGGTGCTAAACCCCTTGGTCTCGGCCCAGCGCAGGTACATGCGCGCGAGCATGCGCGTCCAGTCCGCGGCATCCACGCCGCCGGCACCCGCAAAAACGCTCAGGATCGCATTGTGCGAATCGAACTCGCCGTCGAAATTGGCCGCCATCTCTAAGGCGTCGATCGCAACGTGCGCGCCGGCGACGTACGCATCCACCTCGGCGCTTGCCGCCGGGTCGTCGGCGAAGAGTTCGAGCAGTTCGCGCGCTTCGTCCAGCGCGTGGGCCGAACGGTCGATGGCCGCGACCTCATCGCGTAAGTCGGCGAGCTGTTTCATGGCGCGCTGCGCGGCGTCGGGATCGTTCCAGAAACCGTCGGCGCGCGAGCGCTCGTCGAGCTCGGCTACGCTGCGGCTCTTGCCCGCGTAGTCAAAGACGCTCCTTGAGCGCGCGCACGCGCTCTTGAAGCCGAAAGATGGCGGTCAGTTGTGAATCGCTCATGGCGGCGTTGCAATTCGCGACGCATCCGCCGCGCCCTTTCAATTCCCGCAAAGCGAGGGATGGACGGCCGCTCGAATTCGCCGAGCAGAGGAGTAGACATGTACGTGTCCCCGCAAGACTATCTCGACCCCATCGCCACGGGTACGGCTTTCGGCTCGGACGCCGCCGACGGTCTGGACGATCTCGGAAACGACGCTTCGATGCTGGGCACTTCGGTTGGAGACGACATCGCTCGCTTCGCGCCGCCGCTGGGCGCGGCCATGGGCACCGCCGCCGCTATGGCGATGAACCCGATGTCGCTCCTTTCGCCGCTTTTCTCCTCGATGGGCTCGATGATGCAAAGCATCGGGAGCTTCTTCGGCGGCGGCTCGCAGCAGCCGGGGTTTTCCAGCGGCAGGTCCGCATCGCAGCAATTCTTCGGAAACGCGGCCGCCTCGTCGACCGGCGACCCGCACCTCGCGTTTAGCGGGACCAACGCGGCGGGCCGGGAGAGCGATGCGCGCTGGGACAGCATGACCTCGCATGCCGATCTCCTGGATTCAAGTTCGTTCGCCGGCGGCTTCAACGTCTCGACCAACGTCACCGCCCCCAACGCCAACGGCGTCACCTACAATCAATCGGCCAGCGTCACGGCGAACGGCGAGCGGATCACGTTAGACGCCAACGGCAACGCAACGATCTCGGACAACCGGGGCTCGCAGTCGATCGCCGACGGACAGTCGTTCTCGATCGGCAACGGCGAAACGGTGTCGCGCGCGAACGACGGCAGCCTCACGATCGACGACAGCAACGGACGCGGCGGTTCGATCGATACCACGCTCTCCGAAAACGGTCGCGGCGTCGACGTGAACGTCCAAGCCTCCAACGTCAGGGTCGGCGGCGACCTGACCGGCGGCGCCGCGAACACCACGCAACCCGGAACGTCGTGGACGCCGCCCACCAACGCCCATCATCCCTGGCAGCCCAAACGGCGCGCCCCCATCTTCGACAACCTCCAAAGCCTCGCCCCAATGGACTAGGGACCTAGTCGTTAGCGGCGATCGATGCGGATGTTGCGGCCGACCGCGTTGCGCTGCTCGATCGTGTTAAGATTCATTTCATACTGCGCGCGCCAGTCGTTCGCCATGCGCGAATGGACGATTGCCGCTGCGGCGAGGGTGACGATGGGGACGAAGATGTCCCACACGGGCGGCGGCGCAAAAAAGACGAAGTGCAGCCCCCACGCGATCGGCACGATGAAGAACGCGACCACGAAAAGGGCCTTGGCAAACGACGGTTTCCCGGGCGGCGGCATCCACATGCGAGGCTCATACGACGGTCGACGGCCCGGGCCTTCGGAACCTACATGGGCGGGACGACGCCGCGTTCGCCAACCATGATGCGCGCGATGCTCGATCGGCCGCCGTTCGACTTCGTCATCACGAAGACGTGCGCGCCGGGGAGCAACAAGGCAGACGATCCGGGGACCAGGCGCACGATCGGAGCATTCGGGGGAACGACGATGGGCTGCGATCCGCCCTTATAGCTAATCGTGATCGCCGCTCCCGTCGTATGACGCGCGACCGTGCCGTTGGTCATCATCGAGCCATGCGTTTCCCCGGACGAAACCGTTCCGTTGGTCATCATCGATCCGTGGGCGTTGCGCGCCGACGGCATTCCTTGCGGATCCCAAGGATAATTGCCCTCTCCCGCACCGCGCATCGATTCGGGAAAGATAACAACATCGAGTGCGCGCATCGAGCCCGCCACCGGGACGTTGGCGATGCCGACGAAGACGCCGGGCTTCACGTCGGCGCTGGTGGCCTTCACGACGCCAAGCACGCGAAGCGATGGCGCGAGCGCCAACTTCACCGACCCGGTACCGGTGCTCACCATCATCGTCGACGGCGAAACCGACACGATCGTCCCGCGGATGCGTTTGCCCGAAGCGGCGCTAGCCGGCCCGTTCGCCGTCGTCGTCTTGCTTGGCGGCGAACATGCGCAAAAAGCGACGAGCAGTCCCGCGCTCGCAAACAGCAGGTTGTTTCGAGATGCTATCGACATGAAATCTCCTTCGGCGTTACGCTCACCAAGACACCGTTGGACTCGCGCCGCGACACTCCCTCTTGATGGCCATCACCGTTTATGCTGAAGGAAAGATTACGTCGGTGGCCGCGAAGGTGGCGCTTCCGGAGACTTTCCGGAAGTAGGCGTGGACCGTTGCGTCTACCTCTCCCGACGTCACCAGCCAAAATTTCTCGACGGGGCCGAAGTTCAAGCTGAGGACGCCGGTGACGTCGGTTACGGTGCGATCCGTAAAGTTTGCCGTCGCGCGCCGCACCAAGAACGACTGCCGATCGACAAACGCATCCGCGAGCGGATGCACGGCGGCATCCTGGGTCGCAACGAAATGAAGGTGGTAGACCGGAGACCCATCGAGATTTTCGGCTCCGACAAACGAGACCGTATATGCACCGTCGGTCGACGCGAGAAGGTCGGCAAGTAGTTTTTCTCTCACGGTGCTTATGACCGTCGTCCGATCGGCGGGCGTCGGAGTGCTGCCATCGGCACGAGCGGGCGGCGATACCGCAGACCAAAACGGCCGCTCGGCGATGTAGCTGCGTCCCGAACCGGCATCGACGATTTCCGCCGTATGCTGTGCGGCAGATTGTTTGACGTGAAAAACCTGCACCGTCTTATCCGACGAGTATGCAAGGTGGATGACGCCTTCGCCACGGACCTGGATGACCCGCAGGTCCAGACCCTTTGGGGTGACGGTCTCGTTGTAAGCCGTCAGCAGCGGCAACGGTTGTGCGTTCATTGCGAGAATCGCTTTAGCATATATTGCGAGCGCGTCGGGCACCGCAGGCGCCTGCGCGCCCGCGGTCGCGAGGAGGCACGCGGCAATTCCCAGGCACGGCAGCACGGTGAGCAAACGGCGTTTCATGGACTCCTCGTCACAGGCTAGCGGTCGTCAGGTGCTCGTTTCGCGCTCGAACGGGTATATAGCGCTTACTGCATTCTAGCGGGCTCAAAAAAAGGAGGTTCATATGTGGATTTTAGTCTTGATACTCATCGGCGTGCTCGTCGCCAAGGTATTGCTCTAAACCCAATCCCGTGTCCCCCGAGAGGCGCTCTCCCCGCCGGGTTGGAGCGCTTCTTTGATTCTTGCGGGCAGCATCCGCAGTTCTTGCAGAATTTCCTTCTGCAGGTCCGGCGTCGAAGACAAGAAGTCGAGCGCCGCGCCGACGTCTTGGGCGACGGTTTGGAGCGCCTCGCGCTCGTCCGGCGCGTACGCCTCCTCGTTGCGCTTTCGCCCGCAGACCAACACGCCGAGCAGCTTTGCCCGCGCGACCATAGGGAAGGCATATTCGCCGGAAACGGCGGTCGCATACGCGCGCAGATCGATCGATTCGTGCCACGTGCGCAGCGCGAGAATGGCCGAATCGTTCCCGTCGATGTCGGCCAACGCGGGGCCGGCGCCGGCGAAAGCATAGCCCGCGGGGCCCTGCACCAGCACGCCAACTTCGTCCGTTTCGGTGCGCCGCTTCACCTCGTCGATCGTACGTGACAGCAACGTCTGCGCGTCCGTAATGAAAAGCGCCTCGCGCGCGAACCGGCGAAGGGCGACCACATTCTCGTGGCGCTTCCGAAAGAAGACGTTGTCGACAAACCCTTCGACGCGTCGGTGGATAAACCGCAACGAAAGGCCGAGGAGGAGGGCGACGCTAAGGTTGACGAGCGTGCTCGTTGCACGGCTCGCATCGGTCACCCATCCAACGATAGCGAGCTCTACGAGGATGAAGATCCCCACGACGATTAAGGACACTCCGGCGAATATCGCCGCGCGGTTTACGACGAACCCAATGTCGAGTAGGCGCCGATTCAGCAGCGCATACGTAAGCCCCACGGGCGTTACAAAAAAGGCAAGGTTTACCAGCGGTTGGAGGACGTCGCGGTTCAACGTCTCGCCGGATGTCGTCAAGTCGGAAAAAATATCGGAAACGAAAATCGATCCAAATAGGAGGGTTAACGACATGACGGCCCATGCCGCGCGCTGCCGTTCCGCTCCTCGACTGGCCGCAATGGCCAAGAAGCAGCAACACAGGGCCAGAAATTCCGGAAGGATGAGTGCGATCCCGATGACGTGGTTGAAATAGGAACTCCACCAGCCAAAAATCAGCGCAATCGGATCCGGATGCAGCGTCGTTATCGCGACGATGGTCAGTACGTACAAGGCGAAACTCAAAGCGGTGATCGCATACGTAGCGAGCGCGAGGAATCGCCGCAGGGGGCTCAACGGCCGGGCAAAGAGCGACGCGAACCTAGCCAGGATCGCCTGAACGGCACTCGTCGTCGCGCCGAAGATCACCCACGCGGCAACGTTCGCTATCGGGTAGGCCGTATTGAACCATCCGAACCACAACGCATTAGAGATACCGAAGACGGAAAGCGTGAGCGAGAGCAGTCGTGCTTCGGGAAGATTCGGCCTGCGCCAGGCTATGAGCGCCGCAAACGCGAGCATCCACGACGCGCCCACAAACGCAAGCCATCGATCCCACAGCAGTGGAGTTTGGACCGGATCGACCGCTGTCGTTCGAATGCTTCCTGCGCGACGGACCTGCAACTGCAATACGCGGTTGGGCAGGGGAGTGACGACGATGGAGCTGCGATCGGCAAATGAATAGTCGCGGACGTCGATCTCGTCGCCCCGCCGTACTCCGCCGCGCCAAGCGGGACCGGATGGCGACACGGACGTGACCTGCATCACATACGGCCGATCCGACGCGGCCAACGACCATCCGAAGTTACCGTACCAGGGGAGCGAACCGCGGGTGACGATCTCGACGAGAAGCAGTGCGAACGCGATGCCGCAAACGGCCAACAACCCCGGCCCTATAAAACGAGAATCGGACGTTCCCATTCTTGACGGCTTGGCTTCGCGCGATTAAGCGCCTGCCTCGTAGGCCCCTAAACGCCCACTCGGGATAGGAGCTAAGCTACCCTAAAATGAGGCCCCCTTGCCGGGCTGCCGGGAGCGCGGGCGCAATGCGCCAAGCCCGATCTCTAAAGGCCTTTTGAAACGCGAGGCTCCTCGCGGCCGGTCTTAGGCGACTAACGATCCGCGCGTGGCGCAAAGCGATCCAAGGCCCGGCAAACGAGGGGCCCTGCGCCGGGTCCGGAGGGGGGCCTCGTCTTAGGGTAGCTTAGCTCCTATCCCGCGTGGGCGTTTAGGGGTTAGGAGTTAAGGCGGGGCGGCATGGTTGCCCCGAAAAGGTCTGTGGGACGGCTTTGAGAAGATTGACGGTTCGGCCGAATAGTGCGGTAACAAGATCCGGAGGTATTTCAACATGATTAGCGTGGTCAAATACCGCCGATCCGACATTGCACTTGGTGCGTTAGCGGTTGCCGTACTTATTGCCGGATGTTCCTCGGCGGGCAGCGGCGGGCACGCGCAAGTTCTGCCGCAGATGTCCATGCCGCGATCCGCTTCGCCCGCGCTTATCAAAGCCGCGCCGATGGCCAAGACCGCGATTCTTCCTTCGAGCGTCATGAACGTTCGGCCGCAGAGCGCTGTTCAAGGCTTGAATTGGACGCAGATTCCTGGTGCGGCAAGTTCTGCCGCCGCCGCTCCCGACGGTTCGCTGTGGGTGCTTTCAAACGCGCCCGCCGGGGCCGATAAATACATCTGGCATTACGCAAGCGGAAGCTGGACCAACATTTCGGGGCTGGCCTCTCAGCTCGCGGTCGCGCCCAACGGTACGCTGTACGCAATCAACTCCGGCGGCGGAACGTATTCGTACAG
>DATCDS010000111.1:0-6117 GCA_036510515.1 Vulcanimicrobiaceae bacterium
AATGATTTTAGGCAGCGATCAGGGCGTGGTCGTCTCGGTCGATCGCGCGCAGACGTGGTCGAGTTGGTACAATCAACCCACGGGGCAGTTCTATCACATCATCACCGACCGCCGCTTCCCGTATTGGGTCTACGGCGCGCAACAGGACTCCGGCGCCGCGACGGTCGTAAGCCGCAGCCGCCATAGCGGCATCGGCCCGTTGGATTGGCTGCCGCTCGACGTCGGCGGCGAGAACGGTTATATCGCGCCCGATCCGCGTCATCCGGGCTTCGTGTTCGGCGACACCCTCACGCTCGAAAACGTCACGACCGATTGGGAGCAGAGCGTCGATCCGACGCTCTCGCGACCGGGAACGGTCTGGCTGAATACCTGGACGCTGCCGGTGGTGTTTTCGGCCGCCGACAAAACGTCGCTATATTTCGGTCACCAGGTTATTTTCCGTTCGCGCAACCGCGGCCAAAGCTGGACGGTCGTCAGCCCCGATCTCACGCGCCCCACGCAAAACACACCGGCGACGCTGGACGCGCCGACCATCGCCGACAACAACGGCGTGCATCGTCACGGCGTCGTCTACACGATCGCGCCATCACCGCTGGATGCCAAACTGCTGTGGGCCGGAACCGACGACGGATGGATCTGGCTCACGCGGGATGGCGGCGCCCACTGGCGCAACGTCACGCCGCGCGGGCTGACGCCCTGGAGCAAGATCGGCCTGATCGACGCGTCGCACTTCAATAAGAACGTGGCGTACGCGGCGATCGATCGCCATCGTCTGGAGGATCTGCGGCCACACATCTATCGCACGCGCGACGGCGGATCGACCTGGACGGCGATCGTTTCTGGTATTCCCAACGGCGCCTTCGTCAACGTCGTGCGCGAGGATCCCAGGCGGCGCGGCCTCCTGTACGCCGGGACGGAGACCGGGATGTACGTTTCCACCGACGATGGCGCGCATTGGTCGTCGATGCAGCTCAATCTGCCCGTCACTTCGATCCGGGATATCGCCTTTAACGGCGACGATGTCGTGATCGCCACCCATGGCCGCGCGTTTTGGATCCTCGACGACGCATCGCCATTGCGCGACGCGCACGTCGCGCTGCGCTCGGACGCCTACCTCTTCACGCCCGCGACGGCATACCGGCTGCGCGGCGGGAGCGACGAAGGCACGCCGTTTCCCAAGGACGAGCCGACGTCGGCCAATCCGCCGGCGGCTGCAATCTTCGATTACATCCTGCGCGGCGACGCGCGCACGCCGGTCGTTCTGAGCGTTCGCGATGCCGCCGGCAACGTCGTGCGGCGCTGGTCGAGTACCGACCGGCCGATCGTTCCCGATCCCAACGCGGCCGTCGTCGCGCCGGTCTGGCTTTCGACAACGCCGGTTCCGTCGGCGACCGCCGGTCATCATCGTTTTCTGTGGAACTTCCGCGATAGCAAAGGCAGCGGAGACAACGGACGCGGCCCGCTCGCCCCGCCGGGACGATATAGCGTCTCCCTCTCGGTCAACGGTGCGACCCTGCAGCGCTCGTTCACCGTGCTGCGCGATCCGCGCATCGCGCCCACGGATGCCGATCTACGCGAGCAATATGCGTTCGCACGGACGGTCGAAGCGCGCGAGGCGACCGTCGCTTCGCTCGCCGCGCAGGCTAGGGCGCTGGCCAAGCGCGGCGGCTTATCGAGCGCGCAAACGGCGACGCTGCAGCGCGATGTAATCGGCGTTGCGAGCGTCGCAAGTCCGGACGATTCCGAAGGCGCCTACTCGCACGACTTTGTCTCCCTGCTCTACCTCCGCGACGCATACGGCGGCTTAGAGCGCTCCGTTGAAGGCAGCGATGCCGCCCCCACGATCGACGCTCGCACCGCCCTCAAACGCTACGACGCCATCCTCGCCACAACGACGGCACGATTCCGGAGGCTTTAGTCAGTGACCATCCCAAAACGCGTTCTCACCATCGGCTTCGATCCGACGTTGGTCGATTTCACGAACATCCCCGGCTTGGATGCCGCAAAAGTATCGGCGGCGATAAAGGCCGAAATGCAACGGCTGATCGACCTCGGCTACGCCCCGCACGCGTGCATGATCGATCTCGGCGAAACCGCAGAGGCCGTCGTCTCGGAACAACTCGCGAAGACGAAGTTTGACTGCGTCTTGATCGGAGCGGGCGTCCGAAACATCCCCGCGCATTTCTTGTTGTTCGAACGATTGATCAACATCGTGCATAGCCAAGCCCCCGACGCCAAGATATGCTTTAATACCAATCCAGGCGACACCGTCGAGGCCATCCAGCGCTGGATCTAGGTTCCCTACGAGCCCGTCGTTGCGGCAATGGCGTTCTTGAAGGCGGTATCGAGGGTTGCCAGCGCGGCGGCGCCGGTCGTTGGATCGAGCGTGGCATCGAGCGTCGGCAGCGTCGACGATGTGTACCCGTTGAGATCGTAGAGCAATGTGCGCTGCCATGCGGTCGTTTGCGTGTCGAAGAATGCGGCCTCGCTTCCGCGCAGATCTTGGTAGACCGCGGCGGCATCTGCCGTGCGCCCATCCCTGACGTCGCCGTCCGCCACGGCATCCAACCTGTCGGCCGCCGTTACAAACGCGTCCGCGTCGAGGCCGAGCTGGGCGGCGACGGCCGCGCGGCGAGCGGGATCATCGGTTTTTTCGGCGGCGAAGGCGGTGATGCGATCGCGCAGTGCGTGCGCGAGCGCGCCCAGGCGTACGTCGGGATAGGTCGCGTCGGCTAAGCGCAAGACCAAGAGCGACGTGAAACGCGAAGCCGCGACCGAATAGTGCATGCCCGGATCCAGAATGCGGAGCGAGGCCGGGTCGTCGTAGGCGGAATGATACGTGCCGAACGGGCCGCCGTAGCCGGCGCCGGCGGCCGGAAGGTTTTCGTGATAGACGAACGACTCGTGATCGCTGCCGCCGCCGATCGCGCCGATGCCGCTGCGTTTGCCCTGCGCGGCCCAGTACGCGCTCAGCGCGCGTCCGTCCGGTGCGGTTGCTACCGTTGCGACCGATAGGATCACGCCGTCGAGATCGGGCGTTGCATAGGCTCCGAACGTCGGGCCGTAGGCGACCTCATCGGTGTTGACGTACGCGACCATGCCGTCGCGCAGTTCCTTCTCGTGCTGCTGCACCCACGTCGCGCTGCCGAAGAGGTTGAGTTCTTCGCCGTCCCACGACGCGATGACGACGGTGCGCTGCGGCTTCCAGCCGGTCTCGCGCAGTTTTCCGTAGGCACGTCCCAGTTGCAGAAGATCGACCGTGCCGCTGATCGGATCGACGGCGCCGTAGGTCCACGCGTCGCGGTGACCGCCGACGACGACCATCTGTTTCGCATCGACGCCGGGCATCGTTGCGATCACGTCCCAAATCGGCCCGAAGAAACGCTTGGATTTCAGCACGAAGTGCGCGCGCGCGTGCGCGTTTCCGCCGAGATGAATCGCCATGCCGAACCCCGGATGCCAGTCCGCCGGCGCGGACGGGCCGCTCATCGCCGCGAGCAACTGTTTGGCCACGATGCCCGTGATCGGCATCTCGGGAATGCTGGGCAATTTAATCGCCGAAAACGGCTTATGTTTGGCCCCGGGCACGGGGATGCCGATCGCGGTCGGATCGCCGGGATCGTTGGTAAAGGTCATCGTGTTGCGCATCGTGCCGCCCAGCGGACGCCACGGACCCTTGGGGTACGTATCGCCGTTCCAGTAGCCGCCGCTCATCGGATCGGCGAAAACGAAGACGGCCTTCGCGCCGTGTTTGGCGCCTTCGAAGGCTTTGCCAGTCAGTGCGCCGCCGCCTACGCGCGCGATGATAATCGCCCCGCGCACGTTGACGTGCATCGCGGCCAAGGCTTGGAAGTCGGCCGGCGTCGCCTCGTTGGCGTAGACGATGGGTCCGGTCACATCGCCGTCGTTGGAGTATCCGGAGTACGGAACGCCGATCGCTTTGTGATTGCGCGAGTACGGATCGCCGGGAACGGCCGGTTCGTGCAGATCGATCGCGACCTTGTGCGGCGACAGCAGCGTCAGCTCTTGTCGATACGGCCACGCGATCGGCACGACGTAGGTGACGAGATTCGCATTCCATCCGGCTTTGCGCAACTGATCGCGCACGTATATCGCCGAACGCAGATCGCCGGGCTGGCCCATGCGGTGCACGTACGAGGCCAACCCCATTTCGTCGCGCGTCGCTTGCGCGGCTTGCGGCGAAGCGTCGACGATCGCTTCGTCGCGCGCCTCGGCGGCCGCTTGTGACGCCAGGTACCCGCGCGGCGCCGACCCGTCGGCTCGACCGCGCATCGGCGTTGCGAAACTACAACAAAAGATGACCGCGATCGCCGCGGAAAACGCGCGTAGAAAGCTCATGCCGTAGCATATGGCTCGGCGCGGGCAAAGACCTCCGGGCTAAGGCGCCAGGGGCCCCAGCGGTTTCCCCGATTCCGTTTTGCCCTCCGTGAGGACCGCATCGCCCGCGATCGGGGCCTCATCGGGCGTCGACAGCGTCTCCTCGGCGCCGATCTCGTTGGGAACCAGCAGTTCGGTGTCGTGCCCGTTGGCACAGATCATGACCACGGTCATCTCGGCAGGGCCATCGTCCGCGGCGAAGTCGATCGGCTCGCCGTCCGCGCCAACCACAAACGATCGCGCGCCGGCCGTTGCAAGTTCGGCATCGCAGGTCGCGCAGCGCAGTTCGTGCAGATGCACCAGCGAAAGAAACGGCACGACTACGCCGTGGCGGCGCCGGCATAAGCGGCGGCGATTGGTGCGGCGTAGCGGGATTCGACGATTCGCCGTTTGACCTTCATCGACGGAGAGAGCTCGCCGCTTTCGACCGTGAGGTCGTTGGGAAGAACGACGACGTAACGGATGCGTTCGTGAGAACCCAGGTCGGCGGTTTGACGAAGGGTCTCGGCGCGAACGAAGTCGTCGGTGCTTTGGTCGGGCGCGGCGCTGCGAATCAACTCGCGGTTGGGACAGATCAGCGCGATCGGAAATGGCCGGCCGTCGCCGACGACGACGGCCTGCGTGAGAAAGATCGAACGTTTGAGCGCTGCTTCGACGCGCGCCGGCGAAATGAATCGCCCGGTCGACAGTTTGAAGACCTCCTTCTTGCGATCGGTGATCGTCAGGTAGCCTTCCGCGTCGAGCTTGCCGATATCGCCGGTATGAAACCAGCCGTCCGCCATGGCTGCGGCGGTTCCCTCGGGATCGCGATAGTACCCTTGCATGACCTGGCGCCCGCGCGCGAGGATCTCGCCGTCCTCGGCAATCTTCAACTCGGTGCCCGCGATGCCGGACCCGACGGTGCCGTAACGATTGGCGCTCGCCGGATTGACCGTCAGCACCGGCGAGGTTTCGGTTAACCCGTACCCCTGAACGATCGTGACGCCCATCCCCAAGAAGGTCATGGCGACGTCGTTGTGCAGCGCCGCACTGCCGCTAAGAATCGAGCGAATGCGATCCAAGCCCAGCGATGCCCGCACCTTGTTCAAGACGATCGCCTTGGCCAGCGCGTAGCGCGCGCGCAACCACAACGACGCGCCGTCGCCCATCGCCGTCGCGTAGGCGTAGCGTTGGCCGATCTTTAGCGCCCACGGCACCAGCGCGGCTTGCAGGCCGCCGTGCTGCATCGCTTTTCCGGCGACGCCCGTCAGGACGCGATCGAAGATTCGCGGGACGGCCGTCATCATCACCGGCCGAACGTCGCGCAGGTCGTCGAGCAGCTTGGTGGGATCCGCGCAAATGCTGTAGCGGGTTCTAGCGAGCAAGTACATGTAGAGCGTGGCGTGCTCGAAGATGTGCGAGTACGGCAAAGCCGACAGGACGTCCGCCCCGGGAAACAGCACGTCGCTGGCGACTGCTAACGTCGCACGCGCGTGGAAGCCCAGGTTATCGTGCGAAAGCATCACGCCTTTGGGGTTGCCGGTCGTGCCCGACGTGTAGATCAACACGGCCAAATCCTCGGGCTGCAAGGCGGCTTCGTAGGCCTGCGGCACGTCGCACAACGCGCCGCGCACCGCCGCTCCGCGTGCCTCGAATGCGGCCAAACCGCCGTCGCCGTCGCCATCCATCACCACGATCGGCGCGGTGACGCGCAAGCCGCGCAAGCGCGTCGCGCCGCTC